>JAJKHX010000468.1 GCA_021154785.1 Nocardiopsis sp.
CATCGAGGGCGGTGCGTTGCTGGGCCTGCCCGCCGGCGCGATCCTGGTGACCCGCCGGGGAAGCCGGCCGAGCCTGCGCCTGGGGTTCGCGATCTATCCGGGCCTGTTGTGGCCGCTGGCGGTGGCGCCGTCGTTCGGCTGGCTCGCGGCCCTGCTCGTGGTCTGGGCGGCGGCGAACAGCGTCATCGACGTGGCGATGAACGCCGCCGGGGTCGAGCTGGAGGAGCGCGCAGGCCGGCCGCTGCTGTCGCGGCTGCACGCCTCGCAAAGCGGCGGCCTGGTGGCCGGCGCCCTGCTCGCTACCGCCGCGGCCGCCGCCGGTCTCCCGTTGCCGGCTCATTTCGGGACAGTGGCCGCGGCGGGCGCGGTGTGCGGGCTGGCCGCCACCGCGTGCCTGCCCGCCGGCCCGGGCGGCGCCGGAGTGCGGCTGGCCGCCCGGCCGGGCCGGCGGCTGATGCTGCCCGGCATCGTCGCGTTCTGCGCTTTCCTGATCGACGGGGCCGCCAGCAACTGGGCCGCCGTCGGCATGCGTACCGAACAGCACGCGACCGCGACCCTGGCCGCGGCCACCTACACTGCCTTCACCGCCGCGGTGGCCCTGGTCCGGCTCGGCGGTGACCGCGCCATCGCCCGCTTCCCCCGGGCCCGGATCGTGCAGGTCAGCGGGATCACCGCGGCCGGCGGGGCGATACTGGTGGTGCTGGCGCCCGCCGCGGCGGCCGCGCTGGCGGGATGGACCATCATCGGCGCGGGCCTGGCCCTGCTCGCCCCGGCCATCCTCGGTGCCGCGCCTCAGGTCGCCGCGGGCATTGCGCCGGGCGCCGCCATCGCCGCGGTCACCACCGCCGGCTACCTCGGGTCGTTTACCGGGCCGCCCCTGATCGGCGCCCTGGCCGGGCTGCTCACCTTGTCCGGAGCCATCGGCCTGGTCGCGGTGGCGGCCGCGACCGCGGTCCTGCTGGCCCCGGCCGCCCTGCCGTCCAGCTCACCGCGGCGTGCGCCGCGCTCACCGTGACCGCCCGCCCGGCTGCTAGGAAGACGCGGGGACGGACGGCGCTGAGCTTGCTGCCGAAGCGGAGGCGGGAGCCGACGAGGGCGGGGCGGACGACGGGCCTGTGCTTGACGTCGTCGAAGCAGGCGCGGACGCGGTGGCCGTCGGGGTCGCGGTAGCCGTCGCCGTCGCCGTCGCGGTAGCCGACGTCGTCGGAGTGGAAGTCGGCGTCGGGGTCGTAGACCTCGTCGGAGTCGGAGTCGGAGTCGGGGTCGGGGTCACGACCGCCGGCCGGACAGACGAAGGCGTGTAGGCCGGAGCCGTCGACGACGGGGCGCTGGGCGAGGCGGACGGGGAAGCAGACACACTGCTCGGCGCACTCGACGAAGGTGCCTGGGCCGAGGACGTCACCGCGGCCGGGCGGTCGTTGAGATGGGCGGGCGGGTGCTTAGTGGCCGAGGTCACGATGAAGACGGCCGCGCCGATAGCGCCGAGCATCACGCCGATGATCAGGGCCAGCATGAGCGGCCGCACCCGGCGGCGCCGTGGCGGCGGGTTCCCGCCGCCCGGGGCGGGCGGCCCGTACAGCCCGACGGGAGGAGTCGGCGGCGCGTTTCCCAGCGGGGACGTCGGCGAGCTGTATCCCTGGGGAGGGGTGTGCGAGACGTATCCGGGGGGAGGAGGCGTCAGCGTCCCGGCGCCGGCGGCCGCCGTCCGCGTCGGGCCCGCCTGGGGCACGACGTAGGGGGCGATCCCTGATCCAGGCGGCGGAGTGAGCGGCGGGTACCCGGAACCCAGCGGCGGAGCGGGTACCGGAGCCGCCGGGGCCAGCCCGGGACCGCCCGTCGGGGCGTAACCCGGGTGCGAAGAAGAGGCGTACCCGGAGTGCGGGGAAGAGGCATAGCTAGGGTGCGAAGAAGGAACGGCCCCAGGATGCGCAGAAGCGCCATAGCCCGGGCCGCCCGTCGGAGCGAACGCGGGACCGCCCGCCGGGGCGAACCCCGGGCGGGACGGGGTACCCGCGACGAACGTGCGGGTGATCGACTCGGGGAGCCAGTCCCCGTCCGGCTGCAGCGCCCCCACCTCGGCCAGCAGGCCGCTGGCGGTAGGACGCTCACCAGGCGATTTGGCCAGGCACCGCTCGATCAGCGGCCGCACCCGCGGCGGCACCCGGTCCAGGTCGGGCAGTCCGTGCACGACGCGGTACAGCAGCGCCGCCGTAGTCCCAGTGCCGAACGGGCCTTCACCCGTGGCCGCGAACGCGATCACGGCTCCTAGGTTGAACACGTCGCTCGGCGGCCCGACCTCGCCGCCCATGGCCTGCTCCGGGGACATGAACCCGGGCGATCCCACGACCAGTCCGGCCTGGGTCAGCATGGTCGCGGCCTCGACGGCCCGGGAGATGCCGAAGTCGATGACCCGGGGCCCGTCCTCGGCCAGCAGTACGTTCGACGGCTTGAGGTCCCGGTGCACCACGCCCGCGGCGTGGATCGCGTTCAGGCTCTCGGCCAGGCCCGCGGCTAGCGCCAGCAGCGAGGCCTCCGGCAGCGGCCCGTGCTCGTCGACCGCCTGATCCAGCGAAGGACCGGGCACGTAGGCCGTCGCCATCCAGGCCACCGGGCCGTCGACGTCCGCGTCCACCACCTGGGCGGTGTAGACGCCGCTCACCCGGCGCGCCGACGCCACCTCCCGGCCGAACCGGGTCCGGAACTCGGGGTCGGCCGCCAGCTCCGACCGGATGGCCTTGACCGCCACCGGCCGCCCGCCCGGGGAAACGCCCAGGTAGACGCGCCCCATACCGCCCTGGCCGAGCCGTCGGACCAGCCGGTACGGACCTATCGTCTGTGGGTCCTCGGGACCCAGCTCGCTGACCAAGACCAACCCCCAGCACCCATCTGTCGACGGTCCTCCGCTCTCCCTACGGAGCCGTCCCTCCCACGATAAATACGTGGTTGAGGAAAGAACATGCCTCGAAGGTCTTATTTGGGCGAATCCGAGGTAACGCTGGAGGGGGCCTGGAGGATGGCCATGATGGTGTCCACGAGGTTGGCGCTGAAGTCTTCGATCGACAGCACGGCCCGGGTCGGCTTCTCGCTGTCCATCAGGCGGCACTGGTCGCCCAGGGCGCGGACGACGAATCCGGTCACCTGGCTGGTCCGCTCGGCGGCGACCGGCGGCGGGAGGTGGGCCAGGATGGGGAGGATGTAGCGGGCACAGCGGGAGACGCTGGTGTTGATCATGATGGCGTCCCCGGCGTCGCGCACGAACCGGGGATGGTTGATCAGCTGGGCGGCGAGCCGTACGTACCGCCGTCCCTCCGGGGTGCGCAGCTGGCGGGCGAGGGGGGAGACCACGACCTCGAGCGCGCCGCGCGGGGTGAACCGGGTGCCGGTGGATTCCAGGTGGTCGAGGAGCAGGTTGCGTTCGGCGTCGATCGGCTCCATGGTCCGGGCCATCACCGCCTGGATTACCGCGTCGCGCGTACCGAAGTGATACTGCACGGCGGACCGGTTCTTGTGTCCGCTCGCCTGGTTGATGTCCTGGACGCTGACGTTGTCCACGCCACGTTCGTCCATGAGCAACGCGGCGGCGTCGAGCAGCGCCTGCTTGCCTAGCTGGCGGTTCGTGGCCATAGTCGTCACCCCCTTGACATCAGACTATAGGCTGGGGACATAATCACTGAGTATTAGATCGTAAGGTGCAGCGATCAAGTAAATAGCTTCGGGTCCTCGACACTGAGGGGGGGCGGGAACCCGGGCAGTGCTCCCGGCTCGGCCGGGCGCACTGACGCCCTGGGATGGCCGGCCGCCGCACGGCCGCCATCCCAGGGCGCAAAACTAGACTTCTTCAAGATGCAGAAGGAGTGGTCACTCGGCCGGCGCCGGGGCGGGGGAGTCCGCCGGACGGTTCTCCGAGATCCACCCGTCGATCCGCTCCCACCAGGCGTACAGCCACTGCAGCTGCTCTTCGTGGCTGGCCGTGCGCGGCACCTGGTCGTGCGTTACCCGCCACCAGCGGGCCCGGATGACCTGGTCGATCGGGAACCGCGCCCAGATGTCACCGAGGCTGACGATGTTGTCCAGGCCCGCGTGCGCGACGAAGATCACGTCGGCCTCGGGGCAGGCCTCGATCGCGGCGAGCGCGCCGCCGGGACGCGGCGGCAGCAGGTTGGGCATGTGCGCCGCTCGTTTGGCCAGATCTTTCCGGTCTAGGCCTTCCAGCCTTTTTATCCCGCGCCGCCACCGTCCGGGCGTCCAGTTCCCGCCCTCGGGGAAGATCACCAGTGCGCTCAGCGGCTCCAGGGTGCGGGCCAGCCGGGCGATCTGCTCGGTGAAGATGTGCTCGCCCGCCTGGCGGGATTTGACCCACACGTTCGGCAGCCGGTTGCCGATGATGTCCACGCTGGGATCAAGCTGCAGCGTCGCCTTCATCACCACCCGCGGCCGCCGGCCGTAGACGCTCAGCAGCTGGTGCACCAGCAGGAGCGAGTCGCCCGGGCCGGCGTGGCGGCTGAGCACGATGACGGGCCGGGTCAGCCGGGCGATCAGCTCGTCCCCGGTAAGGTCGGGCTCGTCCACCTCGACCCGCAGGCCGTACGTCTTCTCCGCTCCCTCGTACAGCCTGTCGAGCAGCCGGCGCATGACCGCGTAGTGGCGGCTCTGGTACGGCTCGGTGCGCAGCCGGCCGCCGAACCCGCTGATCACCCACAGCCCGGCCAGCGTGACCAGGGCCAGCGACTCGGCCACGAACCAGGTCAGCACGAAGCCGACCAGCCGCAGGCTCCGCATCCGCCCGGTCTTCGGCCGCGCCAGCAACCCGGACACTAGGGCCAGCACGGCCAGGAACGGGGACAGCGCGATGAACCCGAGCGCGATGACCACCACCACCGGCGCCAGCACCAGGCGGCGGATCAGCGTGGGTGGGAGCACGCCGCCCTCCCGTCGTCGTCAGGCCGGGACCGGTTTGCCGGCCATCGCCAGGTTAGCTCCGCTCGGGGCGCTGCAGCACGTGCTGGTCATTGATCGCGGTAATGTGCGCGCGCCCTATCACGGCTGGCGCTCCCTGCGCGCCGTGAGGAGTTCCGCCAGCCGTTCGGCATGAACCAGTCGGGAGTGCCCGACTTGGCGTGGTGAGCCAGTTTGATCAGCGTGTCCAGCGGCGCCCCCGTGACCCCGGCCCAGGCCGCCAGGATCGCGTCGCTAACTATCCCCGAAATTCAATGGGTGTGGCGTTCTACCCCCTCTATACGGTAGGGCGCCACAACCACTGAATCGAAATGGTACGCACCTCGACCCCGTCCGGCACGAAGATAGTGATCGACCCGAGCTTCGCGGTAGCGTCGATCACCGTCAACCGCTGGCGGATCACCGCGTCCTGCATCTCGAGATGGCAGTCGCCCAGCACCGACCGAACGGCCAGCCGAGCCGGCACCACCCACGGCCCCTTGCGCGACTCGTTGCCGAGTACCGCAGTGATCTGCTCGGGAGCCGCTCGGAGTATTCCTCCAGCGTGAGCCGTCCCTCGGCGGCCGCGCCGGCCGGCAGGTCGATGGCCCGGTCCCGGTCGGCGTCCGAGGCCCGTAGCCGGTCCCCCCGCGGTACCCGGGCCGGCCCGCTCATTTTCCTTCCGACCTAACGAGTTCGGTTCCCCTGGTCATGCGCCGTCCTTCCGGAGTCGTGGCGAAGAGCTTGCCGAGGGCGCCGGCCAGCGCCGTCTGCTCCGCCTGGTCGAGCGGTGCGAGAAACCGGGCCGTGTAGTCGTGCGTCTCCAGCGCGTCGACCAGTTCGACCATGTTCCCGCTGTCGATCCCCAGGATCTGGCACAGCTGCTGCTGGTCCCGACCCGGGACAGCAGGAACCCGGCATTAGGGCACCACGACGAGCTTGCCGGTCGCCTCGTTGCTCTCCATGTACCGGTGGGCCGCCACGATGTCATCCAGGCCGAAGACCCGGTCGACGTGAGGCCGGTAGACGCCGGCCTCGACCTCCCGGACAACCCGCTGCAACGCGGCCGCCCCCGCGCTGCCCTTGAGGCTGTCACTGTGGAACGCCGTGAGCCTGGTCCCGGGCGGGATCATCGCGATCGGCTCGAACTCAGGAATCGCCCACCCGCTGAGCGAGCCCGCCACGCACACCGTCCCGCCCCGGCGCACGATGCGCAGCGAGTCCTCTACGGTGCTCGCCCCGACGAGCTCCAGCACATAGTCCGGGCCCCCGGGCCAGACCGCGTGCACCTGCGCCGCCAGTGTCCCGCCGTCGTCGACGAACGCGTAGTCGGCCCCCGCCGCTTTCAGCGCCTCGACCCGGTCTTCCCGCCGGGTCGTGGCCGTCGTCTCGACGCCATAGCCAGCCGCGATCGAAACCGCCGCCAGCCCCACCGACGAGGTCCCGCCCCGGATCAGCAACCGCCCCCGGCTGCCCGGCCCGACCTCCAGCGCGTCCAGTGCGCCCAGTGCGGTCAGGTACGTCTCGGGCAGCGCGGCCAGGACGTCCCACGGCAGCGTGGTGGTGAGCGGTATCAGCAGCGGGTTCGGCAGCAGCGCGTACTCGGCGTAGCCGCCGTCGAACTCCCGCCCCATCTCGCCCATCACCGCCGCGACGGTCGTCCCCTCCGGCACGGCGGGATCGGTCGAGGCGGCCACGATCCCCACGCATTCGATCCCGAGCACTCGCGGGAATCTCACGCTGCGGGAGTGCCCCTGCCGAGTTCGCAATTCCGACCGGTTCAGGCCCGCGCCCTTCACCCGTACCAGGCTCCAGCCCTCCCGGACGGCCGGCACCGGCACCTCGCGGATCTGGAGCACCTCCGGGCCGCCCGCCCGGACACATATCGCGGCTCGCATTGTCTCAGTAGTCATGCGTCCACTGTCGCTGCCAGGCCGCGTGGCTGGCCACCGGTAAAATGCCACGTTATGCCCGTTGGCCGCCAATCTTCCCACTCCGGCCCGTCAACGTCCCGGCTGTGGCCGTCCGGGGGAGTGCACCGCTGGCCGTCAGGCGGAACCAGCTCCGTGCAGACCCACCCACGCGGCCACCTAGTGTACGCGGCCCGCGGCGTCCTGACCGTGCACACCGAACGCGGCACCTCGATCGTCCCCGCCAGCCGCGTCGCCTGGACCCCGGCCGGGTTCACCCACTACCACCGCGCCCACGGCGACACCGATATGCGGATCCTCTTCCTGCCCGCCTCCCAGGCCCGGTTCGCACCGGATCGCCCGGCCGTGTTCGGTATCTCCGGCCTCGCCCGCGAAGTCCTGCTCGCCCTCACCGGCCCCGGCAACTACGATCCCGCCGCCCGCCGCTACGACCCCGGCGCGCGCGCACGCCTGCGCCGCGTCCTCGTCGATGAGCTCCGCGAAGCACCCGACCAGGCCCTGCAGCTGCCGGAACCCCGCGACGACCGGCTGCAGGCCATCGCGCAACGGCTGTACGACCAGCCCGGAGACAACACCTCACTAGCCGGGCTCGGGCAGGCGACCGGAGCCAGCGCCCGCACCCTCAGCCGGCTGTTCCACGACGAGCTCGGCCTGACCTTCTACCAGTGGCGCACCCAGCTGCGCATCTATCACGCCCTCGTCCTGCTCGCCGACGGCCACGACACCACCTACGTCGCCCATGCCTGCGGCTGGGCCAACCCCAGCAGCTTCATCGCCGCCTTCACCGACCTCGTCGGCACCACCCCCGGCCGCCACCGGAAGGCAGCCAAGGACGGCGCGGCCTAGGCCGCCGCCCGGTCGGCGAGCAGGTCGCGAACCGTGCGCGGCGGGCGGCCGAGGAGGTCGCCGAGCAGCGGGCTGGTGCCGCAAACCGTCCCTCGCGGGCGGCCTGAAAGGTGCTGAGCATGAAGCGCGCCATCATTTCCGGGGCGCCGTGCGCGACCTGATCGGCCACCCGCGGGTCGTCGTCCATGACCGCGCGCTGGATGTCGCGGCCGGTGAGTTCGGAGATGATGCCCGCGATGTCGTCGAACGTCACGGCAGCGGCCGCGGTGAGCGTGACCAGGCCGTCGAAGGACCGCGGGGTGGCCAGGATCACGGCGGCCGCCTCCCCTTCGTCGCCGCGGTCGGTCCAGGATATGGGGCCGTCGGCCGGGGCGGCGATGATTCCCGTCTCGCGCCAGGGCCCGAGCATCCAGTCGAGGCTATGGGCGTAGAAGCCGTTGCGCAGGGAGGTCCAGAGGATGCGGCGGGCCCCGGCTTCGACGGCGGCCTCGATGCCGACCCGGTGCAGGACGGGCGCGCCGGCGCCGGGATCGTTCGACGAGACGAGGAGGACCTGCTCGGCGCCCTCGAACGAGTCGCGCAGCGCCCCCGGGTCGTCGTAGGAGCCGCGCCGCACCCGGACGCCGCGGTCGGCGAGGTGCTGCGCCTTCTCGACGTCGCGCACACTCACCCCGATCCGGTCGGGACCCGGAGTCATCACGCGACCGGACCCGCGCGCAGCTCGTGCAGGTCGCCGCGAACCTGCTGGCCACCCAGGGGCCGGACGCGGTGACCACTCGTTCGGTGGCGCTCGCGGCCGGCCTGCAGGCGCCCGCGATCTACCGGCTCTTCGGCGATAAGAACGGCCTGCTCGACGCCGTCGTCGAGCACGGCTTCGCCACCTACCTGTCGAACAAGCCCCCCGTCGGCACGAACGCCGACAACGACGCCGACCCCATCGCGGGCCTGCGGGCCGGCTGGGAACTCCACGTCGGCTTCGGCCTGGCCAATCCCGGGCTGTTCCGGCTGATGCTCACCGCGCTGCGCACCCCGGACGGCCAGGCCATCGCCGCCGCCGGCGAAGAGATCCTGCGGGCCCGGGTCCACCGCGTCGCCGCGGCCGGACGGCTCCGGGTCACCGAGCGGCGAGCCGTCGACCTCATCCGCGCGGCCGGCACCGGCGTCGTCTTCACCCTCATCGACCAGCCCGAAGCCGAACGCGACGAGGCCCTCGCCGACACCGCCTGGGAATCGGTCTGCGCCGCCATCCTCACCGACCCGGCCACCACCGCCATCCCCGGCCCGGCCGCCGCCGCCGTGACCCTGCGCGCCGCCCTCCCCGGCCTCACGACCCTCACCCCGGCCGAACGCGCCCTCCTCGCCGACTGGCTCGACCGCATCGCCGGATCCTTACAGGGACACGTCGGTGCTGCGGAAGCGAGCCTCGATGGTCGCGATGAGCTCCTGCGGAACCGGAGTCAGCGCCGGCATCCCGGCCTCATTGCGGCCACCGCCGCGACTGAACGCCGCGCTGTAGACCACCTGGTTGGACGCGCCGTCGCCGCCGAGCAGCCCGGCGTCGGCGATGTGCTCGACGTACTGCACCGTGGCACCCAGCGCAGCGGCGTAATCCCGGGCCTTGCCGATCGCGGCGGCGATCGCGGCCGCGCGGACCTGCGGCCAGGCCGGGTTGTCCCAGTCAGCCTGCCACGTCACGCCGTGCACGTTCAGACCGGGTGCAGCGGCCAGCACGCCGCTGAGATTCTCCAGTACGTCCATGTCCCGGACGGTAACCCGCAGCGCCACCGTGGCGGTCAGCTGCCCGCTCCGCTCCATCTGCATCGTTTGCTGATCGTGGTAGAGCTCCTCCCGAGTGGTCCAGGAATGCGCCGACCACGTCAGCGGGCGGCGGCCCGCGGCTGCATCGAACGGCACCGCGCCCAGCGTGGCTAGCTCAGCGAGCAGGCGATCCAGGCTGGCGGCGACCGACCGCACCGCCTCCGCCTTAACTCCCGCGGTGTGCTCGATCAGCCCGTCCACGACGGCATAGTCCGGGGCCACCAGGTCCCTGGCCTCCGCCCGAACCGACAGCAAAGTGCTGTCATCCTTGGTCATCGCCCACCTCCGCCGGCCCGGGATGGGACCCGGATGAGACCAGCCAACCCGAACGCCAGCGAAGACGCCACCCATGATCGCCGACAGCGCAGCCGCCCCCTGGCCCCCTGGCCCCGCCCGTGCCTGGCCCCGCCCGCCCCCGGGGCCTGCGCGTCACGTCCCGCGGCGGGCTCGGTGTGCCCCGGAGCCGACGACCTTGCGCATCACGCAGTGATTCTCGTAGGCGAAGCCGGCCTTCTCGTACATGCTGCGGGTGGCGTTATAGAGGAACGAGGACGAGATATTCTTGCCCGCCGTGTCCTGCGGGTAGCCTTCGGCGACTCCGCCGCCGGCCTGGGCGATCAGGTCCAGGGCCCCGCCGAGGGCGACGGCCGCCACCCCTTCGCGCCGGTGCTTCCGGTCGACGAAGATGCAGGTGACGCGATAGTCGGGCAGGGACACGAGTCCGGCTTGGTAGTCCTTCTGGTGGTGGATGCCCGGGAGTTCGAGCGGCCTGATCGTGTAACTGCCCATAGGACGGACCCTAGCCCGCGGTCTCCCTCAGCGCGGTGATCAGCTCCGGGGCGGCGTCGAAGAACCGCTCTTGCTCGGTTTCGGTGCCGCCGACCTGGACCAGGGCGAGGTCGGTGAAGCCGGCCTTGAAGTAGGCGCTCGCCGCTTCGGCCACCGCGTCGATGGAATCGCCGCAGGGAATCGACTCGGCCACGTCCTCGGGCCGGACGAACTGGGTGGCGCCGGCGAAGCCCGCCGTGCTGGGCAGTTCCGCGTTGACTTTCCAGCCGCCGCCGAACCAGCGGAACTGCTCGTGCGCCCGCCGGATGCACTCGTCCCGGTCCTGGCCCCAGCAGACCGGCATCTGGCCGACCTTGCGCGCGGGCTGCCCGGCGTCCGAGGCCGCGTCCCACCATTCGGCCAGCGAGCTTTCCGGCTCGACCGCGATCATCACGTCGGCCAGCAGCGCGAACAGCTCACACGACTGCCGCCCGGACACCGCGACACCGAGTGGCACCGGACGGTCAGGCAGGTCCCAGAGCTTGGCCGCGTTCACGCGGAAACAGGCACCCTCGAAGTTGACGTACCCGCCGTCCAGCAGGTCCCGGATGATGCTGACCGCCTCGCTGAGCATCTCCTGGCGCTGGTCCGCGTCGGGCCAGCCTGTCCCGGTGATGTGCTCGTTGAGGTTCTCCCCGGCGCCGAGCCCGAGAATGAACCGGTTGTCGCTCAGCAGGGCCAGGGTCGCCGCCTGCTGGGCCACCACGGCCGGGTGGTACCGCATCGTGGGACAGGTGACGTAGGTCATCAGCTCCGCCCGTTCGGTCGCCTGGGCGACCGCGCCGAGCGTCACCCAGGCATTGGGCGCGTGACCCTGCTCGTCCAGCCACGGGGAATAGTGGTCACTGCTGACCAGCAGGTCGAAGCCGGTCTCCTCCGCTCGTACGGCCCATCGCACCAGGTCCTTCGGCCCGGCCTGCTCGGTCATCAGCGTGTAGCCCACTCCTGCCATCACAGCTCCTTCGTGTCGTCGCCTCGGTCAGCGACGACCAGTGCTGCCCCGTCCGCTGTGATCTAACCGGAAGGCATGGGGCTGCAGGCGCCCTTCAGGCGGCGTAGCCGGCGGCCTTCTCGATCACCATCCGGACCACCACGCGGACCGCGCCGGGCTTGTCCTCGCCGGGATCCTTGCCGTCGTACTTCCACGCCAGCTCGGTATCGACCCGGCGCCCAACGTCGAACGTCATCGTGACCCGCCCGCGCAGCTCGACGTAGTTCTCGGGGTCGGCCGAGTCGATGATGGAGATGCTGATCCGCGGGTCCCGCACCATGTTGCGGTGCTTCAGGCGTCCTTCCACCGTGGAGAACACCAGGTCGTCGCCATCGCGGCCGACCCAGATCACCGAGGTCTGCGGGCTGCCGTCCGGGTTGACGGTGGCCACCACCGCGTAGTTCTTCCCTTCCACCAGCCGCCACGCCGAATCACTGAGAGGGATGCCCATGCCGGCACGGTATCAGCGTCCTGGTTGGCCGGCCGCGCTAGCCCCGGCGATGAATTGCCGGTCGATGGCGCGTCCTACTCGTTGGTTGCGGACGCCATGGCGGCGGCTGCCTGAAGAAAGGAAACCGGGCCTCATGACTGACGGCGACTGCCAGCCCGTGGCCGTGTCGCGGCGGATCTGCGCCCCGGCCCACGACATCTTCCAGGTCCTGGCCGATCCGGCGCGGCATCGGGAGTTCGACGGCTCGGAGAGCCTGCGGGGAGCGGGTTCCGCCGCGATGATCTCGGGTGTGGGAGACGTCTT
The DNA here is from genome assembly GCA_021154785.1 of Nocardiopsis sp. Taxonomy (GTDB): domain Bacteria; phylum Actinomycetota; class Actinomycetes; order Streptosporangiales; family Streptosporangiaceae; genus Palsa-504. Next base: position 12,104 of record JAJKHX010000468.1, read on the forward strand.
CGTGATGAAGATGTACTTCCCCCATCTCGGCGACTACGAGATGAACAACCACGTGGTCGAGTACGAGCAGGACCGGCGGATCGGCTGGGAACCCGAGGCCGGGCGCGGGCATCCCCACGCCGCTCCGGACAGCCCGGAGTCGGCCCGCTGGGGACAGCGGTGGAGCTACCAGCTCACCCCCGATGGTCCGGACGCGACCATCGTGACCGAGATCTACGACTGCTCGCGAGCGCCGGAAAAAGAGCGGGCCGGGATGCGCGACGGCCAGGTCTGGACCGAGAGCATGGCCAGGACCCTGGAGCGCCTCGACGCGCTGTGCGCCCGGCCGGGAAACCAGCCGTTACCGGCCACCGGCGGGACAACGCCGTCGGACCGGTTGTGCCCAGCGTGATCTCGCGCTCGCCCGTGAGCGCTAGATCAGGCTGGGTTCCCTCAGTCCCATCAGGCCCCATATCGCTCGGGCGTCTCGCATCAGCCCTAATCCCCGCCGGCTCAATGTTCCATCGAGCCGGCGATAGCCGGCTCTATGTTCCATTGATCCGGTCCGTCTCTCATGCCAACACCAGCGTAAGAACACCAGGCGAGGCCGGCGAGGCAATCCGGGACAGCACGAGGCAATCGGGGCAGCCAGGACCAACGAGGCAGTCCGGGGCAGGCGAGGCGACACAGCCACCGACCGCAGCCGGCACACCGCCAGCCCCAGGGTCAGCGCCCCGGGCCGGGCGAACCCCGGACGCCCGGCCGGCCGCCGCACCTTGGGCAGCGACCGCACCACCAGCTCGTAAGAATCGCCCAGCAAGTCGCCCACCATCTCGCCGGCGACCGAACCATCCAGCGTGATCGTGTTCCAGTGCCGCTTGTTCAGGTGATAGCCGGGCGCCATGGCCGTGTACGCCGCCCGCAGCCGGACCGCGAGCCCGGGGTCGCACTTGACGCTCACCCGCAGCGGTTTCCCGTCCAGGTAGCCCGTTCAGCCGCCCGTGATCATTACGGTCTCGTGGCCGGGACTGAAGGTCAGCTTCAGCTTCAGCTTCGGCTTGGTCGCGCTGTTCACGGTGACGCTGACCGTGATGGTGTCGCCGTCCTTGAGCTCACCCGACGCCGGCGCGACTTCGACGTCATCCTTCTTCGCCTTGCCCGCGGGCACCGAGACCGACCAGTCGACCGTGCCGCCCGAGGCAGTGAGCGTAATCGAGCCGGTACCCGGCGACGTGATGTCGAGCGTGTCCGGGCTGACCTCCAGCGTCCCGGTCGCCGCGCCCTCGCTCGCGGTCGGCGACTCAGTATCCGGCGGGGGCGCAGCCGCGGAATCGCTGGTCGCGACTTCACTCGGGCTCGGGGTGAGAGGGCTGGGCGTGGCGCTGGCGATGGCCGTCGCCACGGCGGTGGCCCGGGGCGTGCCGGGACCGCGCGTCACCGGCTTGACGGCGCCGGCCCTGACCGGGGTGGACGTGCTGGCCGGGGCCGCGGCGCCGGTCCCGGGGTGGTGCCCGCCCGCGTGATGGTGCGGGATCACGGTCAGGGTGACGCCGACCGCGGCCGCGGCCGCGGCGGCGGTCGCGGTGCCCGCCGCCGCACCGAAATGCACCGGTACCGCCTGCCACCACGGTGCGTGCAGGGGATGCAAAGGCTGCGGAAAACCCTGATGACCGAACGAGTACGGTGTCCGCCCCAGTGCCGCCCGGTGCGCCACCGCGGCCGGCGAGCTTCCGAAGACGGCCTGCATGACCTGATCTCTGAGCGTTGCGGGCAGGGCCGCCGCCATCATCGGCAGCGCGAGGACCGGCGCGATCCCGAGCAGCATGGCTGGCGTCATCTCCTGCTCCCGGCGCCGGAGGCAGATCGCGCACCGCTCCACGTGCCGGTGGACGCGCTTGCGCATCAGGACGGTCAGCCGGCCGTCCCAGCCGTCGAGCATCGCGTTCAGCTCCGGGCAGTCCTGGCGCCCGGTCCGGGCCACCATCAGGGCGCCGAGCGAAGCCTCCAGCTGGACCCGGGCCCGGGACATGAGCGCGTGCGCGTGATTGCGGGAGACCCCGAGCACGCTGGCCACCTCGCTGCCGGCCAGGCCGTGACGGAGCTGCAGGTCGAGCACCTCCTGCTCGGCCGGCCCCACCCCGGGCAGCGCCTCGCGCAC
>JAJKHX010000469.1 GCA_021154785.1 Nocardiopsis sp.
CGCAGGCACTGAAGGAGGTGCGGGGTGACCAGGGCAGATTCCAGTGCGGATGGCTCACAGACCCGGGCCGGGAGTAATGGGCTGATTGCGTTGCCGGCCAAACTCCCGCACAACCCTGTGGTCCTGGAGGAACAGGCGCAGCGGGCCGCGAACATTCAGTTGCGGGTCGCTGACTGGATTACCGCTTTCGCGGGGTCGATGAACTTCGTCTACCTGCACATCGTGCTATTCACGGTCTGGATGCTGTTCATCGAGTCCAAGCCGTGGCCGACGCTGACCCTGGTCGTATCGCTGGAAGCGATCTTCCTGTCCACGTTCGTCATGATCGGCCAGAACCGGCAGGCGACGTTCCAGCAGGCGGCCTCACAAGCGGCGTCTCCGCGAGCGGCGGCAGAGAGCCAGCCGGCCGGCCTGCGGCCCCAGGTGCGGCTCCCGGTCCCGGCGGCTGCCGGGACCCTGGCCGCCTTCGCCGCGAACGGCCTGTTCGCCGGGCTGTCCGGGCTCTTCCTCGCCACCACGCTGCACCAGTCCTCGCACGCGCTGTCCGGCGCCGCGCTCTTCCTGGTCTTTGCCAGCGGAGTGGCGTTCCAGCTGGCCACGACCAGGCTGCGAGGATCGCAAGTGCTGGTCCTCGGCACGGTCTCCATGCTCGCCGGCCTGGTGCTGCTCGTCGTTTCAGTACGCCTGTCCACGCCGAGCCTCGCGCTGTTCCTGATCGCGGGTGCGCTGATCGGCGCGGGCTCCGGTGCCGTCTTCAAGGGGATGACCGGAATTGTGCTGGCGGCCAGCCCGCCGCAAAGCCGCGTCGCGATGACGTCGGCTCTGCTCATCGCACTCTACGTCGGGCTCTCGGTCCCGGTCATCGGAGCCGGGATCGCGCTCGACCTCGGCGCGAGCGCACCTGACACCGTGCTCGGGTTCGCCATCCTCGTCGGCCTTGGTGTCACTGTCTCGGGCTGGGCCATGCTCGGCGCCAAGGGCCGCAGGTCAGGCGGCGACGTACTTTACGTCAGATGACGTAGCCGCGGTGCCCGGCGCCCGAAATACGTCATCTGACGCAATCGATACCCCTCTCTGTCGTTCTAGCGTTCCCGGCATCCACTCATCGAGCCCGGGCCGGATCCGGGGCGCAGGAGGCAATGCCATGAACGCGGGTCCCGAAGTAAAGAACATCGTGCTGGTCCACGGCGGGTTCGTCGACGGCTCCGGCTGGCAGGGGGTCTATGACCATCTGACCGCGGACGGCTACCGGGTGGCCGTCGTGCAGAACCCGACCCTGTCGCTGGCCGGAGACGTCGCCGTGACCCATCGGGTCCTCGACGGCCTGGATGGTCCTGCCGTCCTGGCCGGGCACTCCTACGGCGGCGCCGTCATCACCGAAGCGGGCAACCACGCCAACGTCGCGGCGCTCGCTTACATAGCGGCGTTCGCCCCCGACAAGGGCGAGTCTGTCGGCTCCCTGGTCGCCGACCCGGCGCCCGGCGCGCCGGTTCCGCCGATCCTGCCGCCCCAGGACGGGTTCCTGTTCCTCGACCGCGGCAAGTTCGCCACCTCCTTCGCCGCGGACCTGCCCGCCACGCAGGCGGCGTTCATGGCCGACTCCCAGGTGCCCTGGGGCGTCGACGCGCTCGGCGGCACGATCTCCGAGCCCGCCTGGCGGACCAAGCCGTCCTGGTACCTGGTCGCTACCGACGACCACATGATCCCGCCGCCGGTCCAGCGCGCCATGTCCGAGCGAGCCGGGGCGACGGTCACCGAGACCCCCGGAAGCCACGCGGTCTACGTGTCCAACCCCGCCGCCGTGGCCGCCGTCATCGCCCAGGCCGCCACCCTGGCCAGTCAGCCATAACGGCTCGCAGGTCCCCGCGCGTCGCGCGGCCGCCCCGCCCGGCCCGGCCGCGCCGGGCGGGGCGGGACTGGACATGTTCCGGCGGACGGGGGATGGTCGGGAGATGACACCGATCAGCGCCCGCCACGATCAGGCGGCCGCCGGGCCAGCGGAACTGATCGGCCGCGAACCGCAGGTACAGCAGCTACGCTTGTTCACCGCCCGGATCACCGAGGGAGCAGGGGAGGCGCTCCTGCTGTCGGGTGATCCGGGCGTAGGAAAGACCTCCCTGCTGGACCAGGCCGCCGCCATCGCCGTCGGCTCCGGGATCAGGCTGCTGCGGGCGACCGGCTCGCAGTTCGAGGCCGACATCTCCTTCGCCGCCCTGCACCAGCTCCTCCGCCCGTGCCTGGCCGAGGTGCCTGCCCTGAGCCCGTTGCACGTCCGTGCCCTGAACGTGGCCCTGGGCCTGGGCGAGGGGCCGCCACCCGCGCAGCTCCTCGTGGCCAGCGCGGTCCTGGCCCTGCTGCAGCAGGCCGCCCGGGAGCAGCCGCTGCTGCTCATCGTCGACGACCTGCCCTGGCTGGACCGCGCCAGCGCAGTCGTGCTCGGCATGGTGGCCCGGCGTCTGTCGGGCCTGCCGGTGGCCCTGCTCGCCGCGTGCCGGACGGGTGAGCCCAGCTTCTTCGACCAGGGCAACCTGCCCGTCACGCGCGTGGAGCCGCTATCGGAAAATGCGGCGACGGAACTGCTGGCCAGCCGCTATCCCCTGATGACAGCGCGGGTGCGGCGGCGGCTGCTGGACGCCGCCCGGGGAAACCCGCTCGCCCTGCTCGAGCTCCCGGTTTCCCTCGGCGACCTGGCTCAGGCCGTCGCCGGGACCCTGCCCGCCGCGCTGCCTCTCGGCCGTCGGCTGCAGAGCGCTTTCGCCTCCCGCATTCAGGCCCTGCCTGCCTCGGTCTACGAGCTGCTGCTCCTGACCGTCCTGGACGGCACAGGTGATCTGCGCCTGATCCGGGGCCTCGCCGCCGGCCGCGGGGGAGAGGGCCTGGGGGCCGCCGAACGCGCCGGCCTCGTGCACGCCGATGAGTCCGCCGAGCGGCTGACGTTCCGCCACCCCCTCATCCGGTCGGCGATCGTGGAGCTGTCGACCAGCGAGCAGCGCCGCCGGGCCCACGCGGAGCTCGCCGAGCGGCTGGCCGGCCAGCCCGAACGGTACGCCTGGCACCTGGCCGAGGCCACCGGGGAACCGGACGAACGGGTGGCCGCGCTCCTGCAGGAGGTCGCCCACGCCAACCTGCGGCGCGGCGACTCGGTCGGTGCCGTCACCGAGCTGCTGCGCGCCGCCGAACTCAGCCCGTCAGGGAAGGGCCGCAGCGAACGGCTGGCCGAGGCCGCCTACCTGGGGTCCATCGTCACCGGTGATCTGCGCGACGCCCCCCGCCTGCTGGAGCAGGCCCGCCGCGCCCACTCCGGCCCCGGCGGACCGCTCTCGGCCGCCGTGGCCGGCGCCTATCACCTGCTCCACGGCGACGGCGACGTCGACACCGCCCACCGGCTGCTGACCACCGCCATCTACGAACTTGACGGTTCCCGTGACGCCCACAACAAGGTCCTGATCGAAGCGCTCTACACCCTGCTCATGATCTGCTTCTTCGGCGGGCGCGCCGACCTGTGGCCGCCCCTGCAGAACACCGTCGACCGCCTCCTGCCGCGACCGCCCGAACTCCTGGCGATCCTCTCCCGGACCTTCAGCGACCCGGCCCGCCTCACCCCGGCCATGCTGGCCCGCGCCGACGTCTCCGTCGCCCATCTCAGCCAGCAGGTCAGTCCCGCCCGCATCATCCGTACCGGCATCGCCGTCGCCTATCTCGACCGGCTTTCTGACTGCCGCGAACCCCTCCAGCGCGCCATCCAGCACGGCCGCGAAGGCGGCGCGGTCACCTCGGCCATCGAAGCGCTGTTCCTGCTCGGCCAGGATGCCTTCCACACCGGCCGATGGGACGAAGCCCAGGCGCTGGTCGACGAAGGGCTCCAGCTGTGCGACACCCACGGGTATCACCTGCTGACCTGGCCCGGCAAGCTCACTGCCGCCCTGCTGGCTGCCGCTCGCGGCGACTGCCAGCAGGCGGTCGACACCGCCCGGGGCATGGACGCCTGGGCGGCGCCCCGGCGGGCCGGGATCGTCGGTGCCTACGCGGCTCACATCCGCAGCCTCACCGCCCTCGGCCAGGCCGACTTCGAGACCGCCTTCCGCAACGCCGCTGCCATCAGCCCGCCCGGCATCTTCGCCCCCTACGCCCCGCACGCCCTGTGGGTAATCTGCGACCTCGTCGAAGCCGCCGTCCACACCGGCCGCCGCACCGAGGCCGCAGCCCACATCGCCGCCGCCCGCGACTGCCGCCTGGACCGGCTTTCCCCGCGGCTGCGCCTGGTCGTCCTGGCCGGGGAGGCCATCACCGAACCCCGGACCGACACCGCCGCCCTGGAACAGGCGATCACCGAACCCGGCAACGACCGCTGGCCTTTCGACCTGGCCCGCATCCAGCTCACCTACGGCTCCCACCTGCGCCGCATCAAGCGGACCACCGACGCCCGCCGCCAGCTCGCTGCCGCCGCGCAGATCTTCGGCCGGCTCGGAGCGACTCCCTGGGCGGCCCGGGCGGACCGGGAACTGCGAGCCACCGGCATCACCGTCTCCGTGGCAGAGAACGGCCTGGCCTCCCTCACCCCGCAGCAACGCCAGATCGCCTTGCTCGCCGCGGCGGGCCACACCAACAAGGAGATCGCCGCGCGCCTCTTCCTCTCCCCGCGAACGGTCTCTACCCACCTCTACCAGGTCTTCCCCAAGCTCGGCATCACCTCCCGCGCCGCGCTCCGCGACGCCCTCGCCGATACGCCCGCCGAATGAAACCGCCGGAAGACCTCAATCAGCTAGGCCAGCTAGCGGACCTGCGATGACAATGACCCGCCGTGCAGGGCGAGCCGACGGCCAACGCCAGCTCGCCCAGCGGCAACTTCGCATAGCGTCGTTCGCTGCGCAGCAGCCACGCTCGCACCTCCGCCCCGGTGGCGGCGCGAGCCTGCACGTCCTGGAACGGCGCACGATCACCTTCCGGGACGGTGCCCGCGCCGCGCGTACTGAATCTGCACCACCGTCCGCCCCAGCGGCGCCCGCCACCTGGACGGGCAGCGTCAGCTCCGTAACCGGCTGCCCCATTTACCGGTGTGGGCCGTGGCAGTCCCCGGCGGCGGGATGCTGGCTAGGCGCTGATGCCGTGGGCGACGTGCCCGTGGTGCGCCGACTCGTGCAGCGCCTGGTCGTCGGCGGTGGACAGGTGCGGTTTGATGTCGAAGACGACCTTCTTGACGGTTCCGGTGAACGCGAACGGCGCCCGGTCTGCGTAGCCGCGGTCGACCACGCCGCCGTTGTCCCGGCCGATGTCCATGCCCGCATAGCCGGAGAACCGGAACGGCACGGTGCGGTCCATCCGGCCCTTGCCGATCTCGGTCCCGTTGGCGAACAGGCGTATGTCGCCGCCGGTGGCGGGCTTGGGCGCGTCGGCGTGGAACTCCAGCCGGACGGTGACCTCGCCGGTAGGCAGCGGCGTATCGGATTCCTGCCGGTAGACCTGCACGCCCATCATCGAGTAGGTGTGCTTGAGCTTGCCACCGTCGGCGAACAGGGAGAACCCGCCGAGGTGATCGGCCTCGGCCACGATGACCCCTTCAGCGCCGGAGGACGGGATCACCAGGTCGGCGGTAATGGCGTAGGAGTGGTTGTAGATGCGGGGGATCATGCCGGAGGCGACGTTCTGCACGTCGCCGTAGTAGGTGAAGGTCGTCTGCGCGGGAAGCGGCGGTATCACGCCGAAGTAGAAGCTCAGCCCGGCCAGCAGGGGAAGCACCTTGTACTTCTCCGCTTCGGCCCAGAACAGTTCCCGTAGTTCCGCGACCTTGTCCGGGTGCCGGTCAGCGATGTTGTCGGCCTGGGTGAAGTCATCAGGCAGGTAGTACAGCTCCACCGGGTCGTTGTCGGGCTGCCATACCCCCGGAGCGAGCTTTCTCATCGTGTCGGGGGTGAGGTCCCAGGGGATCCGGTCGACACCTTGAGCCAGCCACCAGCCGTCTTTGTACATGGCCCGGTAGCCGGCGATCTCGAAGTACTGCTGGTTATGCCGCTCCTCGGCATCGGGGTCGGCGAAGGCGTGCAAGAAGCTGGTGCCGTGCATCGGCTGCTGGGCGATCCCGTCGACATGGGTCGGCTGCGGCAGGCCGGCCAGCTCCAGGATGGTCGGGCCGATGTCGATGCAGTGGGGTAAACTGGCTGCGCAGCCC
>JAJKHX010000470.1 GCA_021154785.1 Nocardiopsis sp.
GCGGGGTACCGGAAGGGTCCGTCACCGCAGCCGACTCGGTGGGCGCCGCCGAGCTTGCCGCGGCCGTCGCGGGCTCCGGCGCGGCCGTCGCGGGCTCCGGCGCGGCGGCGGGCGCGATTCTGGCCGCGGCGACGTAGGCCACGACAACCGCCACGATCACCAGCGGCATCACGGCCAGGCCGTCCGAGAACAGCAGGATGGTCGCGACCAGCACCGACGTCAGCGGGAGATCGAGCATCACCACGCACATCGCCCCGATGCCGGTGGCCACTCCGGCGACCAGCGGCAATCCCGGTAGATGTGACAGGGCCATGCCGCCGGCCCCGCCGATGAACAGCGCCGGGAAGGTGGGCCCGCCGCGGAAGCTGCTCAGCGACACGCCGTAGGCCAGGCTCTTGCACACGATGAGCAGCAGCAGGGCTCCGACGGTGTACGAGGCACCGTGGGTGACGAGAGGTCCGAGCGCCACCTGCCCGTCGAAGAGAACCTCGGAGGCGTTCTTCCCGGTGCCTTCGGCGTACGCGATCGCAAGTCCCGCGATGACCAGGCCCGCCACCAGCGCGGCAACCGGCGGCGAACGGAGCGAGTACGGCTGCAGCCGCAGGCCCAGCCAGCGGATGCCGGAGCCGACCAGGGCCGCGGCCAGCCCGATGAGTATGGCCCAGCCGAACTCCGCCACGGTCGGCGAGCCGAAGGGCGGCAGGCCGGGGATGGCCAGGGAGAAGGTGCCCAGCCCGGTCCAGGCGTCCAGCCCGATGAAGATGAGCGAGCCTATGCCCGCGGCCAGCAGGCCGGGCACGAGCACCAGACCGAGCATCGGGCCACCGATCCCGGACGCTTCCATCAGCAGGAAGGCGCCGATGAGGGGCGAACCCAGCAGCGTGCTGATGGCAGCGAAGCTTCCGGCCGAGGCGAGGACGGCAACGGCCTGGTCGGGTACGTCGCGGCGGGCGGCCCGCAGGGCCAGCACGACCAGGCCGCCGCCGATGGCGATGAGGGGCGCCTCCGGTCCGAGCACGGCGCCGAAGGCCAGGGTGGCCAGGGCCGCCAGGACGACACCGGGCAGCTGGGCCGGCGTCGGCGGGCGGTGCGTCTTGAATCCCTCCGCCGGGGATGCGCCGCCGGTGCCCGGCAGGTACTGGATGGCCAGGCCGGTCAGCAAGCCGCCGGCCGCCAGCACGGGCAGCGGCCACCACCACGGCTCGGCCTGGAAGCCCAGGCCGTGCGGAAGATGCGTGAAGATCTCCGGCTGGAGGTAGTTGACCAGTGCGAGGAACCCGTAGGCGGCGGCGGAGACCAGCACCCCGAAAACCGCCGCGAGGACCAGCAGCCGCAGGTAATCGCGGCTGCGCAGCAGCGCGCGCGGATCGGCGGGCATCGTCACCTGTCCATCGTGAGCCGGCCTGGCCAGCGGCGGCTCACCTGCCGTGGGTGACTGCCTGACGGTTCACCCGGGCCTGGCGCACGCCAGCCAGAGCCGGTCCGCGCCGTCTTCGTCTGCCGTGCTGGCTGTATTGCCGCCACCGCCGATGACTTCTACATCGGCGAACCGGCGGCGCAGCGCTTCGCGGATGCGATCGACCGGGAAAGACCTCATCTCGACGGCCTGCGTGAGCAACTGGTATTTCCCGTCACGCTGGAGCTCGAAGACCTCGATATGCCACCGGAACAGCACGCCGTCAGCGGTGCTTACCCGTATCACCAGGTAATGGCCCGCGAATTGCTGCACCTCCCTGGGGATGCTTGCCATCATCATGAGGTACCGGACGGTGGCGATGTCGAAAACGAACACGCCGCCTGGGTTGAGGTGCCGGTAGGCGCAGCCGAAAAAGCTCTCCCACGCGGTGAGGCTGAGCAGGTGATTGACGCCCTGGTAGGCGCAGACGACAGCGTCGAATCTGGCGCGGAGCTCGAAGCAGGTCATATCGGCCCGGTACAGCGGGATTCCCCGCGGGAGCTTCTCGCGGGCCACGGCCAGCATGCCGGCTGATATATCCAGGCCGCTGACCTGGTACGCACCTGAGAGCAGGTCGGTGATGGCGCCGGTCCCGCAGGCGACATCAAGCAGGGTCGTGACCCGTCCGTGACGCCGCTCGACGATGTCCCTGATCAGCGCGGCCTCGGTGGCGGGGTCACCCGCCACGGCATCGTAGTGCTGGGCAAGCACGTCGTAGGTAGCCACCGTCCGAGCTTGCGCGCCGCCCCGGAGACCGGGCCTCATTCGTGGCGGGTGATGACGTGTGACGAGGCCCCAGCCACTATCGACGCCATGCGGGTGCGCGATTTGCCGGCGATCTCCGGCCGTGAGAGCGGTTGACCCGCGCCTGCTGCGGCAGGCCGGACCGGCCCGCGGGTACCTGACCGTCACGGTCGCGCTCGGCGGGGCGGGCGCGGTGCTGATCTTGCTGCAGGCAGACCTGCTGTCGCGCGTCCTGGCGGGGGCGGCGCGCGGCACCGGCGCCGATGCGCTGTCCGTGCCGCTGGCCTGGCTCGGTGCGGTACTGGCCGGGCGGGCCGCCGCGGCCGCCGGAGGCGAGGCCGCGGCGCTGCGCGCGGCGGCTGCGGTGAAGTCAGGACTGCGGCGGCAGCTCAGCGCCCACGTCCTGCGGCTAGGCCCGCAGTGGCTCGGCGGCCAGCGCGCCGGGGAGATCACGACGCTCGTGACCAAGGGACTGGACGGGCTGGATGCCTACTTCGCCCGCTACCTGCCGCGCCTGGTGCTCGGTGTCGCGGTCCCGCTGGCCGTCCTGGTCCGGGTGGCGCTGGCCGACTGGATCTCGGCGGTGATCATCGCGGTAACGCTGCCGCTGATACCGGTGTTCGCAGTCCTGATCGGATGGCATACCCGGGCCCAGACCCAGCGGCAGTGGCAGTTGCTGGCCCGCCTGGGCGGGCACTTCCTGGACGTGGTGGCGGGCCTGCCCACCCTGAAGCTGTTCGGCCGGGCCCGGGCGCAGGCCGAGGTGATCAAGGACGTCACCAGCGCGCACCGCAAGGCAACCATGGCGACACTGCGGGTGGCGTTCTTGTCCGCCCTGGCCCTGGAGCTCACCGCGGCGCTGGCTACCGCGCTGGTCGCCGTCGAGATCGGCCTGCGGCTGCTGGCCGGACACGTCGGCTATCAGACGGCGCTGCTCGTCCTGCTGCTCACCCCCGAGGCTTACCTGCCGCTGCGCAACGCGGGCGCCGAGTTCCACGCCAGCGCGGACGGTTCCGCGGCGGCGCGAAGCGCCTTCGAGATCCTCGACACCCCGGTACCGGGCCGGCCGGCCGCCACCACGGGCGCCGACGTCGACCTGCGTCGTGAGGACATCGTGTTCCGGGGCGTGAGCCTGGAGTACCCCGGCCGCGGACAGCCGGCTCTCGACGACGTCAACCTCACCGTCCGGGCCGGGGAGCACATCGTGCTGACCGGCCCGAACGGCGCGGGAAAGAGCTCGCTGCTGGCCTTGCTACTCCGTTTCGTCTCGCCGGCCGACGGGGTCATCACGGCAGGCGGCGCTGACCTGGACCGGATCCCCGCCGATCACTGGCGGGCGCAGATCGCCTGGGTTCCGCAGCACCCGCACCTGTTCGCCACGACCGTCGCCGCCAACATCGCCCTGGGCCAGCCGGGGGCACAGCGGCCGGACATCGTGGCGGCCGCGCGCCTGGCCGGAGCGGATGACTTCATCCGGCGGCTGCCGCGCGGCTACGACAGCGTGCTGAGCGAGGGCGCCCGCGCCCTGTCGGCCGGGCAGCGGCAGAAGATCGCGCTGGCCCGGGCGTTCCTGCGCCAGGCCCCGGTCATGCTGCTCGACGAGCCCACCGCGCATCTGGACCCGGCCAGCGCCGAGGCGGTCATGACCGCCATCGGCAACCGGATGGCCGACCGCACCGTCATCCTCATCACGCACCGGCCGCCGCCTCGAACCGGCCGCTTCGCCCGGATCCTGGCCCTCGACCATGGCCGGCTCAGCGACCTGGAGCAGCTGGGAGCGGCACCAGGCCAGCCGGCCGGGCTGGCGGCCATGCCATGACCGCCGGGCGCGATCCGCTGCTGCGGCTGCTCAGGCTGGCCCGGCCGCTGCGTGGCCAGCTACTGCTCGCGGTCGCGGCCGGCGCCGCCGCCACCAGCTGCGGTGTCGCGCTACTGGCGGTGTCCGGGTTCCTGCTCGCCCGGGCGTCAGAGCATCCCGGCATCCTGGCGATCTCGGCGGCCGTGGTCGCGGTCCGGGCGCTGAGCGCCGGCCGGGGAATCTCCCGCTATCTCGAGCGCCTCGCATCACACGACGCGGCATTCCGGATCCTGGCCGACGTGCGGGTCCGCATCTACCGGCGGCTGGAACGGCTAGCCCCGGCCGGGCTGGCCGCGTTTGCCTCCGGTGACCTGCTCGCCCGGCTGGTCTCCGACGTCGACGCCACCCAGGACCTGTTCATCAGGGGCATAGCTCCGCCGCTCGCCGCCGCGCTGGCCGGCGCCGGGGCGGTCGTGGCCGGCGTGGCGATCCTCGCCCCCGCCGGGGCCGTGCTCGCGGCCGGGCTGCTGGTCGCCGGGATCGGCATCCCGGTATTCGCCGCCCGGGCCACGCGCGGCGCGGCCAGGCGCATCGCCCCGTCGCGAGGGCACCTGGCCGGGACGTTCACCGACCTCATGGCGGGCGTGGCCGACCTGCACGCCTACGGCGCGGAAGAGACGGCACTGGCCGCAGTGACGGCGGCCGACGCCGACCTGACCAGCCATGACCGGCGGAACGCCACGGTGTCCGGCCTCAGTGCGGGCTTGAGCTCCGCCATCGCCGGGCTGACCTTGTGGGGCGTCCTGCTGCTCGGTGTGGCGGCCACCGGAGACGGGGCGCTGACCAGGGTTCCGCTAGCCGTGCTGACGCTGACCGCGCTCGCCTCCTTCGAGGCCGTCATCGCCCTGCCCGCCGCGGCGGTCCAGCTCGGCCAGGCCCGCGTTTCAGCCCGCCGGATCGTGGCGGTCCTGGACGCGCCGGACCCGGTGCGCGAGCCTTCCTCTCCCCGGCCACTGCCGGCCGGGCCGGTATCGGTCAGGCTACGCGGCGCGAAGGTCCGCTACCGGCCCGAAGGGCCGGCCGCCCTCGACGGGGTCGATCTCGACCTGCCACCGGGCCGGCGGGTCGCCTTGACCGGCCCGAACGGAGCGGGGAAATCGACGATAGCCAGCGTGCTGCTCCGCTTCACCGACCTGACCGCGGGCACGGTCACGCTCAACGGCCATGACCTGGCCGGCTACGCCGCGGACGACGTCCGGGCCAGGATCGGGGGCTGCCCGCAGGATCCGCACATCTTCGACGCGTCCCTGCGGGATAATCTCCTCCTGGCCCGGCCGGGGGCCACCGACGAGCAGCTCGCCGAGGTCGCCGTCCAGGTCAGGCTGCTGGACTGGATCGAGTCTTTGCCGCTCGGCTGGGACACCCCGGTCGGCGCTCGGGGCGCCGCCCTATCCGGCGGCCAGCGCCAGCGGCTGGCCCTGGCCCGGGCCTTGCTCGCCGACCCGGCGGTGCTGATACTCGACGAGCCCACGGCCCATCTCGACCAGGGCACCAGCCGCGCTCTCATCACAGACCTCCTGGCCGCGACGGCGGGACGCACGCTGCTGCTCATCACCCACGATCCCGGCGGACTCGACGAGCTCGACCAGATAGTCGTGCTCGAGGACGGGAAGGTCGCGGCCAGCTGACTTTATCGGGCGATTGTCAATCAGTGGGTCACGAGCGCACTGACGTGGCCGGTCTTTAGGGCTATGTCCTTGCCATTGCCGGGTTGTTGCACAAAGCTGGTGGTCGGTTGTAATTCAGATGACGGGCGGACGGCCGAGCAACTGGCGGCGCGGTCTGGCGGTGGCCGCCGAAACGAACAGTCAGCGGAGACTCGACGTGCTTATCGAGACGAAGCTTCATGCTCCTGTCGCCCGGAGCGAGTGGATAGAGCGGCCGGAACTCATCCGCGGGCTGGCCGATGCCACGGCCAGGCTGATCCTGGTAGCGGCGCCGCCCGGCTTCGGCAAGACCACCCTGGTCACGCAATGGCGATCCAGTCCGGTCAACGACAAGCGATTCGCCTGGGTCTCGCTTGACCGCGGCGATGACGATCCCAGCCGGCTGTGGCGGCACCTGGTGTCTGCCCTGCGCCTGGCGTGCCCGGAGTTCGACAGCAGGGAGATCATCCTGCGGGATTTTCAGGCGCAGGCTCCCGACTTCGGCCGGACGGTGCTTCCGATGCTGGTCAACCAGATGGCCTGGCTGCCAGACCCGGTCGTCCTCGTCCTTGACGACTATCACCTGGTCAGGGAGCGTAGCTGCCACGACCAGGTGACCCTGCTGCTGGACCATCTGCCGTCATCGGCGCAACTGGTCATCATCACCCGCGCCGATCCCCCGTTGGCGCTGGCCCGCATGCGCGCCGCCGGCGAGATGGCGGAAGTCCGGTCGCACGAGCTGCGCTTCGATCCCCCGCAGGCGGCCGAGCTGATCCGCGCGGTGGCCGGCGTCGAGCTCAGCGAACTCGGCCTGGCCGAGCTCGTCGAACGGACCGAGGGCTGGCCAGCCGGGCTCTACCTGGCCGCGCTCTCCCTGCGCGGTCACTCGTCACCGGAGGTGTTCGTCCGCCAGTTCGCGGGCGATAACCGTTTCATCGTCGATTTCCTGGTCGAGGACGTGCTCAGCCATCAGCCAGAGGAGATCCGCGAGTTTCTCATCCGGACCTCGATTCTCGGCCGGTTCTGCGGTCCGCTGTGCGATGCCGTCACCGGCTTGGCCGACGCGACCGCGATCATAACGGCGCTCGAGCGAGAAAACCTTTTCTTGGTACCGCTGGACGAGAACCGGCAATGGTACCGCTATCACCACCTCTTCGCTCAGGTACTGCGCGCCCAGCTGGCCAGGACCGAACCCGGCACCGTGGCCGCCTTGCACGAGCGGGCCAGCGCCTGGCACCGGGCATCCGGATCGCCGGACGAAGCGATCACGCACGCGCTGGCCGCGGGGGACGCGGACGGAGCGACCGAGCTGATCGCACAGCACTATTACGCCTACATCGACTCCGGCCAGATCGCCACCGTCCGCGGCTGGCTGCGTTCGCTCGGCGATGGCCAGGCAGCGGCCAGCCCGCTCGCGGCGCACGCCGCGGCGTGGACGGCGGCGTTGTCCGGCGACCCGCAGACCGTGCGGCGCCTGCTGCCGGTCATGGAGGCGGCCGGTGACGCCGGGCCGCTTCCGGATGGCATGCGGTCATTCCGGTTCTCGGCCGCGGTGCTGCAGGCGACGTTCGGATTCGGCGGGCTCGGACCGATGCGCGAGGCCGGGCTGCGGGCGGTCGGGCTGGAGACGAACCCGGCCTCGCCCTGGTATGCCCTGGCCCACAGCACGCTCGGTACCGCGCTGTACTGGACCGGCGACCTCGAGCAGGCCGCCGCGCATGCGGAGAAGGCCCTGTTCACGCCGGACGCCATCGCGCTGGTGCGGATGCAGGCTTCCGCCCTCATGGCCTGGCTCGCGGTCGAGTCCGGCCGGCTCACCCAGGCCGACGAACTGGCGCACGCGGCCGAGGAGATCGTGACCGACCCGGCCGTCGGACTCGGGCAGGCTCCGCAGAGCTCCTTCGCCTACACGGCCATAGGCGCGGTACTGGCGGCGCAGGGGAAACTGGATGAGGCCCAGAACGAGCTTGAGCGCGCGCTGCGGATACGCCGGAAGTGGATGGGGCTCAGCCCCTGGCCTACGGTCGAGGTCCTGCTGAGGCTGGCGCCCGTGCTGGCCGACCTGGGCGACCGGGCCGGCAGCGCCGCCCTGCTCGCCGAGGCCAGGCAGGTGCTCAACTCGCTGCCGGACGGCGCGGACGCTCAGCTGGCCAGGCTGGCGCAGCTAGAGCGCCGGCTCGCGCACCGGCCAGCCGCCTCGCCGGGTGAGCCGATCACCGAACGCGAACGCGAGGTGCTGCGGCTGCTGCAGGGCACGCTGTCGCTTCGCGACATCGGCCGCGAGCTCTACCTGTCACCGAACACGATCAAGACACACACGCGTGCGCTGTACCGGAAGCTCGGCGCGACTGACCGGCATGAAGCGGTGACGAAGGCTCACGGCCTCGGCCTCATCTAGCCGCCACGAGGAGGACGCCCGGAATCACCTAGGTGAACAAGGTGGCCGGCGGCATGAACTCACCCTTTCCCGGGGAAGGGGGACACCGATACAACCGCCAGAAAGTGCCCCTGTTTCATGAACGTACCGAGCGATGATCCCCGCCGCTACCGGATCGTCTTCCGCGGAGAGTGCGGTCACGTGCTGGCCGGCCTGTTCAGCGACGTCACGATCGAATCCGGCAATGGCTACACCTGCGTCGTGGCCGCGGTGCGCGATGACGCAGAATTCTACGGGCTGCTTGACAGGTTCTCCGATCTCGCCTTGCGGCCGGTCAGCCTCAGCGAACTCGGTGCCGGCGCCTGATCAGATCAGCTGGAGCTGGCGGGCCCGGCGGACGGCCTCGCTGCGGTGCGCGGCCTCCAGCTTGCGGTAGATGTTCCTTAGATGCGTCTTGACGGTGTTGACGGAGATATACATCTCGCTGGCGACTTCGGCGGTGTTCAGCATGCCCGACACATGCACGAGAACTTCCCGCTCGCGTTCGGTGAGCGGCTCGATGACCAGGGCCGGCGGTTCGCCGGAAGCGTGGCCGGGCACCGGGAGCTGGTCGTAGCCCACAGCCGGCGCCAGCAGGAGCCGGTGGCTGCCGGCCAGTTCGGGGTCACGCCGGAGCGCCGCCACCAGCCAGCTGCGCTCCAGTACGAACGGCAGCCTGAGCTGCTCACGTTCAGCGAGCCGCAGCGCGGACGCCAGCGACCGGCGGCCGCGCGCGTCGTCGCCGCGCTGGTAGCTGAGCCGGGCGTCCAAGAACCACGCCTGGAGCCGGCCCCGGTCCGGTGCCTCGCTATCAGCCGCGAGGGCCGGAGCAAGGGTGCGCTGCGCGGCCTCGTCGTCTCCGGCGACCGCCCGGGCGTCGGCGAGGCTGACGGTTGCCTCCAGCGAAGTGCCAGCCCGTTCGGCTGCGGTCAGCGCGGCCTGGATATCGCCGGCCGCCGCGAATGCCCGCGACTCGGCCAGGCTCAGCTGCTGGTCCAGCCAGGCCGGAACGGACCACCCGGACCGAGCCCGGGCGATGATCTGCACGGCTACCGCGGGGCGTCCCTCGGCCAGTGCGCCGCCCGCGGCGACCAGGTAGGCCGCCGTGCTGGTCAGCTTGTCCGGGCGGACGCCGAGAGCGGCGTCAGCTTGCTTGATGCGGCTACGTGCCTCACGCAGCTCCCCCCGCTCAAGGTGCGCCCAGGCCAGCGCGACCAGCGGTGCGGGGCTGGGACCGGACGGCTGGTGCTCGCCAGCCAAAGAAACCGCCTGGCCGGCGAGTTCCGCGGCGCGGCTAATCCGGCCGCGCCACGCCTGCGCCAGCGCCAGCTGCCCGGTGAAATCGGCTCGTTCACCATCCCAGCCGGAAGCGGCCGCGACGGTCATCCCCGCCTCGAGGACGCGGACCGCTTCGCCCAGACGACCCGACCACAGTTCGACGGCGGCGCGGCCAGCCAGCACCTGCCGCCTGACCTCCGGATGCCGGGCCAGTTTTCCGTCTGGGATCTTACCGAGCATCAGCTCCGCACGGCGGACGGCCGATGCGGCCGCCGCCAGGTCCCCGGTGCGCAGGCAGACGGTGAACCGGATCACCGCGGCCGCCAGCCGGGCCGGGGCCTCCTCGTCAACGTCAAGGCGTTCCAGCAGGCCGTCGGCGGCATCCAGGGCGGCGGCACACGAGCCATGCTGGCCGGCGGAAAGCGCCAGCGCCGCCGAAACCATGTAGGGCTGCGGCCGGGTCCAGGCTTCGCCGGATGGCATGCTGGCGAACTCGCCGGTCAGGCGCTGGTCGTCCCGTGGCTCGATGAGCTCGTCGAAGGCCAGGTCCTCAATGACCATGCATGCGCCCAGCGGCCAGTCGCCAGCCGCAGCGGCGTGCCGTACCGCGTCGGGAAGCATGCCGTTCCGCTCGTACCACCGGGCGGCGCGCCGGTGCAAAGGGGCTACTCGGTCCGGATGCTCGTATCGCAACCTCAGCCGGAGCGTCTCGGCGAACAACGTGTGGTAGCGGTACCACCCGGAGCCGATCGGCCGGATCAGCGCGTTGGTGCGCGCCAGGGCCGTCAAGATGCCGGCGGCCTCATCATCCCCGGTCAGCTCGACGGCGGCCGCGGCGCTGACATGCTCCAGGATGCTCGTGTTCAGCAGGACCTCACGCACTTCAGGCGGCTGGACATTGAGTACCTCGTCGACCAGGTAACAGGTCAGAGCGCTGCCCTCGGCGATCAGTTCCTTGACGAACAGGTCCGGATCGGGGTAAGTGCTCAGCGATATCGCGGCCAGGCGCAGGCAGGCCGCCCAGCCTTCGGCGCGCCGGTTCAGGCTCTCCAGCGCGTCCGCGGTGAGCAGGCCGGCGTGCTCGCCCAGCAGCAGGCCGGCCTCATCGAAGCTGAAGGCGAGGTCACTGGCCCGGATCTCGGTCAGTTGCCCGGCTAGCCGGTACCGGTGCAGCGGCAGCAGCGGGTCCATCCGCGAGGCGACCAGGAGCCGCAGGCCGGGCCCCACGTTTCGCAATACGAACTCGAGCTCCTTCAGCACTCCCGGATCGGTCAGCAGGTGAAGGTCATCAAGAACCAGCGTGACCGGAGGGTCCTGGGCGGCTAGCGCCGCCGTCAACCGCAGCAGGAAGCCGTCATCCGCCACCCTCCCGCGCGGGACGGCCCGCAGCGCCTTCGGAATGGCGACACCGGCCTGGCGCAACGCCGCCAGGACATAGGACCAGAACACGCCGGGCCGGTTGTCGAACTCGTCCAGTCCGACCCAGGCCACCGCTGCGGGTTCCACCGCCGCCCACGAGGCCAGGGCCATCGTCTTGCCCGCGCCCGGAGGGCCGGTGACGACGGTAAGCGGGCACCAGCGCGCGCCCTCCGCGATCAGCTTGGTGATCCGCGGGCGCGGTACCGCCCAGTCCGGCACGTCCGGCAGCGTGATCTTGGATGTCAGGATGGGGTCACCGGCGGACACGGCGGCCCGGCGGCCGCGGGTCGGCACCTGGTTGGCAGCATGGGTAGTCATCGATGCCTCCGGCCAATCACAGGGAGTGCCTTCACCCCTCACAACCACCCAACGTCGGCCGGTCCGGACGCGCATCATGCGATCAGCATGAAAGTTGCATTCCCGGCGGAAAACCCAGTAAACCCGGCAGTTATAGTGCGAAATCCGTCATGCCGCCGGGCTCCTCCAGCGCGGCGGCGATGTCGTAGCCGAGCGCGGTCGCCACATCCGGAGCAGCACAGACCACCCGGCCGAGCCCGGCGACCGGGGCGATCACCAGCAGCACGTCGGCGATCTCGTCGTCGGTCGCGCCCGCGGCCAGCGCCCGGGCGGTGCTCCACTCCAGGCAGGTCCCTGGTGACCCGATCGCCACGGCCACGGCGAGCTGGAGCAGCGCGGCGGTCCTGGCGTCCAGGGCCAGCGTCCCGGTCGGACCGAGCCCGAGCCCGGCCTGGTCCGCGACGAAAGCCTCGTCGATCATCGCCAGCTTGCGCAGCGTGTCCTGAAATCTCACCGTCTCGCCCCTCTGCCTCAGCCCGGCCGTTACGGCCACCATTGCATCGTGCGCGGGGCAGTGGGGTCATCCCGCCGACAGGATGAAAACGTTTGCTAACCCTCGAGCAGGCCCAGTTCCCGGGATCGGGTGACGGCCTGGTGACGTGAGGAGACGCCCACCTTCCGGTAGATCGACATGGCCTGGGACTTGACCGTGTGCGGCGACAGGAACATCTCGGCGCCGATCTCCGGAAACGACAGGTGGGTGGCGAGCATGGGCAGCACGCGGAGCTCGGCGGCGGTCAGTGACGAGGCTCCGGGATAAGCCGGGGAGCGCTCCGCGGTCAGCCGGGCCCGGAGCGCACGGGCCTCGCCGACCAGGGTGCCGAGGTCCGGCCGCCGCTTGAGTATCTCGTCGATCTCCCGCATCAGAGTCCTGGCGCCAGCCATGTCGGCTAGAGCGAGATGCACCTGAGCGAGCTCGATCCGGGCCTGGATGGCCAGGTGGGGATGTATGTAGGTCAGGAACGGCCGCAGCCGCTGAGCGCTGACCAGTTCACGCTGCGCCGCCGCGACGTCTCCCCGGTGCCAGGCAATGCGGGCGTGCACCGCGCAGACGAGCGTCTCCTCGATCCCGGCCCGGTACTCAACGGCGCGGGCCTGGCGGGCGAAGGCTTCGGCCGAGCTCCACTCGCCCCGTGCGATGGCCAGTAGCGACCGCTCGCACCACGCGTCGGCCAGGACATCGGGAGCGCCGATATCCGCGCCTTCGCTGATCGCCTCGGCCAGGCACACGTCGGCGCCCTGGGGGTCACCGGAAAGAACCATGGCGAGTCCCCGGCAGGTCCCGGCTACCGGCGCCACGATCCCCGCCGCCGCGAACCACTGCACCGCCTCGTCGGCGTCGGCCAGCATCTGCTTCACCCCGTGCCGGCACAGCAGGGCCCGGAGCACGGCGGTCCACGCCCTGGTGACAGGGTCATCGGACCCGGTCCCCCGGTTTTTCCCGCGGTCGACCGCATCGGCCCACCGCTCGGCCTCGGCCGGCCGGCCCACCTGCGCGGCGAGGAGCGAGGCCCACAGCGCGGCCATCGGGTGTCCCTCGATGCCGCCGTGACCGTCCAGCCAGCGGAGCCACCGCTGAACGGTACTGAGCCGGGCCCGCCGGAAAGCGGGCAACGCGAGCTTTTCCACCAGGCGGACGACCTCGCCGACGTCCTCGGCGGCCATGAAGTATTCCAGTGCCTCTTCGGGGCGCCCGTGGTCCAGGCACCAGCCGGCCGCGCGGCGCCGCAGCACCGGCAGCAGACCGGGCTCGAGCCGTTCCAGTTCGGCCAGTAGCATGTCGCGGAACAGGTGGTGGTAGCGGTACCAGTGGCCGCGCCGGTCCAGCGGCACCAGCAGCAGGTTGGAGCTGGCCAGCTCGGCCAGGGTCGCGGCGGAGCCGGGCAGTTCGAGGACCGCCTCGCACAGTGCCCCGGACATCTGCTCCAGTACCGCGGTCCGGGTCAGGAACACCCGGTGCCGCGCCGAGATCCGGGCCAGGAACTCCGCCTCCATGTAGTCGCTCACCAGCCGGTCGTCTCCGCCAAAGGACACCGCTGCGGACCCGAGCGGGCCGCCTTCCTTCAGGTAGAGCGCGGCCAGGTACAGTCCGGCCGGCCAGCCCTCGGTCCGCTGATGCAGCGTCGCCAGGTCGGCCTCGCCGAGTCTCACCCCGGCCGCGCGCAGGAGCGCGGCCGCGTCCTCGCGGGTCAGCGACAGCTCGCCGGGGCCGATCTCGAGCAGCCGCCCCTCGGCGCGCAGCCGCGCAATTCGCAGCGGCGGCTCGGCCCGGCCCGCCAGCACCAGCCGCGACCGGGCCGGCACGTGATCGGCCAGCACCGACAGCGCGGACCGGCATTCGGTGTTGTGCAGCAGGTGCACGTCATCCAGGACAAGCGCCACGGGCGTGGTCATCGACCAGAATGCCGACCCCAGCCGCGGCACCACCGAACCGGGCACCGAACTAGCCCGCGATGCCAGCGCCTCGAACACCCGCTCCCCGACCGGCTGCACCCGGTCCAGTGCCTCGGCCACGTAGCTGAGCAGGACCTTCGGGTCATTGTCGCGGTCGTCCAGCGAGACCCAGGCGAAAGACTGGCGGTCGAGCCCGGCCCACTGCGACAACAGCGTGGTCTTCCCGTACCCCGACGGCGCGACCACCGAGACGACCGGACGGACGTCATCTTTAGCCAGCCGGTCGATCAGCGACCGCCGCGGGACCGTCCCGGGGCGCACCACCGGACGGCGGAGCTTGGATGCCATGAGGTCGAACTGTGCCCGGGTCGCGTGCTGCGCCCGGCCGGGCGTAGCACCCGGGGCGCTGTCCTCCATGCTTGAACCGTGTCTCTCCAAGCGGCCTCCCGCTCCATGCTCTTGCGCGGCAGCTATCACGTCAAGAGAAATAGCGTGCGGCAAGCGGGCGCGGCAGGCGCGCCGGCCTGGACGGCTTATGCTCTGGCGAGCAGATGCGCGGTGCCGATGAGGAGGTCTGCGCCATGGGCACTGACACCGGGGAGGCGCGTGGCCTGGCCCGCGGGTAGTGGGCTCCGCCCGGACGATCGCGTTCGGCGCGAGCATCGTAAGCCCGTCCGCTTCGGCGGCGACCGTGCTGGTCCTCGTGATGGCGTACGCCGGCTTCGCGTCCCCGCTGGTCGTGCTCATCACCTTGGCCGGCTCGGTGTGCGGTGCCCTCGGCATCGGCCAGTTCGCCGGCCGGGTGCCGTCGGCAGGGTGGTCCTACACTTACAACAGCCGCGGGCTGGGCCCGGCCGGTAGCGGCCTGACCAGTGCATTCGGATCGCGGCTGGTCGCCAGCACGCTGCACGTGACCATCGACGGGTGGGTCTTGTTCATCATCATCCTGGCGGTCGCGGTCTCGTCGCCTTTCTCGGCATCACTGCCTCGGCCTCGGCCGACCTTATCCTCGTGGCCGCGGAGATGGCGGTCATCGCGGCGCTGGCCATCACCATCGGGGTGAAGATCGGGCCAGCGCGTTACTCGGCGGCGGTATTGTCCCCGCGTCGTCTCCCCACCAGCGGCTCACCGACCTCACCGATGCGATGATCTACGGATTCACCGCCTTCGCTGGTTTCGAGGCGGCGGCCGCCCTCGGCGAGGAGGCGAGAATAGCCGCCGCTCGGTGCCGGCGGGCATCGTCGGCGTCACGGGCATTTCCTACCTGCTGGTGGTCTGCGCGGAGGCGTTCGCCTTCGGACCGCGCGGCGTGGCCGGCTTCACCGGGCCATCCCGGCGGCCGCCACCGTGGTGTTCCTGTTCCCCCTCTGGGGATCCTCTTCCCAGGTGCCTCCTCTTCCCAGGTGCCTCCTGCCGGTGCGGCGGCCCGCCGTCTTCCAGGCGCTGGGACGGCGAGCCGCACCGGACGAAGCCAGCCGGCCGTAGACGTCCTAGACCGCGGCCTCGACGTTCTCGCGGCTGCCGTAGGCGCACAGCCCGTACAGGGCCACCACGTCCATGGCGATGATGGTCAGGGACCAGAACGGGTAGGCCGGGATGGAGAACATCTGCTCGATGGCATTCAGCCCGACTACCGCCACGGCGTACCACCGGGCCAGCTGGTTGCCCACCATGACCCCGCCCCCGGCGATCAGCATCAGGATCGCGAAGATGAGGGTGATCCAGCCCCAGGTACGCAGGCTGCCGAATACGTAGTGGGCGTTGGCCACGAACACGTGCGAGTTGGCGATCGCCGCGATGCCGTAGATCATGTTCCAGAAGCCGGCCACCAGCAACAGCACGCCCGCGAACAGGACCAGGCCGTATCCGCGGCCCTCCGCATAGTTGCGGCCCCTGGCTGGCCGCATTGCTGCCGACGTCATTTCTTACCTCCCTGATCAGGGCCGGACTGTCCGGCTGTTACCACGGTGCGTCATGCTCGCGTTCCACGGGCCACCCGGAACGGGTGAACTCACAAGTGGCTGAACCCGCCGGATTCCTCCTTGGACATCGGCACCGCGACCGGGTGCCTGGCGAAGTGCGCCACGGCGGCGCGGAAGTCGTCGAGCAGCAGCGAAGCCATGTCGCGGCTGACCCCCAGCCGGACCAGGACGCGCTGGACGGGGATGTCGGATGCCGATCCGGTGAGGGTGTAGGCGGGCACCTGCCAGCCGCGGGCGCGCAGCCGGTCGGCCAGGTCGAAGAGCGTGTACCCGGGGTCCTCGCCCTCGCGGATCCGCCAGGTGACCGTCGGGATGCCGGTGGACGGGTTGCTGTCGCACAGCAGCTCGAACGGGCCCAGCTTGACGATCTCGGCCGCCAGGTACTGGCCGATCTCGTAAGACGCCTGATGGATGCGCTGGTAGCCGTCGAAGCCGAGCCGCAGGAAGTTGTAGTAGCTGGCGATGATCTGGCCGGCCGGCCGGGAGAAGTTGATCTGGAATACCGGCATATCCCCGCCCAGGTAGTTGACGTGGAATATCAGGTCATCCGGGAGTTCCTGGCGGTCCCGCCAGACGACCCAGCCGACACCCAGCGGGGCCAGGCCGAACTTGTGCCCCGAGGCACTGATCGACTTGACCCGCGGCAGCCGGAAGTCGAAAGCCACCTCGGGCGCGCAGAACGGGGCGAGGAAACCGCCACTGGCCGCGTCCACGTGAATGTCGATGTCCAGGCCGGTGTCGGCCTGGAGTTTGTCCAGGGCCGCCGCCATGGCTTCTACCGGCTCGTACGCTCCGGTGTAGGTGACGCCAAGGGTCGGTACGACCATGATCGTGTTCTCGTCGACCCGCTCCAGCATGGAAGCCGGGTCCATCATGTAGCGGTCATGTGACATCGGGACCTCGCGCATCTCGATGTCCCAGTAACGCGCGAACTTGTGCCACACCACCTGCACCGGGCCGCATACCATGTTCGGGTTGTCCGCGGGCTTGCCTGCCGCCTGCCGCCTGGCCCGCCACCGCCACTTGGCCGCCATCCCCGCCAGCATGCAGGCCTCGGACGAGCCGATGGCCGAGGCGCCCACAGTGTTGGCGGCCTCGGGCGCGTTCCACAAGTCGGCCATCATGTGCACGCAACGCCGCTCGATCTCGGCGCTCTGCGGATACTCGTCCCGGTCGATCATGTTCTTGTTGACCGCCAGCGCCATCAGGGCCAGCGCCTCGGGTTCCTCCCACGTCTGGCAGAACGTGGCCAGGTTCTGGCGGGCATTGCCGTCGAGGATCAGCTCGTCCGACACCAGCTGGAACGCATCCCGGGCGAGCGTCTCGCCGCGGGGAAACGTGTATTTCGGGACCGGCTTGGTCATGTCGCGCCCGGCGAACACGCAGTCCGCTAGCTGCTCACTGACCACGTCCCGCTCGTGCAACGGCATGGTTCGCATCTCCCCTGGTCGAGGCCGGGTTTCGATCCTCGTCAGCGGGGCCGTAGCCGCCATCACCCGCAAAGGATGATTGCGGACGTGACGCGACAGGCTCTCATCGTTCCCTGACCTGGATGCGCCGCCGCGAGTACGTCTGATCATCAGCGCGGACACGCCCATGCCGCCGGGATGTTACCGCCGCCTTCCTCGCTGATCCGGGCGCCGAAGCGGAGCAGCGCGGGCTGCGGCGAGATCTTCCCGGCGATCAAGGCCTCTCCCTGGCGGAACAAGGCCCAGCGCTGGATCAGGCTGGGCGGGACGAACGAGAATACGGCGGCGACCAGGGATTGCTCGTCGCGGGGCCAGCGAGCCGAGGTCCTTCACGATGCAGCGGACGCTGTCGTCGTGAACGGCGTCGAGCACCGAGCCCGCCTCGCCGCGCGCCCGCACCGGGTAGCGGTCGACGCCCAGGTTCGCCAGGCGCAGTCAGTTCCGCACCCGGCTGCTGGTCCATCTCGAGCGCGAGGACCTGACCCAGACGGGGAACGCCGCCGTCGGCGTCGGCGTCGGCCTGGAGTCGCAGACCGTACAGCGAGGCCTGAAAGGTGAAGCGCCGTCCGTCGACCAAGGTAGCGACCGGGAGGACGGACGCCTCGATGTCCCGGCGCACCGCACGGAAACTGCCTAACTGCCGGCCCGATGCTCAATTCGGAGTCCACGGCTGAATCGGAGTAAATCGATGCGGCCTATGCACTCACCCCTTGCGGGTGATTGCCCCGCCGCGCCCGGGCTTTTACAAAGGCAACGTGGTGGCACGGGCTAGCGAGAGGGGCGGCGATGGGCGCCGAACGTGAGCGGGTGGACGGATTCGGGCGGCTGGAGGACGGGCTGCTGCAGGCGGGAGACTGGTACCGGTGGGGGCCGTATGTCAGCGAGCGCCAGTGGGGCACGGTCCGGGAGGACTACAGCCCGGACGGCGAGGCCTGGGACTACCTGCCGCACGACCACGCCAGGTCCCGGGCCTACCGGTGGGGCGAGGACGGCCTGGCCGGGTTCTGCGATATCCACCAGCGGCTGTGCCTGGGCCTGGCGCTGTGGAACGGGCGCGACCCGATCCTGAAGGAGCGGGCGTTCGGGCTGACCGGCCCGCAGGGAAATCACGGCGAGGACGTCAAGGAGTACTGGTGGTACCTGGACGCCATCCCCAGCCACGCCTGGAACCGGTGGCGTTACCACTACCCGCAGGAGGCGTTCCCGTACCAGGACCTGATCGATGTCAACGCCCGCCGGGACCGCTATCAGCCGGAGTACGAGCTGCTGGATACCGGCGCCTTCGACGGCGACCGGTACTGGATCACCGAGGTGCACTACGCTAAGGCCGGCCCGGACGACCTGCTGATGTCGATCCAGATCACCAACGCCGGCCCGGAGGACGACAGCATCCACGTGCTGCCCACCGCCTGGTTCCGCAATACCTGGGCCTGGGATGTTGGCGAGCCCAAGCCGAGCTTGTCCGCCTCGGCGGAGGCGTCGGTCACCATCGAGCATCCGATCACCGGCACCATGGAGCTGATCGGTGCCGCCGGTCCCGACGGCGCCGAGCCGGAGCTGCTGTTCTGCGACAACGAGACCAACACGGCCCGGCTGTACGGCAGCCACCCGGTCAGCCCCTACCCCAAGGACGGCATCAACGACCACGTCGTCCACGGCGCGCCCACCGTCAACCCCGAGCGGGCCGGCACCAAGTGCGCGTTCTGGTACCGGCTGACCGTGCCCGCGGGGCAGACCGCCGAGCTGCGGCTGCGGCTGCGCCCGGCCGGCCACGGCGAACAGCGCACCGTGGCGCTCGGCACCGGCTTCGACGAGGTGATGGCCCTGCGACGGGCCGAGGCCGACGAGTTCTACGCCGAGCTCACCCCGGCCAGCGCCAGCGCGGACGAGGCGCTGGTGCTGCGGCAGGCGTGCGCCGGCCTGCTGTGGAGCAAGCAGCTGTTCTACTACGACGTTGCCCGCTGGCTGGACGGCGACCCGACCCAGCCGGAACCGCCGGAATCGCGTAAGAGCGGGCGGAACGCCAAGTGGCGCAACTTCGACGGGTTCGACATCATCTCTATGCCCGACAAGTGGGAATATCCCTGGTTCGCCGCCTGGGACCTGGCCTTCCACACCATCCCGCTGGCTCACCTGGACCCGGCGTTCGCCAAGTACCAGCTGATCCTGGTCTGCCGGGAGTGGTTCCAGCACCCGAACGGGGCGCTGCCGGCCTACGAGTGGGACTTCGGCGACGTCAACCCGCCGGTCCACGCCTGGGCGGCGCTGCAGGTCTGGGCCATCGACGGCGGCCGCGACGCTGACTTCCTGTCCCGGGTCTTCGACAAGCTCCTGGTCAACTTCACCTGGTGGGTGAACATGGAGGACGCCGGGGGCAACAACGTCTTCGAGGGTGGCTTCCTCGGCCTGGACAACATCGGCCCGATCGACCGGTCCCACGTACCGGCGGGCTACATCCTGGAGCAGTCCGACGCCACCGGCTGGATGGGCGCCTACGCGCTGGCGATGGCCTCCATCGCGGCCGTCCTCAACTGGACCGGCGAGCGCAAGACGCAGGACCTGGTCATGAAGTTCCTCGAGCACTTCGCGGGCATCCGCCAGGCCCTGGACCAGCAGGGCCTGTGGGACGCGGCCGACGGGCTGTTCTACGACCGGCTGACCACCCCGTTCGGCTACGCCGTTCCGGTCAAGGTCCGGTCCATGGTCGGGATCATCCCCGCGCTGGCGGCGGCGGTGATCGACGGCGACATGCTGCAGAACGCCCTGGCCTTCAACAAGCTGTTCAAGAACTTCCTGGAGGCCGAGGGGGTCGGCGACATCGAGAAGCTGACCCAGACCCCGCAGCTGCGCGGCGAGGGAGCCGGCCGCAGGCTGCTGCTGTCGGTGGCCCGGCCGGATCAGCTGGAGCGGCTGTTCGCCAAGCTGTTCGACGAGGCTGAGTTCCTGTCCCCGCACGGGCTGCGCGCCCTGTCGGCCTACCACCGCGATCATCCCTATCAGTTCGACGTCGGTGACTACCGGGCCTCCATCGACTACGAGCCGGCCGAGTCGACCACGTCGATGTTCGGCGGCAACTCCAACTGGCGCGGCCCGGTCTGGATGCCGGTCAACTACCTCGTGGTCGAGGTGCTGGAGCGCTACCACCGGTTCTACGGCGCTGACCTGGAGCTGGAGTACCCGGCCGGGTCGGGTAAGCGGCTCACCCTCGACCTGATCCAGGCCGACCTGCAGGACCGGCTCATCTCCCTGTTCACCAGGGACGCCGACGGGCGGCGGGCGTGCTTCGGCGGGACCGAGAAGATGCAGACCGATCCCGCCTGGAAGGACAACCTGATCTTCAGCGAGTACTTCCACGGCGACAACGGCGCCGCGATCGGCGCCTTCCACCAGACCGGCTGGACCGGCCTCGTCGCCGATCTGGTCCTGCGCCGCCACGGCGCGGTCCGGGCCCTCGGTGATGTGCTGCGTGACCTAGCCCCGAAGTAGGGAGTCGATCAATGACCAGCATGCAGGCTACCGGCGCGGCGGTTACCCGGCCCGGGAGGCCCTTCCCGCTCGGCGCCACGCCGGGTGAGCAGCTCGGCATCGCGGGAACGAACTTCGCGATCGCCTCGAGCGTGGCCGAGAGCGTCACGTTGTGCCTGTTCGACGACGGCGGCCTGGAGACGCAGATCCCGCTGCAGGACAACGACGCCGACGTCTGGCACGGGTTCGTGCCGGGCGTCGGCCCGGGGCAGGCCTACGGGTACCGGGTGGCCGGGACCTGGGACCCGGCCCGTGGCCTGCGGTGCAACCCGGCCAAGCTGCTGCTCGACCCGTACGCCAAAGCCATCAGCGGATCGGTGCTGTTCGGACCGGAGGTACTCGGCCAGGACGAAGCCGACCAGGCCAGGCCCAGCAGCCTTGACTCCGCAGCGCAGGTGCCGCGGAGCCTCGTCGTGGACCAGGCATTCGCCTGGCAGGACGGCAACCGGACCCGGCACCGCACCTCGGACACGGTCCTGTACGAGATCCACGTCAAGGGTTTCACCATGCGTCACCCGGGCATCCCGCCCGAGCTGCGCGGGACCTACGCCGGCCTGGGCCACGCGGCCGCCATCGCGCACCTGCTCGACCTCGGCGTCACCACCGTCGAGCTGCTGCCCGTGCACCAGAACGTGCCCGAGGCGTTCCTCGTCCAGCGAGGGCTGACGAACTACTGGGGCTACAACACGATCGGTTACTTCGCCCCGCACAACGGCTACTCGGCCGCCGTCCGGGCCGGGCGGCCCGGCGGCCAGGTGGCCGAGTTCAAGTCGATGGTGGACGCGCTGCACCAGGCTGGCCTGGAAGTGGTTCTGGACGTGGTGTTCAACCACAGCGCCGAGGGCGGCCCTGATGGTCCGGCGTTGTGCTTCCGCGGCGTCGACAACACCGCCTACTACCGGACCGAGCCCGGCGATCCCGGCGTCTACGTCGATACGACCGGCTGCGGCAACTCGCTTAACGTGGGCGATCCGATCACGCTGCAGCTGATCATGGACTCGCTTCGCTACTGGGTGCTGGAGATGCACGCCGACGGGTTCCGGTTCGACCTGGCTCCGTCACTGGCCCGCCAGGATGGTGCCTTCGACAAGGTCTCGGCCTTCCTGGACATGGTGGCCCAGGACCCGGTGGTGTCGCGGGTCAAGCTCACGGCCGAGCCGTGGGACGTGGGCCAGATGGACAGCTACGACCTGGGCGGGTTCCCGCCGCTGTGGCGGGAGTGGAACGGCAAGTACCGTGACACGATGCGCGACTTCTGGCGCAGCACGCCGGTCGGCATCGGCGAGTTCGCCACCCGCTTCGCCGGCTCCTCCGACCTCTACGGCACGACGGGCCGGCGCCCGACCGCCTCCGTCAACCTCATTACCGTCCACGACGGCTTCACCCTGCGGGACCTGGTCTCCTACAACGACAAGCACAACGAGGACAACGGCGAGGAGAACCGCGACGGCACCAGCGACAACCGGTCCTGGAACGGCGGCGCCGAGGGCCCCACCGCCGACCCGGACCTCCTCGCACTGCGCGCCAGGACGTCCCGGGCCATGCTCACCACGCTGATGCTGTCGTTCGGGGTGCCGCTGCTGCTCGGCGGCGACGAGATGGGCCGCACCCAGCAGGGCAACAACAACGCCTACTGCCAGGACAACGAGACCACCTGGTTCGACTGGGCCAGCGCCGACACCGCGCTGAAGGACTTCACCAGGGACCTCATCGCGTTCCGCCGCGCCCACCCGGTCTTCCGCCGCCGCCGCTTCCTCACCGGCGTCGAAGCCACCCAGCTGCAGTGGTTCACCCCCGCGGGCACGCCGATGGACGGCAGCAACTGGGCCGATCCGAACGCCCGGGCCATCGCCATCTACCTGGACGGGTCCGATGATCCCGACCGGGCCGAAGACGGCACGTTCCTGGTCGACGACGACTTCCTGGTCCTGGTGAACTCCTGGTGGGAGCCGCTCGAGTTCGTGCTACCGGAGGTCAGGCCACAGGCGCGCTGGCAGGTCGAGATCGATTCGTACGATCTCGGGTCCGGGGCCGGACTGGAGGAGGAGCGCAAGCCCGGCGACACTGTCACCGCCGGCCCTCGCTCGGTGGTGGTCCTGCGATCAGGACATCCAGGCTGAGCGCGAGGATCCACTGGCGACGACTACGAGAACGAGTGCGGAGAAACAGCAGGGAAATCGAAGGGCCGGATGGGAACCGCGACCGCGGTCCTCGACGGCGCCCCGAACCGGACGCGAATTGGGCCGGCCTCAGCCATCCTCATGAAGTGGCGGCAGATCCTCGACTTGTTTCTTCGTGATGTTGAGCCGAATGCCCGCGTCGACCGAGGCGACGGCACTGACCGGGATAGCCACCTGCTTGCGACCCCACAGGTGGCCCTCCTTGAGCAGGACGTGGGTCACCTTGTGGTCGGCGGGATCGACCACGAACCCCTCCACCTGCCCGATCTGGCCGTCTACGGCATGCACGCTCTCATGGCGCTCCACCTCGGTCTCTCCCAGCGGGACGGCGTGCTCGACCACCAGCGGCGTGCGGTGGCCCAGGCCCATCCCGATGCCCATGCCGGAAACGGAGCCACCCATGCCCATGCTGCCGACGTTGCCGTAACCCTGAACCGCCTCGGCCTGGCCGTAGCCGCCACCGTACCCGCCGTCCACCAGTTCGGTCTCCTCAGCCGGCTCGAGCCGGCCGAACTGCTCCAGCGTGCACCGCAGCCTGATTTCCCCCACCGTCGCCTCGGCCAGATCCACGGGTACCAGGCGCCCCCCGGCACCGTGTTTGGGGCCGATGACCAGATGAGTGACGGTCCGGGCGGCCGGGTCGAGGATCGTCCGGCTGACCACGCCGCAGAAACCGTCCGAGCAGTTGGCCCTGGCCCCCAGGGTGAACTCTGCCATCGCCGTATCCCTTCGTCAGGTGAGGCCTGCCGAAAAGGTTCCCGAACCAGGGCCTGGCGGTCATCACCCACCACGGATGATCGAGGGCAATGCTCGGCTCACCGGTTAACGTCTGGTTCGCTGACGTAAAGCTTGTAAGCCTCCTCCAGCTCGGGCGAGCCGGGCGGCTCCATGTAGTCGCGAATCGTCCCAACCTGAAACTCGCAGAAGTCCAGCGCTTCCTGCTCCGCGGGGTAAAGCTTCTGGCGGTGCGGTTGCGCCGCGACGTTGCGGGCTTTGTCCACGTGGCGCAACGCCTCATACACGGCCCGGCGGATGGTGACGTTCAGCGCGCGCATCTGCCCATCACTGATGAATCCTTCCCCGCTACCCGGGTTGTCCGGATCGAACGCCCAGCCGCCGTGGAACGTCTGCAGGGCGTTACGGACCGACTGCGCCACGACCCAGGTCCGGAAGCGCTCATAGGTGAGCTTGTGGCCGGCGCGCTCGGTAAGGGCCAGCAGGTCGGTGGTCGTCATGACGCGCTCGTTTCTCCGGGTGCGGAGCGTCGGCCGGCTGCCCTGCCCCGCAGCGGCTTGGCGAGGCGCCCCGCCGGATACGGGGGCAGCTCCGGCGGGGCGCGCTCGGGCGCATTCCTGGTACGGCCCAGACGGCGCGGCACCAGAGGGAGCCAATCAGATAATGGGCGACGAACCTGACCTTCACCTGGAAGGTACCTGCAGGTAATATACGCTTTTACTGCAGAAAACTTGACTATTCGCTGAACGGACGGCCCGATGCCGAGGCTGAGGGCCAGGCTGATCCGCGGGCGGCGCGGAGCGGCTGCTAGGGGCGCGCCGACCATGACCGCGCTGACGGCACTCGAGGAGACCATCGACGCCTCCGGCGCCGCGCCGCGGATCGAGGCCATGGTGCCTGACCGGGGTGCGGCCCCGGCACCTGCGCGTCCGCACCCTGGTGGGCGGCATGTGCCTGACCCAGGTCGATTACCGGCCCGCCCACTTCACCAGGGTGCAACAAGTCCTGACCAGCCTGCCGAAGGCGAGCAGCGGCGGCTGGACGTGATCGCGGACTGGAAGCACGACATCCCCCGGTGACTCCAGTTACGCCCGCCGCGACGCCGCAGCCTGGGACTGCCGCTCCGCCAGGCTGGGGCACAGCTCGTCCAGGACCTGCACCCGCACGACCGCGGCCCCAACGGCGCCTACCGTGGCGCCATCATCGCCAACGGCAACGTGGGCCTGGCCGCCGGAACCCCGAAGAGCCGGCACCACACCCGTGGGCTACCAGAAGGAACCTCCGAGGCAAACGTGAATACAGGCCTCAATGAAACGTGAGACCTCTCGGTGAGGTCACGTTTGGGGATGCCTGGGCTAACGGGGCCTGGGAGCTGCTGCAGCCTGCGCCCTGCGGACCGGGGTCACCCTGGTCCTGGTCTGCCTGCTGCACGGCGCGACGTTCCTGTGCCTGAAGACCACCGGCGACATGCTCGAGCGGTCCTGGCAGGCGGTCCGGCCTGGGACCTGAGCAGGATCACCCGCTGCGGGGGACGCCAACCGGGCCCGGACGCGATGTGATCATAACGACCGGTCAGGAGGAATGACATTGTCGGACAAAGTTGACGCGCTGGTGATCTTCGGTGCTACTGGGGACCTGGCGAAGATCGAGACCTTCCCCGCGCTGGTAGGGCTGGTGCAGCGCGGCGTGCTCGACGTGCCCGTGATCGGGGTGGCCAAGAGCGGCTGGGGACTAGAGCAATTCCGCGACTACGCCACCGCCTCGCTGAAGCTTAACAACATGGACCCGAACAGCGCGTCGGCGCGAAAGATGCTTGGGCTGCTGCGGTACGTGGACGGGGACCTCGGCGACGACGCCACCTACAAGGCCATGTCGGACCAGATCGGCGCTGGCCAGCAGGTCCTGTACTACATGGAGGTGCCGGCCCAGCTGTTCGGGCGGATCGCGCAGGGAATAGCTTCGGCCGGCCGCACAAAGGACGCGCGGGTGATGGTGGAGAAGCCGTTCGGCATCAACCTGGCCAGTTCCCGGCAGCTCAACGACACCATGCACCAGTACTTCCCGGAGGAGGCCATCTTCCGGGTCGACGACTGGCTGGCCTTCGACCCGGTGGAGAACGTGCTGTTCGTCCGGTTCGCCAACTCGGTGATCGAGCCGCTGCTCAACCGGACCTACGTGGAGAACATCCAGATCACGATGGCGGAGGCGTTCGACGTCGCCGACCGCGGCCGGTTCTACGACCGGACCGGTGCCATCAGGGACGTGCTGCAAAACCACATGCTCCAGGTACTGGCGACCGTCTTGGCCGAGCCGCCCAGCGCGCACGGCCTTTCCGCCTGGCGCGATGCCAAGCACAACGTGGTTAACGCGCTGAGCCCGCTGACCCCGGAGAACACAGTGCGCGGCCAGTACGAGGGCTACCGCCAGGTGGACGGCGTCGACCCGAATTCAACCGTGGAGACGTATGTCGCGGTCAGGCTCACCGCCGATACCTGGCGCTGGGCGGGGGTACCGATCCTGATCCGGGCGGGCAAGTGCATGCCGGTCACCGCCACTGAGATCACTGTCACGTTCAAGCCGGCGCCGCACGACGTATTCGGGATCGAGCCCGTCAGGCCAGCGGACATGCTGAGGTTCCGGATCTGGCCGGAGACGGCGGTCGGCCTCACCCTGCACGGAAAGAAGCCCGGTGCCGGCTGGGAGCCGCAGGCGGAGGAGCTTGGGTTCGCGCAGCAAACCGGGTCGGACATCCGCCCGTATGACCGGCTCATCGGCGCCGCCCTGGACGGGGACCGCTGGCTGTTCGCCCGGCAGGACACCGTGGAAGCCGCCTGGGAGACCGTCGACCCGGTGCTCGGCGATGCCGTCCCCGTGCACCCCTACGCCAGAGGCAGCTGGGGTCCCAAGGAGGCCGAACGGCTGCTGGCCGGCCGGGAAACGTGGTACGACCCGGCAGGCTGAGCCGCACGCAGAATAAAGGGCAACCGGGATCGGGGACGCGCCATGAACGACCAAGATAGCCAGCGCCGCGTGGTGATCATCGGTGGCGGATTCGCCGGGCTGTTCGCCGCCAGGGTCCTACGCCGCGCCCCGGTCCGGGTGACCCTCATCGACAGGCGCCCGCACCACCTTTTCCAGCCCCTGCTGTACCAGTGCTCGACCGGGATCTTGTCCGAGGGGAAGATCGCCGTCCCGCTGCGGGATCTGCTCCGTAAGCACAAGAACGCGGACTTCGTGCTGGCTGAGGTGACCGGCATCGACACCGACGGGCGCCGGGTACTCGCGACGCGGCCGCTCGGGGACCAGCTGGAGTTCGGCTATGACTACCTGATCGTGGCGGCTGGGGTGCAGCAATCGTATTTCGGGCACGACGAGTACGCCCAGTGGGCGCCCGGCATGAAGACCATCGAGCATGCCCTCGTCATCCGGCGCCTCGTCTTCGGCGCGTTCGAGATGGCCGATACCGCGGTCGACCCGGCGGAACGCAGCCGCTGGCTCACCTTCGCCCTGGTCGGCGCCGGGCCCACTGGCGTCGAACTGGCCGGGCAGATCCGCGAGGTGGCCACCAAGACGCTGCGCGACGAATACCGTCACATCAAGCCCGAGGACGCCCGGGTGCTGCTTTTCGACGGCGGGGACGCCCCGCTCGCCCCGTTCGGCCCGGAACTGTCGGCCAAGGCGGCACGCACCCTGGCCAAGCTCGGCGTCGAGCAGCACATGCACTCGATTGTGACCGATATAGACTCCGCCGGGCTGAGCGTCCGCGCTCAGGACGGCACGGTGACCCGCCACGAGGCGGGCACCGTGCTATGGACCGCCGGAGTGGCAGCGCCGCCGGTCGCGGCGGCCATCGCGGTGGCCACCGGCGCCAAGCAGGACCGGGCGGGCCGCATCATGGTCGGCGACGACTGTACCATTCCCGACCACCCCGAGATCTTCGTGACCGGGGACGTTATGAGCCTGAACAAGCTCCCCGGTGTGTGCGAGGTCGCTATGCAGACCGGCATATACGCCGGGGAGCGCATCAAACACGAGGTTACCGGGCACATGCCCACTAAGTCGTTCCGGTACCGTGACCTGGGGTCGGCTGCTTACCTATCCCGTGGCCGCGCGGTCGTTTCCGTGGGACGCGTGCACCTCTCCGGCTTCCTCGCCTGGGTCATCTGGCTGTTCATCCACATAAGCTTCCTGACCGGTTTCCGCAACCGCCTCGGCGCGCTGGTGAGCTGGTGGCCCGCCTTTGTCCGTGGTGTGCGCCGGGAACGGACGTACACCACCGAGCAGGTTGGACTGGTACACAGTGCGTACGACGTGCTGCCTCCCGCTACCGCTGGCACGGCGCTTCCAGGTAGCACGACCGGTGCCGAGTTCCCCAGTGCAGGCACTGGCACTGCGCCCTCGGCCACTGCCACTGGGCCCTCCAGCCGAACGGGATAAGTCCGGGCGAGATAAGCGACCTTGAGTTGAGCGCGGCCGAGTTCCCGGCCGTCTACGCCCGGGTGAAGCACATGTCCCGGTGGGGACCAGCGATATCTGGCGTGGCCGCCATTACGACGTTCCAGGGGCCAGCCTGGCCAGTCCGTTTTCCCTCCCAGGTGAGGCGGTCATTATCGGCCTTCGAAGCTTGAGCATGGATTTCGCCCTACCCGACTGAGGCGGCGTTGCCTTCTTGTCCGGAGCCGATGAGCAGTGATACGGCTTCGATCAGGGCAAGGTGCGTGAAGGCCTGCGGGAAATTCCCGAGATGCTCCCCTGTCGTGGTGTCGATCTCCTCGGCGTAAAGCTGCAGCGGTCCGGCGAACGACAGCAGCTTCTGACACAGGGCGTGCGCGCGTCCGGTTTCGCCGATCATGGCCAGCGCGGTCACCAACCAGAACGAGCAGATGGTGAAGGTTCCTTCCTTGCCCTCGAACCCGGTGTCGGTTCCCTCGACCTTGTAGCGCAGGACCAGGCCGTCCTGGGTCAGCTCATCGGCGATGGCCAGCACGGTTGACTGGACGCGCTTGTCGTCCGGAGGCAGGAATCCCATGATGGGCAGCAGCAGCAGCGAGGCATCCAGGTCATCGTTCTCGTAGTGCTGCCGGAAGACGCCACGGTCGGAAACGCCCTTGTCCAGTACCTCGGCCTTGATTTCGTCGGCACCTGCCCGCCAGCGCTGGGCGCGTTCCTCATCGCCCCGCTCGGCGGCCAGATCTGCGCCGCGCGCGGCGGCCACCCAGCACATCACCTTGGACGCGGTGAAGTGCTTGGGGTCGCCACGGACTTCCCAGATGCCCTGGTCGGGCTCATGCCAGTGCTGCAGGGCGGCGTCCACGAATCCTGCCAGCACTTCCCAGACCGGCGCGACGATCTGCGCGGCTCCCTGGTGGAACTGGACATCGAGAGCGTCGATGATCATTCCCCAGACGTCGTGCTGCTGCTGATTCCAGGCACCGTTGCCGACCCGGACCGGGCGCGCCCCGCGCCATCCGGACAGGTGGTCCAGGGTCCGCTCGGTCAGGTCCCGCTCCCCGCCGATGCCGTACATGATCTGCAGCTCGGGCCGGCGGCTGAGGTCACCGCCGGTGACCGCGTCGATGACGAAGCCCCAGTACTCGATCGCTTCCCAGTCGAAGCCCAGCCGGTACAGCGAGCGGAGCATGAATGCCGAGTCCCTGATCCAGGTGAACCGATAGTCCCAGTGGCGGGCGCCACCCGGTGTTTCCGGCAGTGAGGTTGTCGACGCGGCCATGATGGCGCCGGTCGGGGCGTAGCTGAGCCCCTTCAGGGTCAGCGCGCTGCGGTCCAGGTAGGGCTTCCACGGATGGTCGGGGATCTTGGCCGAGCTCAGCCAGTCGCGCCAGAAATCGACTGTGGTGTTCAGCATGGCGAACGCCTCATCCTGGTTAGCCGGGACCTTGGCGTCTGCCCAGGACAGGGCGGCGAAGGCCGACTGGCCCTGGGTCAGCGTCGTACGGCCGTAACAGCGGGCGCCCAGCACGCCGAGCGGGATGCTGCCCGCCAGCGCGAGCTGTACGTCCCCCTCCTCAGGGGCGATCGTCATCGCGTCGTAGCCGTCGCCGGTGTAACTCCAGGTGCCGCTGGCGGTCCCGTAGTCGAACTGCGGGCCGCAGTTCACCATGACCTCGACCCGGCCGCTGATGCATGTCGCGATCCGTAGGAGTACGCCGACCGCGCCGGAATCGGTCGGAGCCCGGTGATAATCGGGCCGTCGTCGCTGGTTCTGCAGCGGGCCGACGGCCAGCAGGTCATAAACGGTCATCCATCCCGTCGGGGTCTGCCAGGTGGTTTCCAGCACCATCGTCCCCGGCACGTACCGGCGGTGCTGCGGCACGCGTGTCTCGCTGGGGCCGAACCGGAACAAGCCGGCGGCCCGGTCAAGCAGTGCTCCGAACACGCTCGGGGAATCCGGGCGCGGCAGGCACAGCCACTCCACCGATCCATCCGGAGCGATCAGGCAGTTCTGCTCGCAATTCGACAAGAACCCGTAACTAGCAATCGGCGGGAACAAGCTTACCGACCCCGAACCTTCGCTACCCACCACGCAACCTCCCGACACTGACAGGTAACGCGATCATAGGGACTGGCCTGCGCACTGCCATCCCCCCGCACGGGTGAGCCCGGCCGCGGCCCCAAAGTGCCCCGCGGACATCAACGCCGGGTGTGCTTAAGCCGCCGCCTCGCGGGTGAGCCGGACGGCCTCGGTCACGCCGTGGTCCCAGGCCGGCCCGTGGCCGGGCAGGACCCAGGTCGCGTCGATGCCGTCGATGCGGTCGAGGGAAGCCAGGGCCTGCTCGGGCTGGAGCGTGAACGGCGCCGGCTTGGGCCCGGTCGCGCCGGTGAGCACGTTGCGGGTCGTCATGGTGTCGCCGATGAACAGCGCGTCGGCCGCCGGGACGTGGACCGCGATGCTCCCGGGCGTGTGGCCGGGGACGTGGATGATGCGGGGCCGGCCGGGGACGTCGAGCACCTGATCGTCTTCGGCCGGCTGCAGTCCGCCGGCCGGGCGGATCCGCAGGCCGCCCTCGCGGGCGGAGTACCACAGGAAGCCGGCCAGCGGACCGGCCTTGACCGGGCCCCAGCCGCTAGTGGGCTTCTTGACCTCCAGCCGGGCGCGGTCGTGGTCGGCGGGGTGGAGGTAGGCCGGGATGTTCTTCTCGCGGTACAGCCGGCCGGCGAAGCCGATGTGGTCGGTGTCGCCGTGCGTGAGGATCAGCGCCCGCACGTCATCGAGGGTCAGGTCCAGCCGTGCGAGTTCCTTGATCAGCAGCTTCCAGTAGCGGGGCAGGCCCGCGTCGATGATCGTCACGCCGTCCCCGTCGATGACGAGGAAGCTGCTGACGGTGTCCGAACCGATCCGGTGCAGGCCCTTGGCGATCTGCATGGCGGCGCCTCCCGTGCGAGTCCTTATGGCTACGGTAATTAGCCTTCGCTAGGCTACGATAGTTAGCCTTGGCGGCCGCCGCAATAGGATTACGGCCGTTCGCGGACAGGAGGCCGGATGCCCGCTCACGCCCAGACCTCGACCGCCGCCATCGTGGCGGCCGGGCGGCACCTGCTGGAAGAGCGCGGGGCGGACGCGCTGACCATGCAGGACGTGGCCGAGGCGGTCGGCGTGCGCGCGCCGTCGCTCTACAAGCGAGTCCGCAGTCGCTCCGACTTGTTCCGCCTCATCCTGGAGGACGTGGCCGACGAGCTGACCGCGTCACTCGACGCGGCGGCGGGCTCCGGCGATCCCGTCGCGGACCTGCGGGCGATGACGGCGGCCTACCGCGGGTTCGCGCACTCCAACCCGGTCACGTACACGCTCATGTTCGCCCCCGACTCCGTGCCCGGCGCCACGGCGAGATCCGTGCGCTCCTCAGCCGCGCTGCTGCGCGTCGTCGCGGAACTGGCGGGCCCGCAGCACACGCTGCCGGCCGCGCGCACGATCGTGGCCTGGGCCCACGGCTTCATCACGATGGAGCTCGCGGGGGCGTTCCGGCTCGGCGGCGACGTCGAGCAGGCCTGGGACTTCGGCCTGGACCAGATCCTGGCCGTTATGCCGGGACGATCGAGGGCGTGATGCCGAAGGTGCGAAGGCTGCGCGGAGGCTGGTAGGTCCGCAAGCACATGACTCGTTCGGGAGAAAGATCTTTAGTTTTATCGCCAGCCGAGGGCGGGGGCCACGTGGGTGAGGACGCTGTCGATGACGTGGGCGTTGTAGTCGACGCCGAGCTGGTTGGGCACGGTGAGCAGCAAGGTGTCGGCGGCGGCGATCGCCTCGTCCTCCTTGAGCTGCTGGATCAGCACATCGGGCTCGGCCGCGTAGCTACGGCCGAAGATGGCCTGGGTCTGCGGGTCGATGAACCCGATCTGGTCGGTGTCCTGGTTCTGGCGGCCGAAGTAGGCCCGGTCCCGGTCGTCGGTGAGGGCGAAGATGCTCCGGCTGACCGATACCCGCGGCTCCCGCTCGTGGCCAGCCGCCTGCCAGGCGTCGCGGTAGGCCTGGATCTGCTCGGCCTGCTGCTGGTGAAAGGGCTTGTCCGACTCGTTGGTGATCAGCGTCGAGCTCTGCAGGTTCAGGCCCAGCTCGGCCGCCCAGGTAGCGGTCTGCTGGGACGCGGCGCCCCACCAGATGCGCTCCCGCAGCCCTTGCGAGTACGGCTCGGGGCGCAGCAGGCCGGGCGGGTTCGAGAACATCGGGCGGGGATTGGGCTGGGCGAAGCCCTCGCCGCGCAGCACCTCGAGCAGCACCTGGGCGTGCCCGCGGGCCATGTCGGCATCGGTCTGGCCTTCTTGCGGCTGGTAGCCGAAGTACCGCCAGCCGTCGATCACCTGCTCGGGCGAACCGCGGCTGATCCCCAGCTGGAGGCGGCCGCCGGCGATGAGGTCGGCCGCGCCGGCGTCCTCGGCCATGTAGAGCGGGTTCTCGTAGCGCATGTCGATGACGGCCGTGCCGATCTCGATCCGGCTGGTGCGCGCGCCGACCGCCGCGAGCAGCGGGAAGGGGGATCCCAGCTGCCGCGCGAAGTGGTGCACGCGGAAGTACGCGCCGTCAGCGCCGAGTTCTTCGGCGGCGACGGCCAGGTCGATGGACTGCAGGAGCGCGTCCGAGGCCGACCGGGTCTGCGAGCCGGGTGACGGCGACCAGTGCCCGAACGACAGGAAGCCAATCTTCTTCACCAGCGCGACAACGTGAATCGCCCGGTCGGCATTCCTCTCGCGGCTGCGGGCCCGGCCTGGTGCGGGGATGATGGCCGGGTTAGGTTCAGCGCATGCGCTTCGGAATCATCGACCACAACGACGACACCGGACGTCCACATACCCGGCAGATCGCCGAGCGGCTGGAACTGATCGAGGCCTACGACCGGCTGGGCTTTTACGCCTATCACCTGACCGAGCACCACGGGACGCCGCTGGCCGTCACGCCGTCGCCGCACCTGATGCTGGCGGCGGCCGCGCAGCGAACCTCGCGGCTGCGGCTCGGGACGCTCATCACGATCT
Organism: Nocardiopsis sp.; assembly: GCA_021154785.1. Taxonomy (GTDB): domain Bacteria; phylum Actinomycetota; class Actinomycetes; order Streptosporangiales; family Streptosporangiaceae; genus Palsa-504. The sequence continues at coordinate 32,946 of JAJKHX010000470.1, forward strand.
TGTCGCTGTACCACCCGATGCGCGTCGTCGAAGAGGCGGTGACACTGGACCAGCTGTCCGGCGGGCGGCTCGACCTGGGGGTCGGCCGGGGCGTATCGCCGGCCGAGCTGGCGTTCCACGGCGTGTCCTCCCCGGAGGAGGCGCAAGGCCGGTTCGACGAGGCCTTCGCGATCCTGCGGCAGGGTCTGACCTCGGACAGCGTGACCTTCGACGGGACGTACTACCAGCTGGCCGACGCGCCGGTCATCTCGCGCCCGGTGCAGCGGCCGCATCCGCCGCTGTGGTACGGCACCAGGACGCCGGCCAAGGCCCGGTGGTGCGCGCGGCTCGGCATGGCGATGATGGCGCTCGTCCCGTCGCCGGACGTCCGGGCGCTGACCGACGCCTACACGTCCGAGTGGACATCGCTCGGGCGTGCTCCGGAGGACCTGCCGCCGCTGGGCATCTCCCGGAACATGGTGCTCGCGCCAACCGGCGCGGAAGCGATGGAAATCGCCAACCGGGCCTTCGCCCGGTTCAAGGACAGCCTGTACTACCTGTGGAAGAAATACGGCATCCCCATACCGGCGGTCTTCCCGGCCGAGACCTACGAGGGCATCCACGCGACTGGCCACTTCTACGCCGGCGACCCGGCGGGCGCCCGCGCTTGGGTCGCCCGCCACCGCGACATCGGCGGAATCAGCTACATGGCGCTGGAAACGTGCTTCGGCGACATGACCAAGGACGAGGCGCTGCAGTCAGCCGAACTCCTGGCCACCGAGGTGATGCCGCA
>JAJKHX010000471.1 GCA_021154785.1 Nocardiopsis sp.
CCGCAGCGTCCGCACCCTGCCCTGGCATCACGCTGAGTGATGCGAGTGAGCAGGAAGAACGCGCACACTCCCGCCCTTATTACGGCAGTTGTAGATCGTGACCTTGGCTGCGTTATTGCAGGTCACAGCCGCTTGGCTAGGTGGAGTTACACGGCCCTGGCAAGCTGGTTACGGATCGCCGAACGGGCGGGAAAGCGGGCGCGGCTGCCGTAATCATGCCGGCTTGTGGAACACAACAATCGAACGGCAGCCGCTGGTGCCACGGTAGGCCATGCCGTGCATCAGGGCCTGCTTGATGAGCTGATGGGGCGGATCGCGTCGTGCTTCGCGCGGCGGGAGCCTCGCGTGACCTGCCGCGATATGGTGAACGGCCTGCTGAGCGAACTGGACGATCACAACTGCTGGACGATGGCCGAGGCGGCCGGGCACGACCGCCCGTACCGGATGCAGCACCTGCTGTCCCGCGCCCGCGTCGATGAGCAGCGGGTGCTGGACGAGGCCGCAGGCTGGGCCGCCGGGCATCTTTCCGCAGGCCATGACGTCAGTGACGTGGTACTGATCGTGGACGAGACCGCTGATGAGAAGTCCTCGGACGGCTGCGTCGGTGCGGCCTGCCAGTACAGCGGCACCGTGGGCGGGACCGCCCTGTGCCAGGTCGCGGTCACCCTCACCCTCGCGGCCCCGGCCGGGCACGCCCTGATCGGCCGGGCCCTGTACCTGCCCGGGGCCTGGGCCGCCGACGAGGAGCGCCGCGAGCGGGCCGGCGTCCCGGATGAGGTCACGTTCAAGACGAAGCCGCAGCTCGCCGGTGATCTGCTGCAGCACGCGCATGACCAGGGCATCCGGGCGGCCTTCACCGCCGGCGACGAGGTCTACGGCGGTCTTGACCTGCGCAAGGGCATCCGCGAGCGCGGCACCGGCTACGTCCTGGCCGTCCGGTCCAGCTACAGGGTGACCCTGCCCTCCGGCCGCCGCGTCACCGTGAAAACAGCCGCCAGCCTGCTGAAACCCGCCATGTGGCAGCGGATGCGCACCGGATCGGCCACCAAGGGGGCCAGGGACTATCACTGGGCGATGATCGGGATCACGCCCGACGACACCCCCGAAGGACACGACAACGGCCACGCGTTCCTGCTGCTCAGGAAGCACCGGTACACCGGCACCGTCAGCTACTTCCTGTGCTGGAGCCCCGTCCCGGCCCCGCTCGCGAAACTGATATCCGTGGCCGTCGCCAGGTGGAGAATCGAGGAAGATCACCAGATATCGAAGCAGGTCAGCGGGCTGGACAGCGGCCAGGTCACCACCTGGACCTCCTGGCACCGCTGGACCGCGATCAGCCTGCTCGCCTACGCCTTCCTGGCCGTCGCCGCCGCCAGCCAGCGCGCCCTCGACCGCTGCGCCGGCCTCCTCGAGCTGATCCCCGTCACCATCCCCGAGCTGCTCAGACAGCTCCGCGACACGGTAATCCCCGGCCCTCGCCGTGACCGGGCCCACCGCGACGCCTGGTCGCTATGGCGCCGACGCCACCAGTACAAGGCCCGGCAAGCCCACCAGCGCTGGAACGCCTACGCCGACGAGGCGCCACGATAACGAACTACAACTGCCGTATAAGGAGAAGGTCTACGGTTCGATTCCGTAACGGGGCTCAGCTAGAACAATATGATTCGAAATACCCCGACAGTGCCTCTGATGGCCGGTGGGGACTAATGGCTGCCCGCAGGGGATACTGGCAGCTCGGCCAGGGCCGCTGTCCTGTCTCATCCAACCTTAGTCAGGCGTCGTGGACCTGAGCCATTAGCTCACTGGTCCCCGCTGACCTGAGCAATCGGCGTCCGGGATAAACGACCTGCGCACCTGTCGGCACCGCGATCAAGATCCCGCCGCCCTACTGCGGCAGTATCCACCGTCCCGACATCGAGCCGCTCTCGCCGGCCATGCGTGGAACCCGGGCCGAAAACATCCAAGCCCCGGCTGCGAATGCGATCGCCGTAAAGCACGCAAGCCCTCGGCTGCGATCAGCTGCGGACCATCTGGCCTGCCAGTCCCGCTGCAGAGCGGCGCGGTGCCATGACGCGCACGCCGACGGCGGCATTGGTACAGGGGCGAGACGGTCGTGGCCGGCCCGGTGCCAGCGGTCCTGCCGGCCGGGCAAGGCGCCCGGGACACGATTATCCGCCGGCGCGAGCGGGAGGTTCGCCCGCAGCACGGCGCATGAGCCCGGTTTCCCGGATCATTGATGGGCAGCAGGGACTGGTGGGCAAAACCAAGCGAGGGTGGCAGACATGGAGGACCGGAGCCTCGGCGGGGGCCGGATCAGCGTGCCGGTAGTCGGGCTCGGCACCTGGCAGCGGCTGGAGGCCGCCGCGGCCGCGGGCCGGCATCGAGAGCTGATCGGCACCGCTGTCACGGCAGGTATCCGGCTGTTCGACACGTCTCCGATGTACGGCGACGCCGAGCGGCTGCTCGCCGACGCGCTGGACGGCCGGCGCGACGAGGTCTTCATCGCCGACAAGATCTGGACCCCGTCCGCGCAGGAAGGCGCGGCGCAACTGGCCCGCGCGGTGGACTGGTACGGCGGCCGGGTCGACCTCATGCAGATCCACAACCTCGTGTCCTGGCCCGCGCACCTGCCGATGCTCCAGGCTGCCCGCGACCGCAGGCAGGTCGGCCTGATCGGCGCCACCCACTACTCCCAGGCGGCCTTCGGTGAGCTGGCCGAGCTCATGAGAAGCGGCCAGATCGACGCCGTGCAGGTGCCGTACAACCCGGCCCAGCGCGAGGTCGAGCGCATCATCTTGCCGCTGGCCGGCGACCTCGGCCTGGGCGTCCTGCTGATGCGCCCGTTCGGCGAAGGCGACCTTACGCGCCGGCCGCCCGGCCAGGTCGAGCTGGAGCCGCTGCGCCCGTTCGGGGTCACCACCTGGGGGCAGGCCCTGATCAAGTGGGGCCTGAGCGACCCGCGGGCGCACGTCTCGCTGGCCGCCACCGCCCACCCCGCCGGATCGCGGAGAACGCCGCGGCCGGATCACCGCCCTGGTTCGGCCCGGACGAGCGCGCCTACGTGGAACGCCTGGCCACCGCGCACTGACCAGCCGGGCAGGCCGCCCGGCCCAGCGCAGCGACGGCCCCGCGGAACGCGGCGGTTTCACCACAAGGCGTACGAGTTTCGCAGAATGCCGGCACACGGGTGCGCGTGCAGATCCCGAACGGCCCAGCATGCCGGTGAGGCCGCGCTTGCCCGGGCCTAGAAACTGCATACACCAGTGCGCTACAGCAACCAGTGAGAGAACCCTGGGCGGCCGTGGCTCAGAAGATACAGATCCTGCTCATCGATGACCTCGACGGCAGCGCCGCCGAGGGTACCGTCCGGTTCGCGCTAGACGGCGCCGAGCACGAGATCGACTTGAACGCCGAGCACGACAGGGAGTTGCGGGATGCGCTGACCCGGTACGTTAATGCTGCCCGCCGGGCCGGAAGCAGCGCCCGCAAGCTAGCCCGTAGCAGCCGCGGCCCCGGTAGCGGCCCGAACACCACCCAGCTCGCGAGTGGGCGAGGGCACAGAGCATCGAGGCAAAAGCCCGCGGCCGGGTGCCCGTCGGCTTGGTGGCCCAGTTCGAGGCTGCCACCGGCCAGCAGAGCTGAGACGTTCACGCCTGCGCGAGGTTGTGGCACCTCACCCACATGCCGATGAGCGAGCGGGTACTAGTCGAGATTTCGGTACTGCTACCAGCCAGTTTCCCCCGGCGAGAACGGCGCAGAGGTGGTCGCTCGGCGAAACCGCTCGTCCTGTACTTCGAGCCGCTTTGCGATACAACCCCCCGCTTACCGGCGCGCCGATCCGACGTCGGGCGCTCAGCGCTTGGTCTCATACCTCGTCAGGATCACGCCGTCGGGAAACGCCCGGGTCTCCACCAGGTTCAGGTTCACCCAGTTGTCCAGGGCCGTAAAGAACGGCGTGCCGCTGCCCACCAAGACCGGTGCGGTGGCCAGCACGTACTCGTCGATCAGCCCGGCCCGCATGGCCGCCGCGGCGAGTGTCGCGCCGCCGATGTCCATGGGGCCGCCGTCCCCGGCCTTGAGCCGGGTGATCTCGGTGACCGCGTCGCCGGTGACCAGGCGGGTGTTCCAGCCGGCCGTGCTGGTCGTCGAGGAGAACACCACCTTTGGCATGTCCCGCCAGCGGCGGGCGAACTCAATCTCCGCCGGTGTGGCGCCAGGCCGCTGGCCGGCGGCCGGCCAGTGGGAGCTCATCGTCTCCCACAGCTTGCGCCCGTACAACGCCAGGCCCGTCGCACCCACCCGGTCGGACCACCACTGGAACAGCTCGTCGCTCGGCACGCTCCAGCCGATGTCATCGCCGGACGCGGCGATGTAGCCGTCCAGGCTCAGGTTCATGCCGAAGGTCAGTTTCCGCACGGCGTCAGCCTCCCCGTGAGTCGGTCCTCACCATATACAGACCAGCACCGCGCGGAAGAGCCATCGGCCGGGCCACACCCAGGCCCGGTTGACCACCCCGCCAAGCGGATACCGCGCCCGAAGGGATCGGTGTCGGCAGAGCCCTCGTCGTCCGCGGCGCACGTCGCAGCTGAGCCGGGTGAATGCGCACGGCGCACTGTCCGCTCATGGTTGATATGCCTGTGATCATGAGGCACCAGGATCGAGGCGCACTGCGCCTCGATCACAGGTATGATCAGGCATTATGCCGCCGGAGGGCAGTGATCTGACCTTTGATCACAGGCATAATGCCGCCGACAGGGTCATCCTAGATTGCCAGGCCCGGCATCTCGTCCAGAGCTGTATGCCGTGTGGGGTCCCTCATCCTGAGGGCGAAGCCGATCGCCGGTGGCGGTGCCGAATGTGAGCGGCGCGAACCCCGCCAGGACGATACGGACGCCGCCGACGTCTTGGATCTGTGTGCCAGACGGGGGATGGACACCAGCCTGAGACAGCCGACCGGCAGGCGGCCATGCCCGGGAACGCCACGGCGGATCTGACCTCTGCGGCCCAGACCATCAAGGGCGCAGGAAGGATCCGGCTTCCCGGGGCGTCCACCTCTATCCCGGCATCACGCTAAGCGACGAGGGAACTGAGGGAGAACGCGCACACTCCCGCCGTTTGGTGCTGGAATAGTTCCTTTAGCCTGGTCCGTTCGAGGCGCACAGACCGGTATCTTCAGTCGCGTTGCTTAACCTTCGGGCGAATGCGCGGCGGTAGAGTCCGCTGCATGCCCACCTTCGTCCTGCGGCTCATCGCTCCGCGCCCGAACTTCGCTCAGACTATGACCGACGCGGAGCGGGAGATCATGAGCCGCCATGCTGCCCACTGGCGCCCGTACCTCGAACGTGGCGACATGGTCGTATTCGGGCCGGTCCTGACTGACGGCGACTCGTACGGCCTCGCGGTTATCGAGACCGATGACGACCAGGCGCTGCGCGACTTCGCCGCGCAGGACCCGGTCGTGACGACCGGCACCGCGGCATTCGAGCTCGGGCGGATGGCCGCGGGGCACGTCCGCGGACGCTGACCGGCGCGCCGCAATATGCGCCGGGTGCGGCTGGTCAGGGTGGGCGAAGGCGGGCATGACGTCGGCACCCCTGAGGTTAGGCTGAGCGGGTGAGCAACCTAGACCGGTCTCCGGCCGAGCTCATATGCGAACGGCATGAGGATGGTTCGGCCGGGCCTGTCGTGCTGTCCTACCGGAGCGTGCCGCTCGGCGGTCCGCGGGCGATGACGGTACGGCGCAGCCTGCCGCAAAGGGCGCGGTCGCTGATCGGGGCGTGGTGCTTCGTGGACCATTACGGGCCCGACGACATGTCCCTGACCGGTGGGATGGAGGTGCCCGGCCACCCGCACACCGGGCTGCAGACTGCCTCGTGGCTGTTTACCGGCGAGGTCGAGCACCGCGACACTGCCGGCACCCACGCGCTGGTCCGCCCCGGGCAGCTGAATCTCATGACCGCCGGCTCCGGCATCGCCCACTCGGAGTATTCCACGCCGGCGACGACTGTCCTTCACGGCGTGCAGTTGTGGATCGCGCTGCCCGGAGCGGACCGGTTCGCCGCTCCCGGGTTCGCGCATTATGAGCCACCGGTCGCCGACGTCGACGGAGCGAAGGTCCTGGTCTTCCTCGGCAGCCTGTTCGGGCAGACGTCGCCGGTGCCGATGTATTCGGCTCTGGTCGGGGCGGAGGTGACCCTGGCGGGCGGGCACTCACTTGATGTCAAGCTCGACGCGGGCTATGAGCACGGATTCCTGTGCGATACCGGCAGCCTGGCCGTGGGCGGCGCCGTGGCCCAGCCGGGTGAGATCGTATTCCAGCCTGCGGGCGCCTCGGCGATTACGCTCGAGGCGAGCCCGTCGGAGCCCACGCGGATCCTCGTCCTCGGGGGTAAGCCGTTCGGTGAGCAGATCGTCATGTGGTGGAACTTCATCGGCCGCAGCCACGAGGAGGTGGTCGCCTTCCGCGAGGAATGGCAGCGCCAGCGCGCAGACCTGACGCCCGGCGCTCCAGGGCGCTACGGCGCGTTCCCGGACGTGTGGGAGCACACGCTTCCCGCACCCGAGCTGCCCAATGTCCGCCTGCGTTCCCGCGGCTGAGGCGTCGCCCCATGGCCGGCCCTGCCGGAATCATCTATTGCGCCCAGTTGCGTGCGTCGTAGCAGGTGGTTCAGGCGGGCTTATATCCCGGCGGTAATGGACTCAGGGAGCCGGTCGGCATCTACCTTGACAAGGATCCCCGTCACGGCGGTAGTAGTTGATCAGCGGCTGGTGGTGTCTGTGAGCACATGGCCACGACATGATTTCCGCCGCCCGGGCACCAGGAGCTGCTCTCGGGTGAGTCGGCCTGTAGTGGTCGAATACTGGGCCACTAGCTTGACCTGGGGCTACGGTATCGACATGATCGGCACCCGTGTTCGTCATGCTGACTTACCGGCTGCTGGTAACCGTACTGTCCTGGCTCGCGCTGCTGGCCCGGTCCTCGTCGCACAAGGACGTGGAGATACTCGCGCTGCGGCACGAGGTGGCCGTGCTGCGCCGGACGGATCCCAGACCGCGCGTGTCCTGGACCGACCGTGCCGTGCTCGCCGCGCTCACCAGGATCATGCCCAAAGGGCTGCGCGCCCGGCGGATCGTGACTCCCGGCACGCTACTGCGCTGGCACTGGCGGCTGGTGGCGGCGAAATGGCGCCAGCCCAGGGCGCCGGGGCGTCCGCCGGTACCTGACGAGCTCGTCGCGCTGATCCTGCGCCTGGCCCGGGAGAACCCCCGGTGGGGCGTGGTCAGGATCCAGGGCGAGCTACACCGGCTCGGGCACCGGGTGGCCGCCTCCACCATCCGGAAGATCCTGCGTGTCCACGCCGCCACGTTCCTTGCCGCTGATTTCTTCCACGTCGACTGCGCGCTCACGCTCAGCCGCCTGTACGTCGCGTTCGTCATCGAACACCAGACACGGCGGGTGCACCTGCTCGGGATCACCCGGCACCCGACCGGCCAGTGGGCGACCCAGCTCGCCCGCAACCTGGCCGACGAGCTGGAGGAGGCCGGGTGCCGGTTCACCTACCTGGTCCGCGACCGGGACGCGAAGTTCACCGCCGCGTTCGACGCCGTGTTCGCCTCCATCGGGATCACAGCACTGCCGA
>JAJKHX010000472.1 GCA_021154785.1 Nocardiopsis sp.
CCGCTGCGGGTGACCTCCCGGGTGGCCTCGTCGTCACGGTAGTAGCCAAGCATGACGTCGTTGCCGCTGACCGCGATCTCGCCGATGGTCTCGCCGTCGGCCGGCACGTCCCGGCCCTCGTCGTCCAGGATGCGCAGCGGGCGGGCGATGATGTTGGGTGCTCCCTGCCGGGCGCGCAGCGCGGCTCGCTGATCCGCCTCGAGCCTGTCCCATTCCGGCTGCCATTCGTTGATCGCGAGCGGGCCGTAGGTCTCGGTCAGCCCGTACAGGTGAGTCACGGCCAGGTTCATCGCATCCATCCGGCCGAGCAGGGTGGCCGACGGCGGTGCGCCGCCGGTGTCCACGTGCACCGGCTGGTCCAGCTTCCCGGCCGCGGGATCCTCGGCGATCATGGTCAGCACGGTCGGGGCCGCGCTGAAGTGGGTGATCCCGGCGTCGCGGAGCAGGCGCCAGATCTCGGCGGTGTCCACGGTCCGCAGGCAGACGTGGGTGCCGCCGGCGGCGGTGACGGCCCAGGTGAAGCACCAGCCGTTGCAGTGGAACATCGGCAGCGTCCACAGGTACCGAGCGCCCGGGCCGAGCCTGGCGTGATAAGCCATCGCGGTGGCCTGCAGGTACGCGCCCCGGTGGTGGTACATCACGCCCTTGGGGCGGCCCGTCGTCCCGCTGGTGTAGTTGATGGCCAGCAGCTGGCGCTCGTCCGGCAGCACCGGCTCGGCCGCATCGGCGCTGGCGATCCATTCCTCGTAGGAGTCGCCGGACCCGCCGGCGACAAAGCACGGCAGGCCGGCCCGGTCGGCCAGGCGGCGGGCGCGGTCGGCAAACTCGCTGGTCGCCACCAGCACCGACGCGCCCGAATGATCCAGCAGGGCGGCCATCTCGTCTTCCGACAGCCGGGTGTTCAGCGTGACCAGCGCGCCGCCTGTCATCGGCACCGCGTGGTGCAGTTCCAGCATCACGTGGCTGTTGGCGCACAGCGCGGCGATCCGGTCCCCGGGCTCCGCGCCCTGGGCGGCCAGCGCGCCGGCCAGGCGGCGGCACCGCTCGGACATGTCGCGGTAGGTGAAACCGCGATCGCCGTCCACGATCGCGGTCCGGTCGCCGAAGACCGCGGCCGCACGGTCGAGGAACGAGGTGGGCGTCAGCGGGGCGAAGGTGAACTCTGCCATCTGATCCGTCTTCCCCCTGTGACCGGCTGAAACCGGCTGACGGGGCCGATAAGTACAACGCCGGCCCCCAGCAGGTGCTGCTGGGGGCCGGCGTCTCAGTGTGGCGCGGTGAACGTCGTGGTTACTTGCTGTCCGCCTCGACCAGGCGCTCCACGAGCTCGTCGACGGTGCCCGTCTTGGGCAGGTCGCGCTTTTCGAGCAGGTCGCTCAGCTCGGCCTTGTTCATGCCCTCGTAACGCTCGCGGGCCTTGTCGTGAGCGCGCTTGGCCTGCTCGCGCTCGATCCTGCGGGCCTCACGGGCCTGGTCCTTCTCGGCCTGCTCGGCCCGGTCGGCCTGCTCGCGGGCGGCCTGCTCGGCCCTGTCGGCCTGCTCGTGCACGAAGCCGCGGGCTGACTCGGCCTGCTCGCGGACCAGGCCGCCGACGGACTCGGCCTGCTCGCGGACGACACCGGTCAGCGTGCCCGCCGCCTCCACCCACTTGAGGGTGAGGTCACGGCTGATGTCTACGGTCCGCTGCACCAGCTCGAAGTAGCGCTCGACGACCGGGACCAGGTCGACCTGGGGCAGGCCGGACGGCAGGTAGTCGTTCAGCCTCTGCGAGCCCTGGGTCCAGAAGTCAGCGATCTTCTCGACCGTGTCGGCTGACTGGCTCGCCGCAGCGCGGTAGCGCTCAGTGGTGCTGGTCATATGCAGTACTCCCTCGTGAGGTCGGAATTCAGTAGTTCTGAACACGTTATGCTAACTTTATCAAGCGGCGCGTACTAAGTCAAGCACGACCTGCCTGGCATAACGTTCCGGGCTTGCGCCCGCCACTGATCCCTGTCCTCAGACCCGCCGCTGATCCTCATCCCCGCGGGCTCCTTATCGGCTACCTGATGCGCACCGACTTAAACCCGTGCCTGGTGACCTGGCGCCCTCGTCGTCAGCGCAGGATCCAGACCCTGGCCTGGCTGCCGTCGCTTCCCCGGTGATCGTGAATACTGTGCCGTGGGAGGTGGTCAGGTGGATGACCGGCCGTTGTCCGGGCGCCGGGACGTCAGGTCCCAGGTGCCGGGAGCCGGGGTTGCCGGCCGTCCGGCCGCCGAGTTGACGGACGAACTGCTCGATCGCCGCGAGGCCGTGGCGGAACTGGGCGCCGAGCTACGGGCGCTGGCCGACCTGGTCACCCGCACCGAGGTCGGCGCCGACGTGCTCCGCGACAGCGCGCGGCGGCTGCGCGAAGTGGCCCCGGCCCTGCGCGAGCGCATCCGGGATATCGCCGAGCCCGCCTCGGTGGACGACCTCACGGGCGGGGTCCGGATGTTCAGCCCGGTGATCGGGGAAGGCAACCCGATCGCGCCGCCGCTGCGCACCGAGAGCGACAAGGACGGCGCCGAGGGATGGTGCACGCTCGGCCAGGTCTACGAGGGCCCGCCCATGTACGGCCACGGCGGCATAAGCGCGATGCTGATCGACCAGCTGCTCGGCCACGCCGCCGCGGCGTCCGGCCACCCCGGCGTGACCACCGACCTGTCCGTCCGGTACCGGCGGCCGGTGCCGCTGGATGTCCCGCTGCGCGTCTGGGCCCGCGTGGTCAAGGTCGAAGGGCGGCGCATCTCAGCGGTAGGCGGCATCAGCACCGCCGCCGAACCAGACGTCCCCCTGGTCGAGGCCGAGGGCCGGTTCGCCCGGCTCCGCCTCGATCAGGCCGGCCGCCTGTTCGGCCGCCTCGCCAGCCCCGACGCCGCCAACCCCGACGTAGCCCACGACTGACCGCCGCAGCCCCCAACCGGGCCCCGAGCCCCGAGCCCGGACCAGCCTCGCCGGTTCCGCCTCCCGATGCCATCGACTTCAGGACTGGCAGCCCGAGCGTGAGGTGACTGGGCCTTCAGGGACTCCCGGGGAAGGGGAGGCGTTCACCGGCGCCCCGGAAAGGAGCCGGTGTGCCCCTGCATACCTTCTTACGTACCCTGTGTGCCACCGACCCCGCGTCGGCGCAACACCCGTCCCGGAGACTGGCCCGGAGACTGGCCCGGGGGCCGGCTCCGGCGACCCGGAGCTGACCGCGGCCGGCTGGTCGTTCATCGCGCTGGGCGCGTGATGACCCCTTCCCAGGGGCGCAAGATCCCCGGCGGCACGTCTTCGGGCCGGCCCGATCTCAGCAGCACCTCACCCGCGGGCATCTCGGCCGGCTGACCGGTGAAGTTCGCCGTCACCACCAGGGGACCGGTCCGGTAGACCCACTGGCCGTCGTCCACGTGCAAGTTCTCGAACTCCGCGCGGACGCCATCGATCCCGGCCCGGCGCAGTTCTGCCCGGCGCAGGGCGAGCAGGTCCCGGCACAGGGCCAGCACCGAACCGGCGTCGTCGCGCTGGTCCGCGACTGTGCCCAGCGGAGGGCTGCCCAGGGGCAGCCACGGCGTCACGCCCGGGCCGGTGAAGCCGCCGCCGGGCGAGCCGTCCCACGGCATCGGGGTCCGGGCCCGGTCGCGGCTGGCGCCGCCCTCGATATCCAGCGTGGCCGGGTCGCGCCGCAGCGCGGCCGGCACGTCGACGTCGGTCATGGCGATCTCGTCGCCGTAGTACAGCACGCTGGTGCCGGGCAAGGTGGCCAGCACCAGCAGCGCCAGCCTGGCCTTGCGCTCGTCGCCGCCGCCCCAGCGGCTGGCCAGCCGGCCCAGGTCGTGATTGGAGCCCATCCACACCGGGCACCCGCCGGGCGGCAGCGCGGCCAGCGTCAGCTCGGCGATCTGAGCCAGCCGGGCCGGCTCGAAATCGGAGAAGGCGAACGGGAAGTTGAAGCCGAGCTGCAGCTCGTCGTCGTCGCCGTAGTAGGCGGCCAGCCGCTCCGCGTCCGGGACCCAGGTCTCGCCGAGCAGCAGCCGGGCGGGGGAGTAGCTCTCCGCGATCTTGCGCCAGTCTCGGTAGACGCCGTGCGTCTCCGGGCGGTTGTTGTTGTAAATGAAGCGCAGGCCGAAGACGCCGTCCATCGGGCCGCCGTCGCCCAGCGGCGGGTTGTCGCGCAGCTCCGCGTCTTTGTACAGGCCGTTCGCCACGTCGATCCGGAACCCGGCTATCCCGCGCTCGAACCAGAACTCCAGGATGCGGCGGAACTCGTCGTGCACCGCCGGATTCCACCAGTTCAGGTCGGGCTGGCCGGGCAGGAAATTGTGCAGGTAGTACTGGCCGCTCTCGTGCCACTGCCAGGCCGGGTGGCCGGTGAAGTCGAGCCAGTTGTTCGGCGGCCCGTCGTCCGGCTTGCCGTCGGCCCATACGTACCAGTCGCGGTGCGCGGCCGCCCGGCCCGACGCGGCGTCGGCGAACCAGGGGTGCGCGGAGCTGGTGTGGTTCGGCACCAGGTCGAGCAGCACCCGCAGGCCCCGCCGGCCGGCCTGGGCGATCAGCTCGTCCAGGTCAGCCAGCGTGCCCAGCTCGGGGTGGACGCCGGTGTAGTCACTGACGTCGTAGCCCCAGTCCTCGTCGGGCGAGGGCATGGTGGGGGACAGCCAGATGGCGTCCACCCCGAGCCAGGCCAGGTGATCGAGCCGCTCGATGATGCCGCGCAGGTCGCCGTAGCCGTCGCCGTCGCTGTCCCGCCAGGACCGCACGTACAGCTGGTAGATGACGGCGCCGTGCCACCACGGCGGGGGCGCCTGTTCCGAAGGCGTCGAGTGGCTCACGGTCCTCCTAACCCCGGACTAACCCCGGACTAACCCCGGACGGCCAGGCCGGTCTTCGGGTCGAAGAACTGCATGTCCTCGATGTCGACCGAGAACGTCACCCGGTCGCCGGGCTTGACCGGGGTCTTGGCCTCGACCCGGGCCACGCCCTCGCCGGACTGCAGGGCGGCCGCCTCGTCCTTGTCCACGGCGCCCTCGGCGATGACCCGGTGCGCGTCGATGGTGAAGTGGACCACCAGTTCGGAGCCGAGTGACTCGACCAGGTCCACTTCGCCGACGATCTTCGGGCCGGTGCTCGTCGAGCTTTCCGCGCGCAGGTGCTCGGGGCGCATCCCCACCACGACCTCCTTGCCGGCGTAGGCCCGCAGCCCCGGGCGCTTCAGCACGACGGATTCCGGCAGCTCGACATCCTGGGAGCCGAGCTTGATCGACCGCGCGCCCTCGCCGACGGTGGCGTCGTAGAGGTTCTGGGCGGGCGAGCCGATGAAGGCGGCCACGAAGATGTTGTCCGGGCTGTCATAGAGGTTCTGCGGGGTATCGACCTGCTGCAGCGTGCCGTCCCGCATCACCGTGACCCGGTCGCCCATGGTCATGGCCTCGACCTGGTCGTGCGTGACGTAGATGGTGGAGACCCCGATTTGCCGCTGGATGCGCGCCACCTCGGCCCGCATCTGCACCCGCAGCTTGGCGTCCAGGTTGGACAGCGGCTCGTCCATCAGGAACACGGACGGCTGGCGCACGATGGCCCGGCCCATGGCCACCCGCTGGCGCTGGCCGCCGGACAGCTGCCCCGGCTTGCGGTCCAGCCAGTCGGTCAGGCCGAGGATGCCGGCCGCCTCCTTGACCTTCGCGTCCAGTTCGTTCTTGGGCAGCTTGCGGAGCTTGAGCGCGAAGCCGATGTTCTGCGCCACCGTCATGTGCGGGTACAGCGCGTAGTTCTGGAAGACCATCGCGATGTCCCGCTCCTTCGGCGTCTCGTCGTTCACCTCCTTGCCGCCGATCCGCAGGATGCCGCTGGTGATGTCCTCGAGCCCGGCCACCATCCGCAGCGCCGTGGTCTTGCCGCACCCCGACGGGCCGACCAGCACCATGAACTCGCCGTCGGCGATGTCCAGGCTCATGTCCTTGACGGCGTGGAAGCCGTTCTCGTAGACCTTGTTGACTTTGTCCATGCTGACGTCGGACACGATGACTCCCTAACCCTTCACTGCGCCTGAGGTCAGGCCCGAGATCACGAACTTGCGGAAGATGAACACCAGGATGCCGATGGGCACCACCGCCACCACGCTGGCGGCGAAGATGGTCCCGTACGGGACCGTGAACACCGTGCCGAACTCCGCGATGCCCACCGGGATGGTCCGGTACTGGTTGGCGCTGTTGAAGGTGAGCGCCATCAGGAACTCGGTCCAGCAGGCGGTGAAGCAGAAGATGCCGGCCGTGAAGATGCCGGGCAGCGCCATGGGCAAGATGATCGTCCACAGTGTCCGGAACGGTCCGGCGCCGTCGATCCGGCCCGTCTCCTCCATCTCCTTGGGGATGCCGAGCATGTAGTTGCGCAGGATCCAGATGGCGAACGGCAGGTTGAACGCGGTGTACGGGATGATCAGGCCCTGGTAGCTGTTCAGCCAGCCCAGGTTGCGCAGCACCAGGTACAGCGGCGCGATCACGGCGATCGCCGGGAAGACCGAGATGATCAGCAGCGTCACCATCAGGGTGAACTTGCCCCGCATCGGCAGCCGGCCGAGCGCGTAGCCGGCCATCGTCCCGAGGATCAGCACCAGCGCCGTGGCGATCAGCGTCACGATGAGCGAGTTGATGAAGTACTGGCCGAAGTCGTTGTTCTTGAACGCGTCGGTGTAGTTGCCGACACTGACCGGGTTCGGGAAGAACTGCGGCGGGCTGTTGCCCAGGTTGGCCGGCGTCTTGAAGCTGGAGGCGATCAGCCAGTACAGCGGCAGCCCGACGAACAGGACGACGAAGAAGGCCGAGATGTTGATGCCGTTGATGTACCGGTGCCAGCCGGTCCGCTTGCGGTTGCGCATGACTAGTCTTCCTTCCCGACCTGGACCCGGAAGGTCCGCAGCGAGAGCAGGCAGCCGAGCAGCACCAGCAGCGCGCTGGTGGTGGCGACGGCCGCGCCCGGACCGAACGAGAGGTTCTTGAAGATCACGTTGTAGCCCAGGATGGCCAGTGAGGTGGTCGCCGTGCCCGGGCCGCCGTTAGTCAGCACGTAGGGCAGGTCGAACAGCCCGAACGCCTGCAGCACGCGGAACATCACGGCCAGCGCCAGGGTGGGCCGCAGCAGCGGGACGGTGATCCGCCAGAAAGTGGACCAGCCCGACGAGCCGTCCACCTCGGCCGCCTCGTAGATGTCCCCGGGCAGCATGACCAGGCCCGCCAGCACCAGGATGGCCACGAACGGGGTGGTCTTCCAGATGTCGGCGATCATCAGTCCGATGATGGCCGGGGTCGACTGCCCGAGGATGTTCGGGTGGCCGAGGCCGACCGCGTTGAGGATGGCGTCGGCCACGCCGTAGGTCCCCTGGTAGATGTAGCCCCACAGCTCGGCGTTGATGACGGTGATCATCGACCAGGGGATGAGCAGCAGCGCCATCATCAGCCCGCGGCCCGCGGTCAGCCGCTCGAGCACGAGCGCGATCAACGTGCCGAACACCAGCTCCACCAGCACGGTGACGAGCGTGTAGATGATCGTGAAGCCCAGCGCGTAGTGCCATTTCGAGCTGCTGAGCACCAGCGAGTAGTTGCTGCCGGTGAAGCCGTTGAGGGCGACGCCGTTGCCGGTCACGGTCGCGGCCGAGAAGCTCAGCACGACGGAGTACACGATGGGGAAGATGGTGACGAGCCCGATGACGATCAGGGACGGGGTGGTGAACCCCCATCCCAATCGGGCCATCCGCTTGCGGTTGACGTCCGGGCGGCCGACCAGCGGGGCGGCCACCGGGACTTGTTCAGTGTCACTTGAGGTGGTGGTCATAAGTCGCGCTCCTTGTCCCGTGGTTCGCCCCCGGCCGGCCACGTTGAGAAATCGCCCGAGGGCTGGGGCGGCACGGCCGAACCGTGCCCACCCCAGCCCCGAGGACGGCGGTCTGGCTAGAGTCCGCCGCCAGAAGTGCTGAGTGCCGTACTGGCTTGCGACTGAGCCGACTTCATCGCGGCCGCCGGCGACTGCGAGCCGGCCAGCACCGCGTTCACGTTGGTGTAGATCGCGGTGCTGAGCGCCGGGTAGTTGGGCGTGCCCGCGGGCCGCGGCACCAGCTTGGTCTTGCTGATGATGGCCAGCACCGGGTTCACGTTCTTGACCGCCGGGGAGTTCCGCACCGAGTTCGTGGTGGGGATCTCGGAGTACTTCGTGGCCAGGATGGTCTGGGCCTCGTCGCTGGCCAGCCACTTGATGAAGGTCAGGTCGACGTTGATGTTCTTGCTGTGCGGGTTGATGTACATGTTCCAGCCGCCGATGTTGGAGTAACCGGGGGTCGGCTGGCCGGCGAACGCCGGCATCGGCTCCACGCCGACCTGGCTGGTCGTGAGCTTGCCGGTGGCCGGGCTGGTGGCGTTGGAGTAGGCGTAGTCCCAGTTCCGCAGGAACGCGGCATTGCCGGCGCCGAAGATGTTCATCGCCTGGGCTTCCTGGAACGTGCTGACCGCCGCCGGGGTGGCCCCGGAGGAGATCAGGCTGCGCATGAAGGTGGCTGCCTTGACCGCCGCGGGCGAGTCCAGGGTGGCCTTGGTGTAGTCACCGTTGGTCGCGGTGCCGCCCGCAGACGTCAGGTACTCCATGAAGTTGCAGGTCAGGCCCTCATACGAGGCGCCCTGGAAGACGAAGCCGTACTTGACCAGGTTCTTGCTGACCAGGGTCTTGGCCTCGCTCTCGAGCTGCTCCCAGGTCGTCGGCGGCTGAAGGCCGGCCTTGGAGAGCAGGTCCTTGCGGTAGTACATGAAGCCCTGGTCCTCGAACAGGGGCGAGCCGTAGACCTTGCCCTTGTAGCTGGCGCCGGTGACCAGGCCGGGCGCGAAGTTCGCGAAGTAGCTCTGCGGGAGGTAGTCCGACAGCGGCACGGCGAGCTGGTGCGCGGCGAACTGGGCCGGCCAGATCACGTCGCCCATGAACACGTCCGGGGTGGCCGAGCCGCCCGAGATCTCGGTGGCCAGCGTGGCCCGGTTGGTGTCGGTGTTGGTCGGTGCCGACGTCAGCGTGACGTGGATATTCGGGTACTTCTTCTCGAACGCGTTGATCAGCACCGTCCGGGTGTCGGTCGCGCCGGCGCCCGCGATCGGGCTCGCCGACCACACGATCTTGCCCGAGGTCGCCGAGCCGGACGCCGAGCTGGTGGCACCGCCACCGCCGCCACCGCCGCCGCCTGCGCTGCTTCCTCCGCTGCTCCCGCCGCAGCCGGCCAGGACGAGCGCCCCGGCCACGCCGACGACGGCAGTGATCTGCCTGCCGTTAAGGCGGCCTTGGCCGGGATATCTGCGCGATCCCATGGTTCCTCCACTGAAGGTAGTTACTTCGTAACTTTATGTAATAGCACGTGCGTTCAGGCGGCCGGCGGCGCGCCGGCGCCAAGTGCGGCGTCCCGCTTCTGGCCACCTCCGGGCCTGCGGGTTTGCGGTCGGTTCGGGTTGGTCTGGTAGGGGGAAGCAGGGCTGGCCGGCCCCCGTGGCGGTCAGCCCTGCCCGTCGTTAGCCGTCGCGGATGATCTGAGTCAGCTGGCCGGCCATCTCGGTCAGCGCCTGCTGGGGTTTCTTCTGCTGGGTCAGGGCCTGGTACACCGCGCTTGAGATCGCCAGGCTGGCCTGGTCGTAGTTGGTGATGGCCGGGCGCGGCCTGGCAGAGTTGATGGCCTGCTCGAGGACGGGCAGGTAAGGATGGCTGCGGATCAGGCTCTTGTCCGTGTAGAGCTGGGTCCAGACGGGCGGGAACGACCCCGTCTCCAGCATCTGCCGTTCGTTCGGCAGGTCCGTCAGGTACTTGATGAAGTCCAGGGCCGTCCGCTGGTGCTGGGAATACGAGCTGATCGCGAGGTTGGCCCCGCCGAGCGAGCTCGAGCCCATGCCGGCCGGGCCGGGCAGCGCCGTGACGCCGAACTTCCCGTACACCGGGCTGTCCTGCTTGGACAGGGCGGCGTACACGTCGGGCCAGTTGTCGAGGAACAGGAACCGGCCGTCCGCGAACGCGTCCTGCGCCGACTCCTCCTCGTAGGTCAGCGCGACCGGCGGGATCCAGCCCTGCTGGAACCCGTCCACCAGGAACTGGAGCCCCTGCAGGGCCGGGGCCGAGTTCACGGTGACCCTGGTTCCCTCGGGAGACAGGATCGAGCCCCCGGCCGACTGCACGGCCGACGCGAAGTTGACGGTGAGCCCCTCGTACTGGGCGAACGTGCCGGCGTAACCGTAGAGCCCGTACTTCGGCGCCACCGTCTTGGCGAGCTGCTGCAGCTGGGCCCAGGTCCTGGGGGGCTGCTTGCCCGCCTTGGCGAGGATGTCCTTGCGGTAGTAGAGGAGATCCGCGTTGCTGTAGTCGGGCACCGCGTAGAGCCGGCCCTGGTACATGGCGGTGTCGACGGCCGGCTTGAGGAAGTCGCCGAGCGGGAACTGGCCCTGCGGCAGCGGGATGATCCAGCCGTTCGAGGCGAACTCGGCGGTCCAGATGACATCCATGTCGATGACGTCGTACAGGTCGCTCTTGGCCTGGAGGTTGGCGACCAGCTGGGCCAGCTGGTCGTTCGCCGCCTCGGGCAGCAGCAGCAGGGTGACCTTCTGGTCGGGATGGCCCTGGTTCCAGCCGGAGATGATGCTCGGCAGCCAGCTGGAGTTGTCCTTGCCGATGGCGAAGGTGATCGGGCCGATGCCGTCGCCCGCCGTGGCCGTCCCGTCCGGCGCGGCGCCGCTGGCCGTGCAGCCCGCCAGCCCCGCGGCGAGCATGAGTGCCGCGGTAAGGACTGCGATACCAGGCATCGCACGCCTCATGCCGGCCTCCGCCCACATATCCCACGGCCATGTAGAATTCGTACATGCATGTTATGCACCGCCGTTAGGTATATGTCAACAGCGTCACATAACGAGTCCGACATGTTTCGCGGCACCTTTGGGCGAGGTGTGTCACGAGGCCACCGGAAGCCGTAGTCACCTGCGGTGTTACCCCCGGCGGGGCCGAATTATCCGTATCGCTAGGCCTTACCAGCGAGTAATGCGCGGCGATAACCTGACTGCGCGGGCCCGGGGGGCCCATGGAGGTGACGGAAACGTGCGGCAGCCCTTGCTGGCCCTGCTCGCCAAGGAACCGGCGCACGGCTACGAGCTGAAGCTCGCGCTGGAACAAATCTTCGGGGAAGCATATCCATCACCCAACATCGGGCAGATTTACGTCACGCTGAAGCGCCTCGAGCAGGACGGCCTGGTCCGCAGCGAGGACGTGGAGCAGACCACGCGCCCGAACAAGCGCGTCTACGAGCTCACCCCGGCCGGCCGGGACGCGCTCCGGGCCTGGGTGGGGGAGCCCAGCGACGGACCGCGGGTCCGCGACGAGTTCTTCGTCAAGCTCATCCTGGCCCCGATGGCGGGACTCGCCGACCGGATGGAGCTGATGAATTCCCAGCGCAGGCACTATATGGGCATAATGCGTAGCCTGACCGAGCTGCAGGCGGATGCCGACCCGGCTGATGTCCCGGCCCGGCTCCTGATCGAGGGCGCGATCCTGCACCTGCAGGCCGACCTCGACTGGCTGGAGAGATGCCAGGAGGAACTTGTGTGAACCGACGCGCGCCGAAAGACTTGCCCAGGCCGCCGGCCGAGACGTCTGCCCTGCTGCGGACATCGAAGCTGGTGAAGGTCTACCGTGCCGACGGAGTCACCGTCGAGGCCGTCCGCGGCGTGGACATCGAGGTCGCCATCGGCGAGTTCGTGGCCATCATGGGACCGTCGGGCTCGGGCAAGTCCACCCTCCTGCACGTCCTCGGCGGGCTCGAGCCCGCGACGAGCGGCGAGATCTGGCTGCGGGGGCAGCGCGTGGACGGGCTCTCGACGGCGGCCTGGGCGATCCTGCGCCGTCAGCACATCGGCTTCGTGTTCCAGTTCTTCAACCTGCTGTCCAACATGACGGTCGCCGACAACGTGGAGCTGCCCGCGCTGCTCGCCGGGATGACCCCGCGGCAGGCCAGGAAGCGCCGCGAGGAACTGCTGGCCGAGCTGGGCATCGCCGACAAGGCGGGCGCCGCCCCGGCCCGGCTGTCCGGCGGCGAGCAGCAGCGCGTCGCGCTGGCCCGCGCGCTGGCCAACGAGCCGAGCGTGCTGCTGGCGGACGAGCCGACCGGCAACCTAGACAGCACTAACACCCGTGACGTGCTCCGGCTGCTGCGCCGGGCGCACGCCGGGGGGCAGGCCATCGTGATGGTCACCCACGACGCCCGGGTCGCCAGCCTGGCCGACCGGGTGATCAACCTGTATGACGGGATGGTGGCCGACGACGCTCCGATCGTGCCGATCCCGCGGCGGCTGAACGGCGTCGCCGACGTCGTGGAGCTGAGAGGCTGACCTATGCGAGGCACGCTCCGGTGGGCGCGCGCGGATCTGCGTGCCCGGCGGGGCCAGGCCCTGGTCACCATCGCCGTGGTGGCCGGGGTGGTAACCGCGCTGTTCCTCGCCACCATGCTCCTGCAGGGAGCGATCAACCCCTGGCAGCAGCTGTTCAACCGGACCCGCGGCGCCGACGTGCTGATCTACTTCCAGAACGGCACCGACACCAAAGAGCTGCGCTACGTGGCCGGCATCCATGACACCGCCCCGCCCTACCAGGCGGCGTCCGCGACCCTGGAGCAGGGCGCGGTGCGGTCACCGGTCGAGCTGCGGGCCATGACGCCGCTGCTGCCCAAGATGTCCGCGCCGCTGGTGGTGGCCGGGACCTGGCTCCGTTCCGCGGTCCCGGACGGGGTGGTCCTCGAGGCCTCGTTCGCCCAGGCCGTCCACGTCGGCGTGGGGATGCGGATCAGGGTCAACGGCATCGACGGCATCAAGGGGCCGCCGATGCGGGTGATCGGCATCGCGGACACCGCCGACCAGGGCTTTTACCCGCAGTGGACACCCGGCCTGATCTGGGTGCAGCACGGGCTGCTCACCAAGGTGGAGCCGAACCCGAGCGAGACCCAGGAGATCGTCGGCCTGCGCCTGTACGACAGCTCCGCGGTGGCCACCGGACAGGTCGTGCAGACCATCTGGACCCTGTACAACGGCACCGGTGAGCACTCGGCCGTCGAGCGCTACTCCACCTGGCAGCAGGTGAAGGACTCGATGGCCAGCAACGACCGGCTGCTCGGGCTGCTGCTCGCCCTGTTCGGGATCATCGCCCTGATCGCCGCCCCGTGCGCGATCGCCAACGTCACGGCGGGCCGCGTGCTGGTCCAGCGCCAGGACATCGCCATGCTCAAGGCCCTGGGCTTCACCCCCGGGCAGGTGGTCCGGATGCTGCTCGCCCAGCAGAGCTTGCTCGGCGCGGCCGGGGCCGGACTGGGGCTGATCGCCGCCCGGGTGATGACGCTGCCGACGTTCGTCCGGCCGCCGGACGGCACGCCGGTCGGCCTGGCCCCGCTGTCCGGGGCCTGGATGGCCCTGATCGGGGTGGGCACCGTGCTCACCGTCGCGATCGCCACCGTCGTCCCGGCCTGGTGGGCGGGCCGGGTGTCGCCGGTCGCCGCCGTCCAGCCGAGCCCGCCCCGCGGCCACCTGTCGCTGATCGCCCGGCTCAGCCTGCTCTTCCACCTGCCCGCCGCGCTCGTGCTCGGCGCCCGGGACTCGCTCACCCGGCGGCTGTCCGCCGTGCTGACCGTGTTCGGCCTGGCCATCCCGCTGGCGATGATCACGATCGCGCTGACCTGCTGGTCGACCATCGACGGATTCACGCACGACCCGGCCCGGATCGGCCTGGCCGCGCCGGTCACGGTCAGCCAGGGCGGCCTGCCCAGCAAGCAGATGCTGAACCTGATCGGCCAGGACCGGCAGGTGCGGGCGGCCTACCCCGGCGCCCAGTTCGTTACCTTGCTGCCCGGCGACAACGGCACCTTCATCGCCCGGGCCATGGGCACCTCGGCCCGGCCGTACCCGTTCCGGGTCGTCCAGGGCCGGATGTTCCACGCGCCCAACGAGGCGGTGGCCGGCCAGGGCTTCCTCGACCTGATGCATATCCGGGTCGGCGCCTGGATCTCCAAGAGCATCGACGGCGTCCCGGTGATCTTGCATATCGTCGGCCGGACGATCGAGCCGGACAACAACGGGGACGTGGTCGACTTCGGACTCGACGCGCTCACCAACGCGGGCAGCGCGCCGCCCCAGCTGACCTACCACCTGGTGCTCAGGCCCGGGGTGGCGCCCGCGGCGGCCCGGGCCCGCCTGCTCGCCGCGTCCGGCGACCGGCTGGACGTCCAGGTAGTGACGAACCCGGCCGGCGACCTGCGTGTCCTGCAGGTTGTGATCGCGGTCTCGGTGATCATCCTGGCCGTGATCGGGCTGGCCAACCTGCTCACCGCGACCGTGGTCGGGATGCGGGACCACCGGCACGAGGTGGGCGTGCTGGCGGCCATGGGGCTCACCCCGCGCCAGGTGATGGCCACCCTGGTGGTCAACACGATGATCCTCACCGCGGTCGGCGTGACCGGCGGCACCGTGGCCGGCCTGGTAGCCGCGCCGCGGCTGATCAACATGCAGGGCGCCACCAGCGGCATCGGCTCCGGCATCGCGGTCAGCCTGAGCGCGGCGGCCGTCGCCGCCATCCTGGCCGTGGCGCTGATCACCGCGGCCGCCGCGGCCCTGTTCCTGGCCCGCCGTACCACCCGGAACGCGGGCTCGGCGCACCTGCACACGCCGGCCGCCCCGCCCCGCCCGTCCCGGCCCGCGCCCGCCTCGCCGCCGGCGGTGTAACGTTCCGGCCCCGCCCGACGATCCCTTAAGTGAAGGGCGCTGACGTGGGTACCCCCGAGCTCACGTCAGCCCCTCGCAGCCGGGCCGGGGGGA
>JAJKHX010000473.1 GCA_021154785.1 Nocardiopsis sp.
GCAAGCGCAAAGAACCAGGCCGCGACTACCCCGCCGGACCGATCGCCGCCCTAACCCCCGGCAAGTCCCGCATCCGCGTGTGGTGAGCCAGCGCAGCTTACGGTAATCGGGGCTGGCCGGGGGGATCAGGGGCTGAGCGTAATTAAAGGTGATAAAAGCGCTACGGCCGAAACGGGCACGGTCTTCCTGCCGGCGTCCGGGGCACCGAGCCTGGTGCCCCGGACGCCGGAATCGTTACCTGCCTGCTCCGCTGGGCACCCGGTGCGGGGCGCCGGAGCCGGCGAGCCGGAGATCCTGCTGGAGTTCGGTGTAGGCCGGCTTGGGGTTGAGGTTCACGTCGTAGATCGTGGCGTATCCCTCACCGGTGAAGAAGCCGGGTACCCAGGAGTCCGCGTCCCCGAAGCCCCAGACGGTGAATGATATGCACTGGCGCACGGCCAGACATGCCTTCAGCATCTGCCCGAACTCGTACGGCTGCGCGAACGTAGCCAGGTGGTCGGTGGGTACCTGGTCGGTCGCGTTGTTCACGAACGTGCGGACGTCGGCCTCGGTGATGGCCAGCTTCAGGCCCAGGCTGGCGTACCGCTGCAGGTCCTGAGTCATCTGCGTGCCGCTGAAGCCGTACTGCGTGTCGAGGTGCCCCTGATCACCGACGCCGTTGATCGGCACGCCCTGGGCGAGCATCTGCTTGAGCCACGCAAACACCGCATCGCTCTTGGCGTTCGTGCCGTCCTCGCCGGCGATGTTGTAGTCGTTGTAGAAGAGCAGTGCGTGCGGATCTGCCTGGTGCGCCCAGCGGAAGGCGTCCGCGATGATTCCTGCCCCGAGGTGAGAAACCCAGAAGTCATTCGGGTTGATCGTCGAGGGATTGCTGTCAGTGAAGAACTCGTTCGCCACGTCCCACTGCCAGATCCTGCCCTTATAGCGCGATACCTCGGTGGTGATGTGCTGATGCAGCAGATTCCTGAGCTGGGCATTGCTGATAGTCCCGTTGGCGACACCCGTAGTCAGCCAGTCGGGCAGCTGGCTATGCCACAGCAGGGTGTGTCCGCGGATCAGTTGCCCGTGCTGCTCGGCGAAGGCGACAAGGCGATCGGCGCCCGACCAGTCGAACGTTCCCTGGGCCGGCTCCACGACCTGCCATTTCATCTCGTTCCCGGGCGTGACGACCGAGAACTGGCCTGCGGCGATGGCCTGGTAGTCGGGATGGTCCAGGTCGAACGGAATAACCGCGGTGCCTATGCGGAGGCCGATGTTCGCGGCCAGTGCGCGCAGAGAGTCAGGCGCGACTGCGCTGCCCGAATTGGCGGCCGCACTGGCCGCGACGGTGGTGCCGAGGACCACGGCGACCCCGGCGGCACTCACCGCGAAAAGACGACGAAGTCTCATCTGCTGCCTCCCTCTGCGTCACACAGTCACCTCCGCCTCGGTGCGAAAGTTTCGGACGCAAGTTCTCGAGATGCAGCAAAGTTAAGATGGCAAGCACCACATGTCAACAACTTTCGGACCAGAATCTCTGATTATGCTGGATTATGGGTGATAGCCCGCCAGGCCACCTCCGATCTAATAAGTAAAACTTTCGAACAAGGTGGCAATCTGGCCACCGCGGCGATCCAGACGAGGCCTGACACCTGCGCTGAAGTTCGCGACCGCTTCTTGGCGGCGAGTTCAGGCCCACGCGCCCGGTTCCAGATATGAACTCGTCTCCCGCCGGCCGCGTTGGACCGTTCGTGGAACGGCCCGCCAGATTGGCCGAGCGCAATGAGTGCGATCTAGGCGCCGGCTCGTGCCATCGGCGCAGCTAGCATGCCTATTGTAAGTAGCCATACTTCTTGTAAACGGCGGGCCATTGGTTCGAACCTGCTCACAGGCTCGCGGTCCTGTAGGAGTTAACCTTTCGCCTAGACCTCGACAGTGGGGTGCCGCCGTGTTGGGCCGTCATGCTGTCGACCCACTTCGTTGCATGAGGCCATACTTCTCATAATCCGCCGGTCGTGGGTTCGAGCCCCACCCGCCCCACCACGTGTTTACCTATCTGGATCTTGCTTCTGTGGACTGGTTAGGGGACTACGCGACCGTCTGCCATCTCGGGCGGTCCCTGGTCTGCCGCGCTGACCTAACAGACGGCGGCGAGGGCTCGCGTCATCTGGGCTGCATCTTTGCCGTCTCGACCCGTCCCGCAGCGTCCAGTTTGACAAATTGGTTTGCAGAACCAGTTTGACTTGAGGGTTTCTGTCCTAACAACGCGGGCGCTTGTCCTATCAGAGGTTTTTCACGTCCAGATTTGACTGAGTGGCAGGATCCAAGCCCAGTCCTCATGCCGGTAAGCGTATTGACCGCTGTAGAGGATGACGGCTTCCTGCAACCGCGGGCCAAGCCGGTCTTTCAAGAGACGAAGGCCGCGCAAGTCTTCACCGCTGACGCGGGTGCCTGCTTTGATTTCGAAGGCGATTACCTGGCCGTCGTCGCGTTCGAGGACGAGGTCTACCTCGTCGCCAGACTCCGTGCGAAAGTAGCCGACCGTTACCGGAGCGTCTGACCAGCTGACTTGTTTGAGAATCTCACCTACCGCAAACGTCTCGAGAAGGTGGCCATACTCAGTGAGGGTCGAGGGATCTGACTGGGCGATCTTTTGCGGAGTGAGGCTGAGCAGCCAGGCCATTACGCCGGAGTCGACCATATGCACCTTGGCATGCTTGACGACCCGGGAGCCGAGGGTCGTGCCCCACGCCGGGAGGCGGTAGATAAGGAAGACAGCCTCGAGGAGCTTGACGTAGTTTTCTGCTGTCGACCGCTCCAGGCCGATCGCGCCAGCGACCGGTGTGATGTTGAGTACCTGCCCGGACCGGGCGGCTAGCTGGCCCAGCAGCCGGGGCAACATCTCTCGCTGCCGAACCCGCGATATATCCATCACGTCTTTGTCCACGACCAGGTCGACGTAGTTAGCGAACCAGCGGGAACGCGACCGGCCCGGCGGACGGCGCAGGGCCACCGGCATCCCGCCTGACGTTGACCTTCGAGCGTATTCGTCCCGCGTCGCGGCCGGTGCGTCCGGAGACAGTCCCTCTATCCCGTCGCCATCGAGAAGCCTGGTCACGAACGTCTCTGTGACGCCGTCGATTTCGCCCTGAGTCAGCGGGAGCACGGGAATGATGTCAACCCGGCCGGTTAGCGCCTGGGCCGCCGCCGGGACGGCGGCGTACCGCGTCTACCCGGCCAAGACATACCGACTAGGGCGCAGATCCCGGTTGAGCTGTGCCTTGATGGCTTCGAGGAGCTCGGGTACATGCTGATACTCGTCGATCAGCACCGGCTCGGCCGACTCAACGAAGCGACCGGGGTCAGCTCGCATTGCTGATCGCGTGGCCGGGTCGTCACAGTCGATCACTGGCCGGCCTAGACGTCCGGCCAGCTGATCGAGGAGTGTACTCTTTCCTACCGTTCGGGGCCCGTTGAGGATAAGCACCGGCTCCTCGAGGAAACGAGCCCCAGCAACATCGATCAGACGGCGTTCCGCCAAGCCGGTTAGAACCTCACGCATACCCTGATACTACTTAATTTCCCGGATTCCGGAACTTTTTTTCCCGTTTTCCGGAGTTTAGATTCCCGTTTTACGGTAGCCAAGTTCCGCAAATCCGAGGTTGGTGAGGACGCGAGCGGCACAACCGCGCCGCTCTGGAAGCTGGCTGGCCGACTCGGGTCCTCGCCTGCTGACCGGCCGGGAAGTACTGCGGAAGCCAGATGTGCCGCCTGCTGCCGCGGTCATAGGCGTCACGGCCCCGCGGGACGCTTCGTTCGGCAGCTGATGTACCGGACCTGCACCGCGCGTGGCTCCTCGCCCTGGCCGCTGGGTTGGTGGCGGTAACGGGCGGCAAGGCCGTGGCGCGTTCTATCGTCCTGCCCGAGCAGGACGCCGAAGTTTTTCCGCCTGGCTGGATGCCTTGCGGGCGTCAGCTGCCGCTGAGTACGGGGCGCGTTCGCTTGGCCATTGACACACGTCCCACGAATGTCCCACACGGCCAGCTATTTGGCCTCTGCGTCCCGAACTGGCGGCGGTGCTGGGTGGTTGGCTGCTGTCCCAGCCACACGGAGAGTGTGGGTGATAGCTCATGCTTGTTGCTGTCAGAGTGCGTTGCTGTACTCGGGCGCTGTATCGGCTCGCTGCTCGTCTTGCTGGCCGATGCGGCGGGAGCGCGGTACGACTCGCCGGCCTTTCCGCTTTCCGGCCGGGCATCTCCTAAGTCGTGACGCAACGTGCGAGTGCCGCCGGGTGCTGCCGACCGTCCTGCCGCATCACACCTGGGCGGACTTGGCGTCGGCCTCGATCGCGGCGGTGTCAGCCGTCAGATGCCTGGCCTCGATTTTCCGTGCCTGCTTCATCGCCCGCTCGACCTTGGCTCCCATGTCCGACACCGCGACCACCACCAGGCCGACCTGCCCGGCATCCAGGTGCTCGCCGAGCTCCTTCAGGTCCTTGCGGCTCATCCCGGCCGCTGCGTGACCGGCCAGCGCTCCCAGCACCGCGCCGCCCCCAGTGGCGACCGCGAGCAGGCCCCCCCGATCGCGGCGAACGGGAACAGGGCCACCACCAGGCCGGTGGCCAGTCCCGCCCCGCCGCCGAGCACGCCGCCGACCCTGGTCGGCGTCTCATGTTTCTTCGTGATCTTGACCTTGCCGTCGGCCCGGCGCTCGATCACCGCGGCGTCATAGGCATCGATCACGCCCGCCTTGGCATGCAGGTCCTTGACCGCCTCGTAATCGGCGTCCGCGGCGGCGGCGTTGTCATATATCCCGACATACGCCACGAACGTGTCAACTGACATCGTTATACCTCCCGTACCCGCCAGATGGGCCGGTCCTGATGCCACTGCAGGGACCCTAGCCCGGCAGTTACCCGGGCCGGTCACCCATCGCGGCCAGGCATCGCGGATCACCTGCCCGGCGGCTGTCCGCCAGCCATTAGTAACCAGGATCCTACGGCTAACCCGCCGCACCCCGGATCGTCCGTAACGGGTGACCCCGGCCGTCCCGCGGCCCCGATGACGTATCGAAGGCCCCGGGTCAGCGTGTCGTCCACGGCCAGGGGCAAACACCTCGGCGCCCTGGTCCGGCCATCATCACCGAGCCGCTCGCGGGCACCGGTCTTGCCGCTGGCCCGGGCCCAGGAAAGGGGGCCTGCCCCATGGTCCGCCGCCCTCCTCCATCGGACTGACTGCTGCCGGCCTATCCGCCAGAGGGCAGGTGTCGAGGCCCGCTCCTTCAGGGATGTACGTTCACCAGGTACGTTGACCTATGCTCGTGGTCCTGCGGTCAAATCGGCCCTTGATGCCGGACCGGAGGCGTATCACTATCCAGCAGTCTGGTGGGGGCTCTTGCACCTAACGGGCCATCCCCGGGATCTAGCGTCTGCCCGACCTCAGCGCCCGCCGCCCGCGACGAAGCACCTGCACGTCGTGGGCCTGGCTGTGCACGTTATACCAGGCGACCGCGCGCCGCACCGGGCGCGCCTGGTTGTCCTTGGTCACGCTGCCCAGCGCGTACGCCCCGACGACGCCGGTAATGACCGTTGCCTGGAAGCGGCGATCACGCAGGACAATGTGTGTGATCACCGCGACCCAGATTCCGTACCTGGCCATGCGATCAGGGAGGCCGGGCCGCGCGGGCCCGGCCTCAGCCGGGACTCCTGGCACCATCCCAGCCAGGCCGGGCGCTGTCTCCGCCGCCATGATGCCCTCCTCCGGTCCCGCAGTCTCCTGACCGCGGCCGGAAGGCCCGGCCCGGCCATTTTTCAATTGTCGTCCGATAGTCCCGGTCTGGCCAGGCCCAGAAGTCCCTGATATCCGTGGGTCACCCGGCCGCCGTGCCGGGTGACAGCGGCGGGCGGCCTAGACGCGATGCGCGGGGCTGGACGACGGAGCGCGAGGAAGCCAGCTGCCGCAGCACCCAGCTGTCTGTCGTGAGAGCTGGATTGATCTGCGTGCCTTAGCGGCGTGCGCCCGGGCGGCCCCTCCCGGGGCAGAGCCCGGGCGCTGACGCCGGGACACTACGGCGATCCGCATGTTGAGAAGCATGTCCTCGTGCCGTTACTCACAACTCGCGCGCCGGGAACGTGATGTGGCTGCTGTCTGTCGGCGGACGCGCTTATGCTGGGCGAGACGGCGAGCTACAGGAGAGCTGCGGATGACCGCGCCGCATGCCAGGCAACCTCAGGCGCTGCCTCGCCCGGCTTGCACGCCGACGGCGATCAGGGCCGTGCTGGCCGCCAACGCCGATGGCGACATCCTCCGGCGGTACGACGAGGATGTGGATGCGGCGTTCGAGCAGGCCCGCGAGCAGGGTGAGGTGACACCGCTGGTGCAGACGGTCAAGCGCTGGTGGTTCGAGGCGGACGCCTGGCGTGACCCCAGGTGCAGCGGGAGTTCCAAGCTCGCATCGGCACCTACCAGGACGAGGGCCCGCCGCCTGCGGAACAGCGGATGAGCCGGGAGGAGATCCGGACCCGGTTCGGCGTCTGACGCGTGTACCGGCGGGAGCTGGACGGCCCGGCTCGGCAGGAGTTCGCCGACCTGCCTCCGGCCGCGCGAGCATCCCTGGCGGCGTTCATGGACGCGGTCGTGATCGTGGATCCGGTGCAGTACCAGCGGCGCCGCGACGAGCGTGATGACGTCTCCATGCCGTTGCGCTCGCTGCATTTCGGCCCGGGCGGCGCGGGCCTGGACACGTTCCTGGTGTACCCGCCGGATGATCTCGTGCTCGCAGTCAAGATCCAGTGCTCGGCGGTTAGCAACGTCTGGCTCTCCTCGGGCAGCCTTACGCCGCCGGGCGCGGGCGCGCTGATCGACTGGGCTGTAACGTTGTGTAGCTGGCATCCGGTAATCACCGCGGTAAGGCGTGGACCGGTCCGTGGACCGAGGCACCCGTGCATACAGTGCAATGAGGGTTGTCGGCGGCACGATTCCGTGGTATCGGTGCAGGTGGCGCGCCCGGAGCGCCGGGCCGCACTTCTCATAATCCTCCGGTCGTGGGTTCGAGCCCCACCCGCCCCACCAGCAGTTTGACAGTCGTGGTCGGCGAGCCGTGGACCGGATTGTATACTGACGTCGGCGGGGCGATGTTCGAACCGTAGTGCCACATCTGGTCACATAGAGTAGCTGTCGAGCGGGTCAGGCGTACGGCGAGGACGACTGTGCCGATCCCGCGGGAAACTGCTTAGGTCCAGCCGACGTAGAAGATGGCAAGGGCCGTGCCCACGAAGATGCCGCCAATCAACCAGAACCGCACCACGATCGTGGTCTCGTTCCAGCCGAGCATGCGGAAATGATGCTGGAGCGGCGTCATGCGGAACACGCGCACCGGCCGGCCGGTCCTGATTCTCGTCACCTTGAAGACGATCACCTGGATGATCACCGACAGCGTGACGATCACGAACAGGCCGCCCAAGATCGGCAGCAGCAGTTCGGTACGGGACACGATCGCGAGGCCGGCCAGGGCTCCTCCGAGGGCCAGCGCTCCGACGTCCCCCATGAAGACCCTGGCCGGCGGCGCGTTCCACCACAGGAAGCCGGAACACGCCCCTAGCACCGCGCCCGCGACCACCGCGAGGTCCAGCGGGTCGCGCACGTGATAGCAGCTTTGCACCAGCGTGGCGGTGCAGACGTTACGCAACTGCCAGTTGCCGATGATCACGTAGGCGGCCAGCACGGCAATACACGCCCCGGTAGCCAGGCCGTCCAGGCCGTCAACGAGGTTCACCCCGTTCGACGCGCCGCCCGTCATGAGGATCACCCAGACCACGAAGAACACCGGGCCGATCGCGATGCCGAAGTCAGTCAGGAAAGACAGGCGGTCCGAAGCGGGGGTCAGATCATAAATATTCGGAAAGTGCAGCGCCATGATGCCGAACGCCGCGCCCACTACGATCTGCCCGGCCAGTTTCTGCCTGGCCCGCAACCCGAGGCTGCGCCGCTTGAAAACCTTGATGAAGTCGTCGACGAAACCGACTAGGCCCATGCCGGTCATCAGGAACAGCACCAGCAGCCCCGACGCGGTCATCGGGTCGGCGGTGAGCAGGTGCCCGGCCAGATATCCGGCCAGCGACGCCAGGATGATCACGATGCCGCCCATGGTGGGCGTGCCTCTCTTGCTCGCGTGCCCAGCCGCCGCGAGTTCGTCCTGGATCTCCTGGCCGACGCCGCGCCTGACGAAGATGCGGATCGCGACCGGAGTGCCCAGCAGCGCAATCGCCATCGACACCGAGGCGGACAGCAAGAGAGTTCTCAAGGACCCGCCTAGATGTCGCGCCGAACCAAGTTACCCTGGACCCTACCGACGAATTTGGCCTCAGATGTCCATCCGGGCCGCCCGTTCCGGTGCCGCGGGTGATGTCTGTCGGGTAAGCGTCGCCGTTCTAACTCGGGTGCCTGGGCCTCACCTTGGACTGGGAGCACCAGTTCGAGCCGAGGCTGCCGCCGTATGCGCAGGTCTCGCGATCTGAGGCTGTGCTCTGGACGCATAATCTGCCGGTCGTGGATTCGAGCCCCGCCGGCCCCTCCTGTCACGCGGTCGCATGTCAACTCCGCTTAGTCAAGTGCGCGCGTCGAAGACTTCGACCTCGCATCGTGCTGCACTGCTGCGTTTGATCCGCGCGTCGGCGGTGATCAAGGGGACGTTGAGGGCTTCAGCCAAGGCGACATACTGAGCGTCGTAGGCGGACAGGTTGGCATGAAGGCTCTTCAGGCCAGGCCACAAGGGCAGCACGTCCTGCCGTTCGACGGGGAACGCGCGGTAGCTGGAGAGCGCGGCGTCGGCTTCTTGGTCCGAGATTTTCTGTCCGCGCCTGAGTCCGAGAAGCGCTGAGATGACCTCTCCGTCGAGCACGTATGGCGCAAACAGGGTCTGCGCTGAGGTCACCCGGCGAGCGATGGCATCTCCTGTATGGGTCTTCGCTGCCAGCAGTTCGATCATGGCCGAGCAGTCGATGACGATCAATGTCCGGTTCGTCCCTCGTCGATTGCGGTGAGGATGTCAGTAGTGCTGATGTCGGCGGTCGCCTGCCTGCGGGCCTGTTCCACAGCCTCCGCCACGGTGGGTCTGGCAGCCTCGCGCTCAATCAAGCTTCGGAGGTAAGCTTGCAAGGACTGGCCAGCCTGAGCCGCGCGAATCTTCATCGTGCGCACGGCGTCCTCGGGTACATCCCGGATGGTAAGTGCGGTCATGAATGCATACTATCGTCAGTGACTGCATAATGCAGTCACGGTTCTGGTCGGCTCATGAGCCGGGAACGCGATACGGCGGCCCCGGCAAAGCAAAGGGCTCCTCCGGTGACGGCAAGCCATCGAGGGACTGCGCTGGGATGAGTCACGAGATAGATGCTGGCGCCCATCTGCCGGAGGTAGTCCGACTTCGAGATACCGACCGCCAGAATATGGACATCTTGTGAGGCGCCGGACTTCCGGCCCCACCCGCCCACCAGCGGTTTACTAGAAGTCTTGGTCGAGCCGTGGACCGTCACATCGTGGCTGGTACACCGAGCGGACACATAGAGCAACTGCCGAGCGGTCCTGGCGCGCCAAGGGCGTACGCCGGAACCGACCCGCTCACCGGCCGGGAGATCCGGTTCCGCAGACATGCAAGACCGGGCGGGCCGCCAAATCAGTCCTCACGTGGCACGCCGGAGATCTGCACCGAGGCCAGCGACCCGCCGATGATCAGTTCCGCGAGCGTGTTCGCGACTTGGAGATCGGCCTCCAGGTCGGTCTGGACGTACCGCTTCGAGCTGAACGCGACAAGGCTCACCTCACGTGCTAGCCCCCGGCCCCGGGTAGCAGCGTGAGCAGATTCTTGTGCCAGACCATGATGGTGTATTGCTCATAGTGATACGTCCGTGCCGGCAGGCCGAAGCTGCGCGGCGCCGCCGCGGAAGGTGCCTTCAGGACGAGGAAGTTCGCATAGCGTGAGCGCGCGTCGAACCAGGCGACCTTGGCCTCCCAGAGGTATGCGGTCGTTGTGCCCGGCGCCAGCGGTGTCATCGTGACCCGTCCGCCGCTGTCGAACGTGATGCTGTCTGCCTCCCAGTAGCCGGCCAGACCGTCGGTGAGGTGGTGTGCGACGAGCCAGTCAGCCACGGCCTGGTTCTGGGCGGGCGCGGGTACTCCGGTCGCGCCATAGCACAGCGCGCCCAGGTAGGCGGCCAACCCGACCGCCAGCACCGGCCCGAGCCTAGCTCGGATCAGCGGCCCGGCCAGCAGGCGCCCGCTCAGCACCGCGGAGAAGGGAAGCACGACGGCGATCTCGTGAGCGAAGGAAGGGTTGGGCACGTGCGTGCTGAACACCCCCGCGCCGAGCAGGATGATCGTGCCAGCCACCAGGATCTGGCCGACCAGGTCAAGCCGGCTGAAGAAACCGCGGATGCCGCTGACGAGCGCCAGCGTCGCGACGGCCACCGCCGCTAGGTGCAGCAGTGCCAGCACCGCCCCGATCAGCGACGGCTGGCCGAAGAAGTCGGCACCGAAGAGGACGAGGACAGACTGGCCCACCGCCAGGGCATGCGATGGTATCGCGGACAGGCTCCCGAGCAACGGGCCAGGCACCGGGGAAGCGGTGTAGCCGCCGAGAGAATGGATGGCGGAGACCATTGCATATGCCAGCGGTATGGATCCCGCCGCGGCGACAGTCAGCGCCAGGTTGTATCGCCAGCCCTCCCGCTCGCCGTGCATCCTTGTCAGCGCCGCCGTCGTCCGCACGGCGCCTACTAGCACCAGTGGCGCAGCCGCTGCGAAAGTGGCCAGGGGGTCGGCGATCTGCACCCAGGTAAGCATCAGGCATGCCGCCCCCGGTACCTGCCAGCGTCGTCTCCACCCCTCTGCCCGGTCGAGGAGCAGCAGAACCAGCAGGATAGGAACTCCGGTACCGGTGTGGTCCGGCGCCCCGAGCAGGGCGTTTGTGCCACGCAGAATCCCGGGCGACAACATTATTCCCGCGGCCAGCAGGGCGCGGACGACGCCATCGCGGCCACGAACGCGGCCCTTGGCCAGCATGGCCGCCAGCAGGACAAGCAACGTGTAGGTCAACGCCGAGCAAATGTGCACCACATCCTGGTGCAGCCCGCGTACCGATTCCACCAGCATGTACTCGGGAAGCTCGGTGGTGAAAAATGTAACGTCCGCGAGCCACCAGCCATGCAGTAGGACGTTGCCGTGGAGCATCTCCCACGCCTGCAACGAGACCGCAGCGGCGTCGGAGTCGACCCGCCAGGTCCGTGACTGCCGCAGATACAGGGTAAACAGGCCAACTGCCGCGAGCACCGACCCAGCCCACCACGGCAGCCAGGCTGGCACGGCAAGCCGTGGTGCTTTGCGGTTCGCCGCATCACTGGATCGCATTCTCACCCCAGCCACCGTCAGAGCTTACGTCCATACCGCGACCGTGGCCTGGGTGAACGGCGGTTACCCGGGCCTGACCCCGAGGACGAGGAACTGCTTGCCCACCACTCGCCACAGGGCGGGAACGCGAAGGTAGATCCTGGTAAGTAGCGGAGAGGGGGGGAGCGGGCCGTTGAAGGAGTAGGGCAGGAACCGCGGGATGACAGTGGTGACCTCGAAGCCGGCCGCGTACAGGTGCTCAGCGACCGACTTATGGGTCAGCGCAAGGGTGTGGTCGGCGCAGTCAAAATATCTATCCGGGCAGTACCTGAAGTTCGGGCCGAGAACAGCGATCGTTCCACCGGGCTCCATCGATGTCCGGAGCTTGGCGAGCAGCGTGCCAATTGCGTCCTGACTGGGCAGGTGCTCGAGGAAGTTGGAAACGAGAATGCCATCGAAATGGGCTAGCGGGAGTTCGACGTCCAGGATATCCCCGACCATCACCTTAACGCCGGACTGCTGGAATTCTCCGTGGTCGACCGTGTCTACGGCCCACCGTTCGGCTGCGTGGACTGCGTTGATGAACTCGCATCGGCCCGCTGCAGGGTCAAGCACCTTCGCTGGCGCGCCCATGCGCCAGTACAGATAGGCGGCGATTTCGCTCCAGACCGCTTGGCGGCTCGCTTGATCGATGCGGCGGAAGCGGTACTCATACAGGCGCTGGTAGTCGATTCCCACAGTGAGCGTCACTCTCGCGTAGCCAGCCAGCGCAGAAGCGGTGCACGGCGTGCCTCGGACAGGTCTCCCAAGCAAGCAATTATACCACCAGAAGTCACCATGCCCGTTCGGCCTCAAGATCTTTCGACACGGAACCTGGGTCACGATGGGCCGTCAGTGCAACTGACTTGATCCGTGACTCATAGCGCCTCTTTCATGATGAGCGGCAGCAGGTCCGGGGAAGATACCCGTGCTCAGCCTAGACCCGCCATGCCAAAGGTCATGCCTGTCCTCGATCGGCAGATTCGAGGGCAATCCTGCGACCACGGGCCGCATCAGCGAGGTGTCAGGTCATGCGCTGGCCCAAGCTGACAGGTTTGGCGCAGTGGTATTAACTCACGTGATGCGGTAGGAGTGTCTCGGCCTGTTCCGAGGCTGGGAACCACTCACGTGTCATGCTGCTTGGCGGTCGATCCAGGCAAAGACTTCGCGTTCTTTCCACCGCCGGTGCTTACCGGTCCGGTCGACGGGCAGTCCTCAGTTCCGGATATCTGGCGCCCCGGCGGTCGCGGCCAGGAAGGCCCCGAAGGCCAGCGCACCGGCCACCAGGTACTGCCGGCGGGGATGGTGGATGAGGCCGACACCGATAGAGCCGGCGACCAAGCCGATGCTGAGCATGGTGGACAAGAGCCCATAGGTGCCGCCGTTGCCGTGAAATGTCTGGCGTGCCAGCCACGGGCAAGATGACCGGGAAATTGAAGGCGAGCAGCCGACCAGCGCCATCATGACGAGCGGCAGCCACAGCTGCTGGCGGCTGGCCGCGTAGCGCAGGCCCGCATGGATGCCGCCGGCCGCCCGCCGCCTTCGGATATCGGGCCGCAGCATCACCAGCGCGGCGATCACGGCCACGTATGACACGGCGTTGACGGCAAAACACGGTGTCGTGCCGATCGTGACGATCAGTACGCGCGCGAGCACGGGACCGACCACCCGGGCGCTGTTCATAACGACGCCGTTGAGGCTGACCGCGCTGGACAAATCGCCAGCGACTATCCCTACGAGATGGCAACCGATGCAGCCCGGTGGATCGAGACGGCGCCGATTAGTGAAAACGATCGCCGCAAAATCTGCTACGGCAACGCGGCGGCACTGTTCGGCCTCCCCAGGTAAGTCCACGTCCCCACAAGCCGTACAGCTCTCAAGCCGGCACAGGGCATAATCTGACCAAACGGGGTGGCTATCCCGCCTCCCTCGGCCGATTTGCCCCGAATGGTGCCGCCATGACCGGCCTGCCAGACTTGATCGGGCTGCTCTACCGGGCCGACTGGACCCGTCTGTCCCTGTCGGCCGAGCTGCGCGCCGAATATGGCCCGGAGCCGCCCCCGCCCCCGCGCTCACCGCGAAAGTACCGGTCCCGCTGGTACCGCGACTGGCCGGGGCAGAGGCAAGACAACGACCGCTACGTGGGACACGGAGCGCTCCTGATCGGTCCCGGTGGCCGGTGGCGCCTGGTGTGCCCGGACCCCGGCCGGGGCGCCGGGGGAGAGGCCGCCGAGGGCAACGACGGCGAGCACGTCTGGTCGTGGCGGCCGCTGGAGATGGGAGGTCCTGCGCCGCTCCCCGTCAGGGAGAACGGCACCTATCTGCCGGTGCCCGAGCTGCTCTGCCCGTCCCGTCTGCTCGGCGGGTACACGCTGGAAGAGCTGGGACCGGTGACCGTCGCCGGCCGCGACGCGATCGCGGTCGCGGCCACGCCGCGCCGTGATGCGCTCGGATCCCGTCCCGCCCAGCAGGCCTACGACCGCGTTGAGGTCGCCGTGGACGCCGAGCTCGGCATCCTGCTCCGCCGGATCGAGACGTCCGCCGGCGAACTGGTCGCCCTCACCGAGCTGACCGACGTGACGATGGACCCGCCGGAGGCCGCCGACCCTGCCCGGTTCGCTCCGCGACCGGGCAGCCACCTCGGCGATGCCAAGGGGGAGAAGCCAGCGGTCAGCGGTCCTGGCTGGGCGGCCGCGGACCTGGCGGCGGGTGGCCTCGGCGCGCTTACCAGGTATCTGCCCAACTGGCCCGGTCGCGGCGCGCCCGCCGAGCAGCCGGAGGTGATTCCATCGCCCGATCCGGCCCCACTCGAGTTGGCCGGCGGCTCACCGCCGCCCGACGAGATCCTTGAGCTGCTGTACCGCAGCGGCGAACCCCAGATCCTCAGTGCTATGGCGCGGCAGTGGCTCGACTTCGCCGCCATCATGAGGCGGATGCCGGAAGAAATGCGCGCCGCCGGGGGCGGCGGCTTCGCTTCCCTCATCGACACGGTGACCAGCGCTATGAACGTGACCCGCACCGAAGCCCGGCTGCGCGTCAGCGGCCCGGACCGGTACCGCCTGGACTATTCCGCCCGCCCGCGCCCCGCAGATGCGACGACGATCTCCTGCGACGGCGAGCGCTGCTGGTGGGTCTTCCAGGACCGGACCATGGTCGGCCCGGCCACGCCGCTGCGGGAGGCGATCGTGTCCCTGGCCGAGTCGTCCTGGCTGCTCCGCCTCCGGCTATCCGGCGGCGCGGAGCTCACCTACCGGGGCCGACCCGCCCGCCAACTCGGCGTGACATCCTCAGGTGGCGAGCATGTCCCGGGGCTGCTGATGAGTTTCCCCGCCGACGCGATCGTGGACGCCGAGACCGGCTGCCTGCTCCGCCTGCTCTGCTACGCCGACGACACGCTGGCGGTCTGGTCGGAGCTAGACGACATCAGCACCGAGCCCATCGACCCGGACGAGTTCCAGGTGCACGTCCCGCCCGGTACCCGCATCATCGAGGCGACCGGCAATCTGATCACCGACGCCGTCGCGGCCATACCCGGCGTGAAGGGAACCGCGGCCCGCGCCGCCGCTGAGGCCGTCAACCGCACGGCCGGCGCCGTCTCCGCCGCCCGCAGCTTCTGGGACGACCTGCGCGGCCATCGCTAGTCAGCAGTGCGCCGCTGGCTAGCGGTGGTAGACCCCGCTCCGGTGACCAATCCGGTCGTCGGCGATGCCTAGCTCGGCCCAGACCCCCTCGGCCGGGATGTCTTGACCGGGCCGCTGGTGCCCATCGCCATCCAGCGACTCGCACATGGCGGGGCTGCCTGTCTTATTACGCCCTGTCACTACCGCGGCTCTATCTCTCGCCATTCGCGTGGACTGATTCGTGGACCGAGCAACCGCGCCCAGAGTTTCAAGCCAGGCCCCTCATATCCGCCGGTCGTGGGTTCGAGCCCCACCTGCCCCACCAGCAGTTTTACCCATCTGCCGCCTCCCGGTCACACGCCGGGGAGCGTGAGGACGAACCCGGAATAGGCGGAGGCCAGCCAGTCGTTGGTCGCCGCGGTGGGCATGGCGGCGAGGTCTGGCATCTCGAACACCTGGCTTCGCTCGGCGTATTCAGCGAACGGCACAACCTGGCCAGCGACCTGGAGCTGGGCCTGACTCCACCGGCGGAGAACATCATCAACGGCCGGGGCGCCGACGAGAGCGTCCGCCAATGAGGTGGCATTGGCCACTGCCTTGAGCACGCCGCTAGAGGTAAATGGGGGGAACACCGCACCGGCGTCGCCGACCAGGCACAGGCGATGGCGGGCGTAGCTGCGGGGCGCAACGGAGTAAATGGCCTGGATCGCCGATTTGCTGCTCTGGCGCACCAGCTCGAAGAGCGGCGGGGGCAACAGGTCCGCCAGGCGGGACTCCAAGGCCGCCCTGACTTGCGGATGTACCCTCCCGAACGACACGGACCTTGACTGCTGCCGCTCTTGATCATCAACCAGCACCGAGGACAGCGCGTCCTCCGGAACCTGGAGGTTGTAACCCCACTTGAGAAGGCGTTTGCCCGGTTCGGCGCTCGGCCCGGATCCGGGGATGTAATACAAGACCCCGTGCCCTCCCTGGTATCCCACCCTCAGCAGATCGCAGCCGTCGAGGGGATCGGCGCGGAGGTCGCTCTCGTGCAGGAGCCCGCGCCACGACACTATTCCCCGGTAGTGCAGCGCGGCGTCGGGGTCAATGAGCCTGCGTCCGATCGAGCGATAGCCGTCGGCGCAGACGACCAGGTCAAAGTCCAGCGAGCCGCCGGGGCCGAGATGCAACGTCGTGCTGCCAGGCCGCGCGTCGATCAGCTCGACAGTCGAGGCACTGCGGTACAGCTCGTCGGGGACGCCCCGCCGAAGCCACTGGTACAGATGGGCCCAGTTGACCAGCATCACGCTGCTCTGGCCCTGGGCGTCGCCCAGCCATCGCTGCTGGCTGGTCCCCGATCCACGGGTGACGAACCGCAAGGAGTCGATCCGGAAGGCGGGAAGAGTCTCATCGATCAGACCGCGCGCCATCATGTCCTGCCACACGGTCGTCGGCGTACCGATCCCGGAACCCCGGCTTACCAGGTCCCCCGGCAGACGGAACTGCTGAGGCTGGTGGCCGCGGGGCACACCAACACGCAGATCGCCCGCCGCCTAGCCGTGACCGAGGGGACTGTGCGGACCCACCTGGAAACATCTACGAAAGGCTGGACGTCTCCAATCGCACCGCCGCCGTCACCCGTGCCTTTCCCGGCCGGATAGCCTAGGATCACGAAGCAGCAGGTCAACGAGGAGTTCGATGCTGTCCGGGCGGGGTACCTGGCGCACCGCGAGGCCTGGGCGGTCCGTTACGTGTCACATGAGAAAGCGGGCCGCCGCCTGGGCATGCCGTCCCGGTGAGCTATCAGGTCAACTGGGAGATTCAAGTCGTACGCCTGGCACCTTGGCCCCATTCGGGGGGGACGTTCTGTAGCTGGCATCCGACTATCGCCCTGGTGGGCGTGGACCGAGACACTCGTGCTAACGGTGTAATCAGCGCTACCGGCGGCGCGACTTCGTGGAAGCCGTGCAGCTAGCGCACCCGGAGCGCCAGGCCGCACTTCTCATAATCCGCCGGTCGTGGGTTCGAGCCCCACCCGCCCCACCTTCTCGGCACCCTACGTAAAGAGCCTGTGACCTGTGGCTATGCGATGGTCAGAGGCGCTTTGATCCGACTCGGGCTATGCGAGCACGGCCGACAGATGCCTCCCGGCGGTCGATGATCCTTGTCCCGGCCGGATCACCATCATCGTCGGCCCTTACTGGACTCTGGGTTAGGCCTGGTCGTCCTCGCGAGTCCAGTGCGGGCGGCGAAACAGGCGGCCCAGCCTGTCGTGCAGGCTATGACCCGCGTCTTCCAGCGCATCGACGCGGTACACCGGCGCACCTTCGGGTGGGGGCAACTGGGAGGCCTGCGCGTCATCAAGGCTGCACCAGATATGGCTCGGCGTGATCTGCTGCACGTAATCGGCGTCGATGAAGCGCAGGCCATCCTTGGTTGCGATCACGATCCCATCAAATACATCGACTGCGGGCACTTCCAGCACATGCTCAAGGATCCCCACCTGCGTGCCCGCACTGCTCATTACCGGGGTCCCGCGGACTGCCGCCTGATAGGAAATAGGAATCTCGTCAGTCATGCTGGCACCCGTCTCGCCACGAGGTAGTCCGGTCATCTGGGCCCGCCGGACGTGAGCGTACCACCGCCACCGAGAGGCCCGCATCATCGAGCTACGGACCAGCGGCGACAAAGTCGCAGGCTCAATGCGTCACGGTCAAGGTTCCTTCCGTTCGGCGGACCAGGTCCACACCGTTTTACCTTGGCTATCACGGCTGTGCCAACGCTGTTATGGGCCCGGAACTGTTCGGATCCAGGTGCGGGGCGGCTCCCGAAGGGAACGCCCCGCACCTGGAAGACAACGCCCTAGCTGGCGGGGCTGTTGTGGCAGCAGGCGTGCGCCAGCCGCCGGCGTACCTGACCAGCACCCAGGTTGCGCGCACCAGCCCTTTCGCTCGCGACAGCGTGCTGCCAGGGAAGATGATGCCGCCCTCGCTGACAACTACGGCCGTGTCGTCGGTGAGAAAACGGATGTCCGCCGGGTGGTCGGTCGCCCGCGACCCGCTGAGCGGGCCCGCGAACCCTGCGGCCATCGTGGTGCGGATCTCCTCGCGGTCCTTCTTGTAATGCCGGCCTGAACCACCCTGGCGTCGTCGGTGTAGTCGGCCACGAACGCCTCGGCGTCGTTGACCAGGCGATAGAAGGCAAACAGCCGGTGTCGCCCGGGGGTGTCGGGTGTAAACGAACTCCTTAGCGCCTAGTCGCAGCCAAGCTAGTCCGGCCCCGCGACTCTCAGCGCCGGGTCGATACACTCTGGCCATGACGATCGCTGACCGGTTGGATTCCCTGGGGATCGAGCTTCCTCCGCCGTTCCCGCCCGCCGGTAATTACCTCAGCTGCGTCATCGACGGCGGGCTGGTGTACGTGGGCGGGCATGGCCCGGTCGCGGGTGATCAGATGATACGCGGCAAGGTCGGCGGCGATCTCACCCTGGCGCAGGGCCGCGAAGCAGCGCGGATGACGGCACTGTCGATCCTCGCTACCCTCCAGGCTGAACTCGGCGATCTTGACCGGATCCAGCGGATCATCAAGGTCTTCGGCATGGTGAACGTGGCCCCCGGCTTCGACCAGACCCCCGCGGTCCTCGATGGATGCTCGGACCTGCTGGTCGAGGTCTTCGGCGATGCCGGGCGCCATACCCGCGCAGCGGTTGGTCTCGCCGAGCTGCCGGTCGGCATCGCCGTCGAGATCGAGCTCATCGCCCGGCTCCGTACCTGAGCACGCAGTGGGCGGCGGCAAGCCGGTCCAGGCCGCCCAGCGGGTTCCGCTTCGCGATGGCTTGCGCTAGCCCGGAGCTGGCCGCGCCGCTCAAGGGACCGGTGCCGTCAGGGCGGACAGGACAGGCGTGAACCGGTTGCGCCTGCAGAACCAGGGTCACCCCCGAGGGGGTGATACCGGGAACCTATTCACGCGTGAAGCTGGCCTGTAGAGGGAGGCGGCGATGTTCAAGCTGTTGTGCAAGCCGGTGGCCATCGTGGTTGGGATCGTTGGCGGTTTGCTCAGCGGGCTGATCTTCAAAAGGATCTGGAAGATCGTCGGCCGGGGAACTGACGCGCCCGCGCCGATGGACTCGGAGCGCGGCTGGGGGGAGATCCTGCTGGCCGCAGGTCTGCATAGCGTCATCTACGCGCTGGTCAAGACGGCTGTCGCCCGCGGCGCCGCCGAGTGGACGCGCAAGAAAACCGGAATCTGGCCGGACGGTACACTCCAGCAACCTGACCGGTCGCCTGACCACCGCCAGGTTAAAGCGGCCGCCCGTACGGCCAGCCCGAAGCGATGATCGGCCTAGCCGCCGCCGGAGGCGGCTCGGTATGGTCAACGAGCTCTGCCCCATTGGGCGAGCTGATGGAGCAAGCCATCGCGATCATGATGGAGGCCCACTGGCGCTCGGCCGTCCACCCAGACCGGATCGAAGGCATCGGGGCCTTCAACGACGACCGGAATCCTACCTTCCAGGATCCCGACTACTGACGCGCGATCGGGCCGCACCGCGGCCGTCCATGAGGAGGCTGGAAAGATGACCTTGGCAGACGACCTGCAGCAGGCACGTGCGCCACTCACGATGATCCACGGCGAGCCCTTCAACGCAGAAGCCCCGCCGGAGGCCCTGACAGGCGACATCACGCCGACCGAGCTCCACTACGTACGCAGCAACTTCCCGGTACCGGTCCACGACGGAACCCTCGAGGTCGGCGGCGCGGTCGAACTCCCCAGGACCCTGACGATCGACGACCTGCGTGCCATGGCCCCGGTCGAGCGGGTCGTCACGATGGAATGCGCCGGGAACGGGCGCCTGGCAATGCGACCGCTGCCGATCGGCGAACCATGGGGTGACTACGCCGTCTCCACCGCTCGCTGGACCGGTGCCCTCCTGCACCAGGTACTGGAACAGGCCAAGCCGACAGCCGAAGGGGTCGAGGTCCGCTTCACCGGCGCCGATCACGGCTCCTACCTGCTCCATCCGGTCCTCAAGAACATTGACGCGTCCGACTTGACCTTCGAGCGGTCCCTGACCCTCGCCGATGTCACCGATCCGGACGCCGAGATTCTGATCGCCTACGAGATGAACGGCGAGGCGCTCAACCCCGACCACGGCGCGCCGTTCCGGCTCATCGTGCCCCACTGGTACGGCGTCGCCTCCGTGAAATGGCTGAAGCACATCGATGTCCTGACCGAGCCGTACGTCGGCGAGTTCGAGACCGGCCACTACATGTACCAGTGGGCCGATCGTCCGCCTGAGCGCGTCACCCGCATGCGCGTGCGCGCCCGGATCACCGATCCCGCTCGCGG
The DNA here is from genome assembly GCA_021154785.1 of Nocardiopsis sp. Lineage (GTDB taxonomy): Bacteria > Actinomycetota > Actinomycetes > Streptosporangiales > Streptosporangiaceae > Palsa-504. The sequence goes on from JAJKHX010000473.1 coordinate 20,348, forward strand.
CGGGATCATCCCCGCCGGCACCTACACCGTGCGCGGGAAGGCCTGGTCGGGCACCGGACCGGTGACGCAGGTCCAGGTCAGCCTCACCGGTGAGGGCGACTGGCACGCGGCTGAGGTCGAACCCCCGAAGGGTCCGTACCAGTGGCAGGACTGGTCGTTCGAGTGGCAGGCGACCGAGGCGGGACGACACACGCTCCGCGCCCGGGCGACCGACGCCGCCGGCAACGTGCAACCCGAGGTGCCACCCTGGAACCATCTCGGCTACGGCAACAACGCCATCGAGGTCACCTACGTCGACGTGCGCTGACGTCGGCAACCCAAGGCGACATACTGACCGTCATAGGCGGGGCCACAAGGGCAGCACGTCCTGCCGTTCGACGGGGAACGCGCGGTAGCTGGACAGCGCGGCATCGCCGACCGGCTGAAAGAGGCAGCCGGAATGACCGGCACGGCTGAACCCGTACAGGCGGTTGTTACTGTCACGCGGTCGCCCGGGTTGTGCGCCTGGAGGCCAGATGGCGGCTGAATAGGCTGCCGTAGGGCTCTGGGCGGCCAGTGATGCCGGTCAGTTCCGGAGGGCCGTTTCGGTGGTGCCGATGGAGGCGCTCGCGCCAGCTACGAGGATGTCGATACTTATAGCCAGGATCCAGGCCGGGAATACCAGTTCCGCCCAAGGTGAGATACCGACGCCTACCAGCAGCACTAGCGCGGTCGCGAGCCCGGTAACGGTGAGCCATCTGGATACGATCTTGGTGCGGCGCGCAATGGTCACAGTGGTGAGCGTGAACACTGCCGCCATCCGCATCGCGTAGACGTTCAGCAGGAGCGACGTGACGTGGCGGCCCAGGGCCAGGGTGTCGGCACCCGGAGAGCCGGGTGCCGACACGCCCGCAATGATCCCGCCGGCAACCGCCGCGGCCACGAACATCATGCCGACGAACAACAGCCCGCTGCCCAGGAACACGGTCGCGAAGAAGCGATCCTCGTGCGCTCCGATCCGGTCCCGGATCACCCCGATGAACCACAGGAAGGCGATTCCGGCGAACGGGATGAGGTTCAGCCCGATCGCCACGGCGGTTCTTTTCCCCGAATCAGTCAGCCACGTTCCGGGGACGGCAGGCTCAGCCGGGACAGAAACCCTGAGCAGGACCAGCGATGAGATCAGGAGCACTGAAAAGGCGACGCCGGCGACCGCGGCGGCCCGAGGCGTCCTCAGGGCGCTCCCAGCAGCTAGCGGGCCCTGGCCTGCCGGTTCGTGGGTCATGGGCGTCCCTTTCCGAGGACGGGTGCTGTCATTTGAATTGTTCCGGCACATGCGCCGGGCCGCCGTTTGAGCCATCGCCTGCGTCCGAAGCCGAACATCGCGAACGCCCCGACGACGATCGACGGCGGGTTAGATCTCGATGGTTCCCGCCCGGCCATGGGGAAGCTCGCGCCAGCCGCTTGGCATTCCACTCGGACGGGACGACCAGAGTCTCGTCGCAATCGTTGACGTCGAAGACAAGGCGCCATAAAGGCGAGCGCCCCGGAATTGACAAGTGCGCGACCCCCGCAGCCGCGCCCTCAGGCGTCTCTGTCAAGGCCACTCCTTTTGGGCCACAGCCGGGTGGTTTCGCTGGCTGTACGCACTACTGATAGCTCCGCTAGTGCTGGTACCAGGCAAGCACGCCACGCGGCCGTCGGCCTCGCCCCACAAGGGTGAGAATCGGCCCGCGAAGGCCTCCGCGGGCTGTCCCGGCCGGTGCCGATGGTCACCATGTGATCCTTGCCCAGACGATCCGGCCGCCGGTCGCCTGCACGCGCCCAGTCAGCCGGACCACCCGTCAGCGCCTCCACGACGCTCAGCCCGCGGGGCCGGTCGTCATCCTGACGCCTGCCTCGCCACGGCCCCGTGTTCGGCATAAAGAGATCGTGGCTCGTTACTCGTGGCACGGCGCACCTGCGGAACCGGTGCAATGACGGCCATAATCGCTACTGGGCCGTGGCATCCGTGCCGGCAGCGCGCCCGCAGCACTAGGCCGGGCTACTCATAATCCGCCGGTCGTGGGTTCGAGCCCCATCCGCCCCACTGCATGACCTTGAAAACGCGCCTGAGACCCGGTTCTCAACATTCGCTGTGAGACGTGCCGGGAGGCAGGAAGTAGCGGCTACCTCCCCGGGATCAGGGACCAAGGCCAGCCAGTGCTCCATGTTGGCGATGTGCACGGTGGCCCACGACCTGGCCACATCGGGATCCCGTGAGGCGAGCGCGGTCAGGATCGCGCGGTGCTCGGCCAGCCTTCGCTCGGCGGCGCCCGCCCGGGTCAGCCTGCGCCAGATCGTGGCGCGCGAGGCCGCC
>JAJKHX010000474.1 GCA_021154785.1 Nocardiopsis sp.
CATCATCTTGGTGACGCTGGTGCTGCTGGCGCTGTTCCTGCGGTCGCTGCTGGCGCCGGCGTACCTGCTGGCCGCCAGCGTCCTGGCCGTGTTCGCCACCCTGGGCCTGACCATCTTGGTCGGGCAGGACATCCTCGGCTACGGCAGCCTGGTCTACTTCGTGCCGTTCGCCGCCGGGGTGCTGCTGGTCTCGCTCGGCTCGGACTACAACGTCTTCGTGGTCGGGCGGATCTGGGAGGAGGCCCGGCGCCGGCCGGTCCGCGACGCGGTCGCGGTGGCCGCGCCGCAGGCCTCGCGGGCCATCACCACGGCCGGGGTGGCCCTGGCGGCCAGCTTCGCCATGCTCGCGGTGATACCGCTCGAGCAGTTCCGGGAGATCGCCATCGCGATGGCCCTCGGCGTGGTGCTGGACGCGATCGCGGTCCGTTCCCTGCTGGTACCGGCCCTGGTGGCCCTGTTCGGCCGGCTGGGCATGTGGCCGGGCCACCGCCGCATGCCGACCGCGGCACCAGCTGGGCCGCCGTCCCCGGAGCTGGCCGGGGACCCTAGCCGAGCCGCCGGATGACGGCGAGCCAGGCCTGCGCGGACGTGATGCCCAATCTGGCCTGGCTGAGCTCGAAGGTCTCCGCCTCGATGCTGTCGACGGACCACCCGTCGCCGAAGGCGGCGCGCAGTTCGTCCTGGCTCACCCGGCGCGGCCCGATCTCCCCCGGCTGGCGGTCGCTGAAGCAGATCAGGTAGCAGTGGCCGCCGGGGGCCAGGACCGACGCCAGGCTGGTCACGTAGCGGACGCGGGCCTCATCGTCGAAGACGTGGAACACGCCGCTGTCGATGATCACCTCGGCGGTCAGGCCCAGGTCGCCCAGCCGCAGCACGTCACCGGTCTCGAAACGGGCGGTCAGTCCCCGTTCGGCCGCCTTGGCCTGGGCCCGGGCGATGGCGTGGGCGGACAGGTCGATTCCCGTCGCGGTGGCGCCGTGGGCCGCGGCCAGCAGGGTGTTCTCCCCCGTACCGCAGCCGGAGTCGAGCACCTGGCCGGCCAGCAGGCCCCGCTCCGCGAGGCGGGTGAAGACCGGCTGCGGCCGCCCGATGTCCCACGGCGGCGGCGTGTCCCTGGCGTACGTCTCGTCCCAGCTGCCCGGCGTTGTCACGGTGCTCAAGCTACCGGATCGCGCCTGAGTGCTGCCTTACTCATAAAGCCATAGACATCTCAGGTCCGGGCATATAGTCTGTGTATAGATCATCTGCACATGGAGGAAATATGTGGGAGTACGAGTATCAGCTCGAGACCAGCGCCAGCCAGGAGGCGCTGTGGCAGCACTGGGCCGACATGGCGGCCTGGCCGCAGTGGAACGACGGCATCGAGACCATCACCGTAGACGGCCCGTTCGAGGTCGGCACGGTGTTCACCATGACCCCGCCGGGCGACGAGCCGGTCCGGATGCGCCTGGCCGAGATCAAGCCGGGCGAGTCCTTCACCGATGAGATGGACGCGGGCGACTTCGTGGTGCGGACCGAGCACCGGCTGGAGGCCGCCGCGGCCGGGCGGACCAGGATCGTCTACCGGACGGAAATCACCGGCGAGGCGGCCGGTCAGGTCGGCCCGGAGCTCGGCCCGCAGATCACCGCCGACTTTCCGGAGGTGGTAGCGGCGCTGGCCCGCCGGGCGGGCGGCTGACCTGTGCCGCTCGAACCGGAGGAGAGCCCGGGGTTCGTGCTGTGGCACGTCACGTTGCGCTGGCAGCGCGCGATCACCGCGGCGCTGGCCCCGCTCGGCCTGACCCACGTGCAGTTCGTGCTGCTGGCCTCGGCCTGGTGGCTGAACGCGCGCGGCGACGAGCCGAACCAGCTCAGCCTGGCCCGGCAGGCCGGCACCGACGTGAAGATGACCTCGGAAGTGCTACGGAAGCTGGAGGCCAAGGCCCTGATCGTGCGGACCGTCGACGCCGCCGACACCCGGGCCCGGCGGATCAGGGTGACCGGGCGAGGCGGCGAGCTGGCCCGGGCCGCGATCACCGCCGTGGAGGGTGCCGACGCCGCCTTCTTCGCCACGACACCCGATACCGCCGCCCTGCTGGCCATGCTGCGGCCCCTGGCTCGCGACGACAGGACTGATATACCGGGTTCATGAGCGACGATTCGCTGGCCGGCCAGATGGGTACCGCCGCGGTGTCCCTGCTGGGACGCCTGGATCAGGGCCAGCGCGCGCTCGCCGCCCGGCCGTTCGCCGACGACGCGGCCCGGCGCTGGCTGGAGTACCGGCCGCGGCAGCGTCCCGGTGCGTGCCTGGCCGAGCTGACCCCGGCGGCCAGGAAGGCCGCGCACCGGCTGCTCGCCACCGGGCTCAGCGAGCACGCCTACGCTCAGGCCATGGGCATCGTCGCCCTCGAGGAGGTGCTCGACCGCAAGGAGCAGTGGCAGCGGGGCCGGCACAGCGGCGACTACTGGGTGAGCGTGTTCGGCGACCCGGAGGACGGCCAGCCGTGGTCGTGGCGGTTCGAGGGGCACCACCTGTCGGTGACGATGACCGTGGCCGGCCAGGAGGTCTCCCCCGCCCCGGTCTTCTTCGGCGCCAACCCGGCCTGCGTCAGCTACGCCGGGCGTCCGGTATCGCGGCCCCTGGGCCCGGAGGAAGACCTGGTCCGGGCGCTGCTCGACGCGATGGGAGCGCGGAATCGGGCAGCCGCCGTGGTGGCGGGCCAGGCCCCGGCCGACATCCGCACCGCCACCCGCCCGCGGGCCGGCCAGGCGATCGAGCCGCCCGGCGTGGCCGCCGCCGCTCTCGGCCTGGCCGCCCGGGCCCTGCTGGCCCAGCTGGTGGCGGCCTACCTGGACCGGCTGCCCGCGGAGCTCGCGGCCCGCGAGGCGGCCCGGCTGGACGGCACGGACCTGTCCTTCGCCTGGGAAGGGCCGCTGACGCCGGGGGCGCGGCACTACTACCGCGTGCAGGGCGGCGACCTGCTGATCGAGTACGACACCACCGACGACGGCAACCACGCGCACACCGTGCTGCGCCGCCCGCGCGGCGACTTCGGCGGCGACGTGCTCGCGGCCCACTACGCCCGCGCTCATTCCTGAGGGCCAGCCCGCGCTCATTCTGCCGGGCCGGCCCGCGCTCATTCCCGGGGATCAGGTGCTGCAGGCCAGGTGGATGATGACCGGCTTGCTGCGGCCGCCGGCCTTGTCGTAGATCCAGGCCCTGACGCTGCTGGTGTACTCCACGCTGCTGCCGCAGCCCTGGTCGAGCGGATAGGCGATCGTGTTCGCCTCGACGATGCCGGGCCCGGGGCTGGAGAAGGAGATGACCTGCCGGGGCAGGCCGGCCGACTCCTGAACCCCGACGAAACCGAAGCCGGCGGCGTTCTGGCCCGGGTCCGAGTAGCTGATCTCGAAGTAGACCATCTGCCCCTGCTGGTAGGTATAAGTGCCGATGATCTTCGGGGGCTTAGGGGACGGCCCCGCGGGCGCGAGCGCGAACGCGCGCCCGCCGGACCGGGCGTCCCCGGCGCCGGTTCGGTCGTGCGGATGGGCCTTGCCGCCTGCCGGGGACAAGGACGGCTGGCCGGGCTGGTGCATGTTCATGATGTTCAGGCCGTACCCGGCCGCGGCGCCGGCCACGAAAATGCCGGCGACAGCGGACGCGGTGACCAGCGGCCGCCACCACCGGCGCGGAGCAGGTGACGCGGCCTCCGGAGCAGGCGATGCGGTCCCGGGACCAGCCACGGTCCCGGGATCAGCCACAGTCCCGCGACCAGCCACGGTCGCGGGAGCCGCCTCGTCCGGCTGGTACAGCGCGGCCTGGATCGCGGTCACCTCGGCCAGCAGGGCGGCCGCGGCGGGGCGCCCGGCGGGGTCCTTGACCAGGCACCGTTCGATCAGCGGCCGCACCTCGGGCGGCACGCCGTCCAGGTCGGGCGCGCCCCGGACCACGCGCTCGAGCACCGCGGCGGCCGGCCCGGTCCCGAACGGCTTGCGCCCCGTCGCGGCGAAGGCGAGCACCGCGCCCAGGCTGAACACGTCGCTGAGCGGCCCGGTCGCCTGGCCGGCGGCCTGCTCGGGCGACATGAAGCTGGGGGTGCCGACCACGAGGCCGCCCCGCGCCTGCGGGGCCGCCTCGGCGGCCTGGGAGATCCCGAAATCGATCACGCGCGGCCCGTCCAGCGCCAGCAGCACGTTGGACGGCTTGAGGTCGCCGTGCACCACGCCCGCGGCATGGATCGCGGTCAGGCTCTTGGCCAGGCCCGCGCCCATCGCCAGCAGCGGCGCGGCGGACTGCGGCCCGCGGTCCCGCACCGCCTCGGACAGGGACGGGCCGCTCACGTAGGCGGTGGCCAGCCAGGGTACCTGGGCGTCCACGTCCGCGTCGACGACCAGGGCGGTGAACAGCCCGCTGACCTTCCTGGCCGCGGCGACCTCGATGCTGAACCGGGCCCGGAACTCGGGATCGGCGGCCAGCCCGGCGTGGATGATCTTCACGGCTACCGGCCGCCCGGCCGCGGACATACCGAGGAACACCCGGCCCATGCCGCCCGCCCCGAGCCGTCCGACCAGCTCGAACGGGCCGATCACCCGCGGATCGGAAGGCTCCAGTACCCCAACCACGCCAGATCCCACCCCAACGCCAGTAATTACGCGGTTAGTGCCATATCGGACAAGCCAATAATAATGGCCGGGCGCGGCGATGCCTATGGTCACGGGCTTGCGCGCGCGGAATCCCCGGCGCAATTACGCCGGGGATTCCGGATAATGGATTCCTGACGAGGGCTCCGGGCCGCCGCCTTACGCGGCTTCCATCGCCCTGACCTGCACCGGGTCATTTGTCCGGTAAAGCGGCCCGGGACGGAACAGAAGGCCGCTCACGATCGCGCCGCCCGCGAAGATGCCGGCGGTCCACCAGAATGCGGTGTCGTAGCCGTGGGTCAGCGCCAGCCCGGCCAGCACCTGGCGGTTCAGGCCCGCCCCGGACCTCATGTGCGCGGTGAGGTAGGACGCGACGGCGCTGGCGAAGATCGTGTTCAGCAGCGAGGTCCCGATCGAGGCGCCGAGCTGCTGGCCCACGGTGACGCTGGCCGAGGCCACGCCCGCGTCCCGCGGCTCCACCCCGAAGGTAACGGTATTGATCGACGGCGCGATCACCATGCCGAGGCCGGCCCCGGTCAGGATGAGCGGCCCGAGCACGCCGTCCGCGTAGCCGGTGTGCACTCCCAGCTGGGCGAACCAGGTCATCGCGGCCGCCGCGAGCACCATGCCGGCCGCCACCAGCGGCTTGGGGCCGACCCGCGGCATCAGCACGATCGTGGACATGTTGGCCGAGAAGGCGATGCCCGCCGCGATCGGGAGGAAGGCCATGCCGGTGACGACCGGCGAGTAGCCCAGCGTCTGCTGCAGGTAGTAGGTGAGGAAGAGGAAGACGCCGAACATGCCGCTGGAGGCGATGAGCATGGACGCGTAGGCGCCGCCCCGGTTACGGTCGAGCACCACCCGCGGCGGCAGCAGCGGGCCGGCGGCCCGGCCCTGCCAGCGGGCGAACACCGCGAGCAGCGCCACCCCCGCCGCCAGGAAGCCCCAGGTGGACGGAGTGTGCCAGTTGTGCGTGGCCGCGTTCGAGAAGCCGTACACCAGGCAGAACAGGCCACCGGAGACCGCGAGCACGCCCGGGATGTCGAGCTTCGGCTTGACTGGCGAGGAGTTCCGCTCAAGCAGGATCAGTCCCCCGGCCAGCGCCGCGCCCGCGAAGATGAGGTTGACGTACAGCGTCCAGCGCCAGGACAGGTACTCGGTCAGCGCGCCGCCGAGCAGCAGGCCCGCCGCGCTGCCCGCGGCGGCGATGGCGCCGTAGATGCCGAACGCCCGGCCGCGCTCCCTGGGCTCGGTGAACGTGGTCGTCAGCAGCGACAGCGCCGACGGGATCAGGATCGCGCCGAACACCCCCTGGCAGGCCCGCGCGGTCACGAGCATCGGGAAATTGACCGAGGCGCCGCCGATCGCCGACACGCCCGCGAAGCCGATCAGGCCGGCCAGGAAGGTGACCTTCCGGCCGAACAGGTCGGCGAGCCGCCCGCCGAGCAGCAGCAGGCTGCCGAAGGCCACGGTGTAGGCCGTCACCACCCACTGCCGGTCCGCCGTGCCGAAGTGCAGCGCGCGCTGCGCGGACGGCAGTGCGATGTTCATCACCGTGACGTCGAGGACGACCATAAGCTGGGCGATGCCGACCACGCCGAGGACGAGCCAGCGCCGCCGCCCGGCGGCCCCGTCCCGGTCGATGGAATTGACATCAGACATGAGCTTCACCAATCTGGAGGTGCTTTCTCCACTTAGCTTCACGGTAGCATGAAGCGGAGAAGTTGTCTCCACTTATTTGGAGGTCTCAGGTGCCGGAGAACACGACGGGTCCCGCGTCCGGAGCGCGGCCGCTGCGGCGTGACGCCGAGCGGAACCGGCAGCGGGTCCTGGCGGCCGCGGCCGAGGTCTTCAACGAGCGCGGGCTCGATGTCAGCCTCGACGAGATCGCCCGGCACGCCGGGGTCGGGGTGGGCACCGTCTACCGGCGGTTCAGCACCAAGGAGGAGCTGGTCGAGGCGCTGTTCATGGAACGGCTGGGCTCGGTCGCGGCCATCGCCGAGCAGGCGCTCAAGGCGCCGGATCCCTGGTCCGGCCTGGTGTCCTTCATGGAGCGGATGGCCGAGATCATGGCGGGCGACCTGGGCCTGCGCCAGATCCTGATGTTCGCCACCTACGGCCGGGACCTGGTCGCGGTGGCGCGGGAGCGCAACGCCCCGCTGGTGGAGCGGCTGGTGGAGCGAGCCCAGGCGGCCGGGCAGCTCCGGAGCGACCTGCGGCAGACCGACATCGAGCGCGCGGTCGACCGCGGCCAGCCCGGCCGCGTCGAGCAGGCCGAGCGCCTGGGCGTGCCGCTGGCCGGCGGCCGGGCCCCCGTAGTCCCACGGGTCC
>JAJKHX010000475.1 GCA_021154785.1 Nocardiopsis sp.
CCGAAGACCAGGTCGGCCTCCTGCGAGACCACGGTGGGGACGCCGCTGGCGTACGGGACCGCGTGGGTGAGGTGGGCCAGCCAGGAGATGCCGGCGATGAGAAACATCACGATGGCGCCCTGGATCTCCAGAAGGCGCCGGGCGTTGCGGCCCTCGGGCGGTTGCAGCGCGCTGACCGCGTTGGACACCGCCTCGATCCCGGTCAGCGACGACCCGCCGTTGGCGAACGCGCGGGCCAGCGTCAGCATGGCCGCGAAGGCGATCAGCGTGCCGGTGTTGTGCCCGATGGCCACGGTCCCGGGATGCCAGGTGACCTGGGACAGGCCACCGCCGAAAATCTCCCGGGCCAGGCCGGCCAGGATCATCAGGCCGACCGACCCGGAGAACAGGTACGTCGGCAGCGCGAAGATCCGGCCGTTCTCCCGGACGCCGAGCAGGTTCACGTAGCACATGGCGAGCGTGGCCACCACCGTGATCAGCAGCAGGGTCGCGGTCTCCCCCAGCGGCCGGGCCAGCGCGGGAAACGTGGACAGGATTGCGGCGCTGCCCGCGGAGTTCTGCACCGCCACGGTCACCACGTAGTCCACCATCAGCGCCACGGCCGCGACCTGCGCCACCCGCGGGCCGAAGTTCTCCCTGGCCACCACGTAGGAGCCGCCGGCCCGGGTGTAGACCGTCACCACCTCTCGGTAGGACAGCACGACCAGGAAGATGCCGAGCAGGATCACCCCGGTCAGCGGCATCAGCAGCGTGAACGAGGCCAGCCCGAACACCGGCAGCAGCTCGTGCAGGATCAGCTCCGAGCCGTAGTTCGCCGACGAGATCCCGTCGCAGGACAGGACGCCCAGGGCCAGCGGCTTCGACAGCCGCTCCTCCTTGAGCTGCTCGTTGACCATTGGCGGGCCGAGCAGGCGGAGCTTGACCGAGTACCAGAAGGTCTCCGGGAGCTCGTTCGGCTGATCGCCGGCCAGCAGGCCAGCCGCTTTACGTATGGCCACTAGGCTTCTAGCTCCGTCCGGTCGCTCACGTGCTGATCACGTGATCCGACGCTATTCGCGTGGCCTGGCCGCCGCCGTATGCGGTTCGTCAAGCTTTCCGGGCGGAGCGTTAAGGATCCGTTAGGACCGCTGATTTCGCCCGGATACGGGGCTGGAATAGCAAGCGAGATGAGATACACGTTCGGTCAGCGGGCGATGCCGGCGCCTTACGCGCTGCCGGCCGCCTTCGCCATGTTCCTGGCCGTGGGCACGGCCGCCGCCGCTCTGCCCGGCCGCCTGCCCGCGACCGGGGTGCTAATTCTCTGCGCGGCGATCGCCGGCGGCATGTCGTTCGCCGCCGAACCGGTCGCCGCGGCCCTGCTGGCCGGCATCGGCTGGCTCACCGCTTGTGGTTTCGCGCGGCCGCCGTACGCGCAGTTGCGCCCCACCGGGCCGGCCGCCGCGCACGCGGCCGTCGTGATCTTCGCGAGCGCGCTGGCCGGCGCCGGGCTGGGCCTGGTGTTCCGCTGGTGCGCGCAGCGACGCACACTGATGTATGTGGGCAGGTATCCGGGCATGCGAGGTGGCCGTCGCGTGGGCGACGCCGCGGCCGCTGTTACCGGGCCTGAGACCCCGCCGTCCGGGGAGGGCGCGATCGGCGTCCGGCGGCGGCTGAGCGGCGCGCTGCTGGCCGCGGCCCTGCTCCCGCTGCTCACCCTGGCCCTGACGGCCGCCCGGCCGCACCTGGACCTGGCCGACGACCTGCTTATCTACCTGGTCGCGGTGGTGACCATCACGGTGGTGGGCGGTTTCTGGCCCGCCGTGCTCGCCGCGGTGGCGGCCAGCCTGCTGCTCAACTGGTACTTCACCGAGCCGCTGCACACCTTCACCATCGCCGAGCCACGGAACCTGCTGGCCCTGCTGCTGTTCGTCACGGTCGCGGTCGCCGTCAGCAGCATGGTCCACCTGGCCGCCCGGCGCGCGGTCCAGGCCGCGGCGGCCCGCGAGGAGGCGGCCTCGCTGCTGGAGCTGGCGCAGACCGTGCTCGGCGGGGCCGACTCGCCGGCCGCCGTCCTGGAGCACCTGACCCGCACCCACGGCGGTCAGGCCGAATTGACCGAACGAGTGGGTGGTACCTGGGTCCGGATCGCCTCGAGCGGCGTGGATGGTTCGCTGAGCGCGGCCAACCGCGTCGATATCCGCAACGACCTGACCCTGCTGATCACCGGGCAGGCTTTGTCGGCCACGCCGGCCCTGATCGCGGGGTACGCCGCCCAGGCCGCCGCCTCGCTCGACCGGGAACGGCTGCGCACCCAGGCCGCCCAGGCCGAGGCGCTGGCCGAAGGGAACCGGATGCGGACCGCACTGCTCGCCGCGGTCAGCCACGACCTGCGCACCCCGCTCGCCTCGGTCAAGGCGTCGGTCAGCAGCCTGCGGCAGACCGACGTGACCTGGTCGCCGGCGGATGAAGCCGAACTTCTCGCCACCATCGAGCAGAACGCCGACCGGCTGGACGCGCTGATCGGCAACCTGCTCGACATGAGCCGCCTGCACACCGGGTCGCTGCAGCCGTTCCTGCGGCCCACGGCGATCGACGAGGTGGCGCCGGTGGCGGCGGGCGGCCTGGACGACTCGGTGCGGCTCGAGCTGGCCGTGCCGGACGGCTTCCCGCTGGTGCTGGCCGACCCCGGTTTGCTCGAGCGGGTACTGGCCAACCTGTTCTCCAACGCGCTGCGCTACTCCCCGGCCGGGCGGCCGCCTGAGCTGCACGCCTCGCTGTCCGATGGCTCCCTCGGGGCCACGGTGTGCCTCGAGGTCGTGGACCACGGCCCCGGCGTGCCCGACAAGCAGAAGGAGCGCATCTTCGAGCCGTTCGAGCGGGCCGGCGACCGGCATCCCGGCGTAGGGCTCGGGCTCGCGGTGGCCAAGGGCTTCGCCGAGGCCATGGGCGGCCGGATCTCGGCGCTCGACACGCCCGGCGGCGGGCTGACCGTCCGGGTCATGCTGCCCGCGGCCCCGGCGGCCAGCGAGGCCCGGTCCGCGCTGGATGCCGCCGGATCATGACCCGGGCCTGGGCGGTGCGATCGTGACGCGGGTCCTGGTGGTGGACGACGAGCCGTCCATCCTGCGGGCGCTGCGGATCAACCTGAGCGCCCGCGAGTACGACGTCACCACGGCGGTGGACGGCACCACCGGGCTGGCCGCGGTGGCCCGCGACCGGCCCGACGTGATCATCCTGGACCTGGGGCTACCGGACATGGACGGCACCGAGGTGATCCACGGCGTCCGCGGCTGGACCTCGATCCCGATCATCGTGCTGTCCGCCTGGGGTCAGGAGAGCCAGAAGGTCGCCGCCCTCGACGCCGGCGCCGATGACTACGTGACGAAGCCGTTCGGCATGGACGAGCTGCTGGCCCGGCTCCGGGCCGCGGTCCGCCGGGCGGCGCCCGCGCCGGACGAGCCGGTGGTGGTCACAGCCGACTTCACCGTGGACCTGGCGGCGAAGCAGGTTGTCCGGTCTGGCGGCTCCCCGGCCGGTGCCCCGGCCGGCGCCCCGGTCCGGCTGACCCCGACGGAGTGGCAGCTGCTGGAGATCCTGGTGCGCAACAGCGGGCGCCTGGTGTCCCAGAAGCAGCTGCTCCGCGAGATCTGGGGCCCGTCATATGAGACGGAGAGCAACTACCTGCGGGTCTACCTGGCCCAGCTGCGCCGCAAGCTGGAACCCGAGCCCTCCCGCCCCCGCTACCTGCTCACCGAACCAGGCATGGGTTACCGCTTCCGCCCCTGACCCGGCGCTCCCATTCCGCCCTGACCCGGCGCTGTCCTTCCGCCCTGGCATCGCGCTGCCGGACCTCATCAGCCCCATGAGTACCAGCTAACGCAGTGGTACCGCCTCTGCTTCGAGACGAACCGGTTCAATGCTCCATCGATCCGGTGGTAGCCGGCTCAATGCTCCATTGATCCGGTACTACGCGGGCTTCTGCGGCGCTTCCGGGCTGGCCGGCCATCGTCGCGGGCCAGCCCGTGCGTCCCGGCTACCAGCGGGGGGTGCGCTCGAAGCGGGGCTTCCAGATGGTGCGGTAGAGCAGGCGTACGGGGGGCGGGAGTGACTTCAGCGTGGCGGCGGCGTCCTCGCGGCCGGCGCTGTCCAGCATCCAGGCGAACATCTCGCCGCCCTCCGACAGGCCGTTGCGACGGGCGATCTTGAAGCCGGCGCTGCGCCACTCGGCGGCGGTCAGGGCCTCGCCGATCAGCGGCAGGCCGTCCCGCTCCTCGTGGCCCAGATGGCCGGTCAGTGTGCTGGCCAGCGCGTCGATGACATCGGGCAGGCGGTCCCCCCCGGGCCAGTCGGCCGCCTCGGGAGCCCCGGCGAAGGCGGCGTCGACCGCGGCCAGCAGGGGGTCGATGCGCGCATGCTCTTCCTCCATGGCGTCGAGAACCGACAGGGCGTGCTCGCGGTGTGCCAGCCGCGGCCGCAGGGCGGGCCAGATGATCTCGTCCTCGGCGGTGTGGTGCAGGTGCAGCTCGTGCTTGAACAATTCCCAGCCGGCCGCGACCGACCGCCGCCTGGCCGGCTCGGACCGCAGGGCCCCAGCGGGCCGGGCGGCCGCGCGGGCCAGCCGGGTCAGGTCGCGGCGGAGCGCGCGGTGCGCCGCCAGCATGATGGTCAGGTCGGCGTCGCCGGTGCCGTGCCGGGCCGCCTCGGTGCCCGGCAGCTGCTGTGCCGTCATCAGCTCTCCTCCGTTCCGAACGTCTTCCGGACCCGCCTGGTGATCTCGTTCAGCGTCCGGATGGTGGTCTCGAGGTCGGCGCGGTCCACGGTGGCCAGCACCGGCCCGGTGATCTGCGCGGACGCGGCGATCACGTCCTGGCGGAGCCGGCGCGCGGCTTCGGTCATCCGGATCGTGTCGCTGTCGGCCTCGGCTAGGCCCGAGGCGACCAGGTCGCTCGTCAGCCCGGCGGCGTCCGGCCCGTCCAGCAGCAGCCAGTCGCGCACGTCGCGCTCGTAGGCGTCCCGGGCCGGCTCGCCGCCGAGGGCGTTCAGCCGCTGCAGGCCGAGCCAGGTCTGGTAGCTGGTGCCCGACCTGGCCAGGATGCCGGTCAGCAGCCTGGTCAGCGCGGCCTGGGCCTGTCCCACCGACTGGCCGATGAGCGGCAGCGGGCGGGTGTTCTCGGCGGTGATGGTCATGGTGATGGATCCCCTCGTCGTGGTGCGCTCTGACATTCGAGCTCCGGTCTCTGAGACGAAACTCGTCCGTGCGCTGTGACCGGCCCCCGGCCGGCCCGTCCTACACTTAGGGAAACTTATCATCTTGATAAGCTATTGTCTAGGAAGCTTAAATATCAACATACCTAACGAGCCGGCGGTTCGCAGCCGTGGCACGCTCGACCGGAACCACGGCAGGCGCAGTACTGGTAGGAAAGCGGTGGCGCGCAGTACTAACAGGAAAGCGGCGGGAGGTGCGACATGCCTGAGCTAGACGCACAGGCCGATGACGGGCGGCGGCGGATGGAAGTCGAGTTCCTGTCGGCCATGCGGCAGACGGGATCGACCTTGCAGCTGCTCGGGCAGGTGGCGGCCGAACGCATCGGTGTCAACGCCACCGACCTGAACTGCCTGAACATCGTGGCGCTGACCGGGCCGATGACCGCGGGCGACCTGGCCCGGCAGACCGGGCTGACCACGGCGTCGATCACCGGGGTGCTGGACCGGCTGGAGGAGGGCGGCTTCGTCCGGCGCGAACGCGATCCGAAGGACCGTCGCCGGGTGATCGTCAACCTGAACCCGGGGCCCGCCCTGCGGGAGATCGGCCCCACCTTCGGACCGCTGGTCATGGCCTGGCGCGCCGCCGCCGCCAGCTACTCGGACGAGGAACTGAGGCTGCTGCTCGGGTTCCAGCAGCGGTTCCTGGAAATCGTGCGGTACCAGCTGGACCGGCTCCGCGGCGAGGCCGAACGGCGTACCTGATCTTCACCCGCGCGCCGGGTTCCCGTGCGGAGGGGGCGGGTAGGCACTAAACGTGCGGCAATCCCTCCTCTCCACCAGGCGGGCACGCAAGGGGGGCAAAACCTCCCTGCTGTCCCGGCCGTCAGCTCTCGCCGAGCGCATCGAGCGCGCTCACGCCCTCGACCCGGTCATCGCCGGGCTGTCCGACTCCGTGGTCCGCGCGCTCCCGGCCGGGGCACGCACCGACGCCCTGCACGGCGTCCCGTTCGGCCAGCCCGCCCACCCCGCGCTGGTGCGGCTGCCGCTTGGCTGCTGGACCTCCGCCGTGATCCTCGACCTGTTCCGCGGCACCGAGCGCGCGGCCGCGGTGCTGATCGCGGCCGGGGTCGCGGGAACCGCGCCCGCGGCGGCCACCGGCCTGGCCGACTGGTCGGCGCTGCACCGGGACCAGCAGCGGGTCGGCCTGGTGCACGCCGTCTGCCAGGTCAGCGCGGCCACCTTGTTCGTCGGCTCGCTGGCGGCCCGGGCGGGCGGCCGGACCGGCTACGGCCGGGCCCTGTCGGCGTCCGGGCTGGCGCTGGCGACCGGCGGCGCCTACCTGGGCGGCCACCTGGCGCTGCGGCTCGGCGCCGGCACCAGCCACGCCGAGCAGGTCAGCCACCTGTCCGGGCTGGGCTGGCACGACCTGTGCAGGCTGGCCGAGCTGCCAGAGCGAAGGCCGGTCCGGCGCCAGCTCGGCTACCTCTCCCTGCTCGTGTACCGGCAGGGACCCGAGGTCAGCGTGCTGTCAGATCGGTGCTCCCATCTCGGTGGGCCCCTGCATCAGGGCCGGATCGTGGCGGAGCGGGGCTCCGCCTGCATCACCTGCCCCTGGCACGGGTCCACCTTCGTGATTGCCGACGGCAGCGTCGTGCACGGCCCCGCTACCGCCCGTCAGCCATCCTTCCAGACTCGAGTCACCGCTGACGGACGTGTCGAGCTGCGACCCCGGCCCTGACAGCACCGAGGTCCCGGCGGACCCGTTCGGCGGGGCGGTGGCAACCGGCCCAGCCGACGCCGGAGGTTCGGCCGGCCGGCTGGCGGCCGAACTGAAGAAGCCGCCCAGGCCCTCCAGCGCCTTGCCGATCTCGCTCGGCACGATCCAGACCTTGTTCGCGTCGCCCTGGGCGATCTGCGGCAGCATCTGCATGTACTGGTAGGCCAGCAGCCGCTGGTCCGGGTTGCCCTCGTGGATGGCACGGAACACGGTGCCGATCGCCTCCGCCTGCCCGCGCGCCCGTACCGCCTGGGCCCGGGCATCCGCCTCGGCCCGGAGCATGGTCGCCTCCGACTCGCCGCGGGCCTTGAGGACCGCCGCCTGCCGGGCGCCCTCGGCGGTCAGGATGGCGGACTGCTTGGATCCTTCGGCGGACAAGATGGCGGCGCGCTTGTCCCGGTCGGCGCGCATCTGCTTCTCCATCGAGTCCTGGATAGAGCCGGGCGGCTCGATGGCCTTGAGCTCCACCCGGCCGACCCGGATCCCCCACTTGCCGGTCGCCTCGTCGAGTTCCTTGCGCAGCTCGCCGTTGATCTGGTCGCGCGAGGTGAGCGCGGTCTCCAGGTCCATGCCGCCCACCACGTTCCGCAGCGTGGTCACCGTCAGCTGCTCGACGGCGGCGATGTAGTTGGCGACCTCGTAGGTCGCGGCCCGGGCGTCGGTTACCTGGAAGTAGATGACGGTGTCGATGCCGACGACGAGGTTGTCCTCGGTGATCACCGGCTGCGGCGGGAAGCTGACCACCTGCTCGCGCAGGTCGATCAGGGGCCGCAGGCGGTCGACGAACGGGGTGACCATGTTCAGCCCGGCGTTCAGCGTCCGGTGGTACCGGCCGAACCGCTCCACGATGCCCGCTGTCGCCTGCGGCACGATGCGGATAGACCGGGCGATCGCCGCGATCACCGCGACGACGAGGAGAACCAGCAGGATCGTCACCAAAAGAGAGCTCATGGCGGCCTCGCTCCTGCGCCCGGGGCGGGGTTTCCCAGTGCTTCCGGGGTTTCCGGGCGCGTTTGCTACGTTACCGACCGCAAGCGAGTTCAGCCAGCGCTTGCTGACTCAGCGCTACCGCGGGGATTCCCGCTAGCGGGCCCGGGCGGCCCAGCGGTTCTGCCGGTACTCGATTTCCAGCTGGACGCCGAAGCAGCGGGACAGGTTCCGCTCGGTGAACACCTCACCGATCGGCCCGGCCGCCAGGACCGACCCGCGGCGCAGCAGCATCGCGTGGGTGAACCCGTCCGGGACCTCCTCGACGTGGTGGGTGACCAGGACCATCATCGGCGCCTTGGGGTCGCGGGCCAGCTTGCTCAGCCGTCGCACGAGATCCTCGCGGCCGCCCAGGTCGAGGCCGGCGGCCGGCTCGTCGAGCAGCAGCAGTTCCGGGTCCGGCATCAGCGCCCGGGCGATCTGCACCCGCTTGCGCTCCCCCTCGGACAAGGTGGAGAACCGGCGCCTGATCAGGTGTGCGCAGCCGAGCGCGTCGAGGATCTCGACCGCGCGGGTGACGTCGGCCGAGTCGTATTCCTCCTTCCACCGGCCGAGGATGGCGTAGGACGCGGTGAGCACCAGGTCGATGACCTTCTCCGCGGGCGGGACCTGCTCCGCGATGGCGGCACTGGTCAGCCCGATCCGCGGCCGCAGGTCGAAGATGTCCACCTCGCCCATCCGCTCGCCGAGGATCTCGACCGTGCCCTCGGTCGGGAACATCAAGGTGGCGGCCACCTGGAGCAGGGTGGTTTTGCCCGCCCCGTTCGGGCCGATCAGGATCCACCGCTCGTCCCCGTGGGCCGTCCAGTCCACGTTGCGCAGCAGCACTGCCGCGTCGCGCCGGACCTCGACGCCCCGCAGCCGAAGCACCTCGTCGGACATCAGGCTCCCTTCTCGCGCGCCACCGAAACCGAACCTATGCCACCGCGCCCCCGCGCGCACAGCCAGCCGGACTGATAACTAGCCTGCCCGACTGGTCAGACCATAAATCTCACGGAACGAGAGAACCAATTTGTTGGATTCTGTAACACTTAGCGGTTATGCGCGCTGCTTTAGGCAGAAAGCAACGGAATCCAAGACTCGACGGGCGCACGTAACTACCATGCCTGCTTGCCTTACGACCATAAACGGCGCCAGTATCTGGGTCAGCGGCCAGGCCGCGGCCGGTTCCACCACCTCGACCGCGGCAATCGTCAGCTCAGGCACGCGGCCGGTCTATCACAGGCGGCGTTTCCGCGGAAACGCCGGGGACCGGCGTCAGCCGTCCCGGTTTGGCCGCCACCGCGCCTCGGGCGAGGTTTTCCATGATCACGAAGACTTTTGTATCGTATAGGGTATAAAAGCATTCGTGATCATGAGAATGTCGATTGCCTGTACGATTTAGGCTCCTTGCTCGTTGCGGACGGCGAGGAGGGCGGCCTGGGTGCGGTCCTGCACGCCGAGCTTGGCCAGGACCGAGCTGACGTGGGCCTTCACCGTCTTCTCGGAGACCGTCAGGGCCCGCGCGATCTCCCGGTTGGACCGGCCCTTGGCGATCTCGGCCAGCACCTCGCGCTCCCGGCTGGTGAGCGCGTCGAGGCCGGCCACGGCCCCCCAGCCGCTGCCCGCGCGGACCAGGTTGCCCGCTGCCTCCGGGGCCAGCAGCAAGTGGCCGTCGTGCACCGAACGAATGGCCCGCACCAGCGCGTCCGGGTCCACGTCCTTGTAGAGCACCCCGGCCGCGCCGGACCGCACGGCCAGGCTGGCTGACGCGGGTTCGGTCACGCTGGTGAGGACGAGGACCCGGGCGGCGCAGCTCCCGCCGCGGGCCTTCAGCTCGGCCAGCACGGCCAGGCCGTCCAGGCCGGGCAGCTTGAGGTCGAGCAGGATCACGTCCGGGGTGAGCTCGGCGGCCAGCGCGAGCGCGGTGGCCCCGTCCCCCGCCTCGCCGGCCACCTCGATCCCGTCCTGCACCTCGAGCAGCACCCGGAGCCCGCGCCTGACCACCGGGTGGTCGTCCACGATCAGCACCGAAATCGGCCCCGTGAGCCCGGCCGGCTGCGTCATCGGCTTGCCCTTCCTGGCACGGCCATCCGCACCACCGTGCCCTTCGCGCCCGAGGAGATCGTCAGCCGCCCGCCGACCGCCGCCGCCCGTTCCCGCATCGAGGCCAGCCCGAGCCCGATGGTGGCGGTCTCGGGCACGAAGCCGCGGCCGTCGTCGGCCACCTCCAGGACGACCTGGCGCGCGGTCTTGGACAGCGTCACCCGGACTTTGGACGCCGCGGCGTGCCGCAGCGCGTTGTGCAGGGCCTCCTGGGCGACCCGGTAGAGCGCCGCCTCGGCCGCCGGGGCCAGCCCCGGCCCGCAGGTGCC
>JAJKHX010000476.1 GCA_021154785.1 Nocardiopsis sp.
CCGCGCAAGCTGGTCCTGCTGCTGGGCGGCGCATTTGGCCGGGACCTGCTCGTGGCTATGGCCCTGTCCGTCTCGCTGCGGGCCTTCGGGGATCATCTGCGGCTGCCCGTCCTGATCGTGGTCATCACCCTGGCCGCGATCATCGGCGGCGTCGCGCCCTCGCCCGGCGGCATGGGGGTGGTGGAGGCGGGCCTGATCCTCGGCCTGACCGCGGCCGGCGTCTCGGAGGCCGACGCCACCGCCGCGGTCTTCATCCAGCGGCTGTTCACCTCCTACCTGCCGCCCATCTGGGGCTGGTTCACCCTGGTCTGGATGCGGCAGCAGGAGTACCTGTGAGCACGCCGGCCACGAGTGGACCGCCCGCCACCGCGGGCAAGCCGTCCCTGGCCGCCAGGATCGAGAGCGAGAGCTCACATCCGCTGGCCTGGAAGACGGTGGTCACCCGGGCCGCGATGGTGGTCACCGCCGGCATCGCCATCTACCTCGTGTTCCCGGCCATCACCGAGGTGCTCGCGTCCTGGCCCCGGCTTTCGACCCTGAACCCGTGGTGGTTCGCGGCGGCGGTCGCGGCCCAGGCCGCCCACTTCACCTGCACATTCGCGCTGCAGCGGCTGGCCCTGCGGACCAGGGCGTGGTTCCCGGTCGTCACCTCCCAGCTGGTCGGCAACGCGATCACCCTCATCATGCCGGGCGGCGCGGCCGTGGGGGCCGCGGCGCAGTTCCGGATGCTGGCGGCCAGCGGGCGGGACACGAGCTCGACCGTGGGCGGGCTGGCTTCGTACTCCCTGCTCGGCGTGGGGGGCCTGCTCGCCCTCCCGGCCTTCGCCCTCCCGGTCATCTTGGTGGGCGCGCCCACCGCCAACCGGGGCCTGGTGAACGCGGCGATCCTGGGCGCGGTGGCCTTCGTGGCCTTCGCCGCCTTCGGGGCGGTCGTACTGACCTATGACGCCCCGCTCCGCTGGGCTGGCCGGCTGGTGCAGCGGGTCAGGAACTGGATGCTGCGGAAACGGCCCCCGCTGGAAGGGCTGGACCAGACCTTGCTCGGGCAGCGGAACGACATCCGGGCGGTGCTGGGCGAGCAGTGGTGGCAGGCGCTGCTGCTGTCCGCCGGCCGCCTGGGGTTCGACTACCTGTGCCTGCTCACCGCGCTGCGGGCCACCGGGAGCCACCCGCGCCCGTCGCTGATCCTGGTGGCCTACGCGGTGGCCGGCGTTGTCGGGATGATCCCCATTACCCCCGGTGGTCTCGGGATCGTCGAGGCGAGCCTGACCGGGCTCCTGGTGCTGGCTGAGGTGGACTCCAGCCAGGCCGTGCTGGCCACGCTCACCTACCGGCTCGCCTCCTACTGGCTGCCGCTCTGCGCCGGGCCGATCGCCTATGGCCTGTTCCGGCTCCGGTACCGGAGCCGCCCGTCGTCCCCGCAACCCAGCGTGACGTCGGCCTGACCCCTGACCACTGCGCCGGAAGGTGCGGGATCAGGGAACCGGGGCGGGTGGTGCGGGCTCAGCGAATAGCTGGTCGCGACGGGCCGGATTGCGCAGCAGGTCGCGGGTCAGCTGCTCGAGTTCGCCGGCCAGCTGGGCGTCGAGCTCGGCTGACCAGCTGCCCAGGAGCCGGGTGAGCCCTTGCTGGCGGGCACGGACGAGCCGGTCGATGGCGGCCGCGCCGGCCGGGGTGAGCTGGACGATCTGCGCTGAGTCCGGCACGGGCGGCGGGATCGTCACGAATCCGGCCCCGGCCAGCGGGGCGAGAAGCGCGCTGAGCTGTCCGGCGGCGACGCCGGTCGCCTCGGCCAGGGCCGACAGGTCGAGGTGGGGATGGCCGTCCAGGCGGAACAGCACCCACGTCGAGCGGGGATCGAGGCTGACCGACGCGGCTTTGGCCAGTTGCTGGTAGACCCGGGGCCGGTCTTGCTTGCTGGCGAGCACGGACAGCGCCCGGGTGACCTCATCGGCGGAGTCCCGGACCGCGGGCATGGCGGTGGGCGCGACCACCTGGGCGGCGTCGGGGACGCTGGCCACCTGGCGCAGCGGCACCTCCTTGAGCAGCCAGGTGAGCGCGAAGGCGACCGCCGCGATGGGCACCGCGACCAGGAACACGGTGTGCAGCGAGGCCGCGAAGGCGTGGACGTAACCGGCGTGGACCGCGGGCGGCAGCTTGTCCAGCACCGCCGGGCTGGCTCCCGCGGCGGCGTTGAAGCCGGCCGGGACGGGCGTGCCGGCCAGGTAGCGGGCCAGGTTGCCGGTGAGCTGGCTGGCGAAGATGGCACCGAAGGCCGCGGTGCCGAACGATCCTCCGATGGAGCGGAAGAAGGTCACGCCCGAGGTCGCGACGCCCAGGTCGGAGTAGGGTACGACGTTCTGCACCGCGATGACCAGGACCTGCATCACGGCCCCGATGCCGACGCCGAGGACGAACATGTACGCCGAGCTGGCCAGGGTCCCGGTGGCCACGCCCAGCCGGGACAGCAGGTACATCCCGACCGTCATGAGCGCCGTGCCGACGATCGGGAAGACCTTGTAGCGGCCCCACCGGCTGATCAAGATGCCGGACAGAGTCGAGGTCAGCAGCAGCCCGGCCATCAGCGGCAGCAGTTCCAGGCCCGAGCGGGTCGGGATGTAGGACGTCACGATCCAGGACAGGTCGGACAGGCCATGCAGGTCCCCGGCGATGGTCGGCAGCGCGGTGGCCACGATGGTCTGGTCGAGCGCCGCCAGGAGCATCCCGAGCAGGAGCGCCCCGATGATCACGAGCAGCCGCCGCTGCTCGACCGCAGATTCTCCGGGGCTGGTCACGATGGTGATTTTCCGCCCCCGCAGGACAGGACAAGTCACCCGGAGAGCATGAAGATGCCCGGGAGGCTTGCGTCATGTCAGGAGCCGGCCGGCGGTAAGCCGGCCTCTTTCAACCCGAGGTCCGGCCCGCACTTTCACTGGGGTGAGTGAGGGGATTCGAACCCCCGACATCCAGGACCACAACCTGGCGCTCTAACCAGCTGAGCTACACCCACCATCGTCACCGAGCCATCCGGCCGGGCGACAGCAGAACGCGCGCTGCCCGGGGGCATCGCGCGGCTGAACACGAGTATAGCGGTCCCCGCGCCCGCGCGCGTCACATACCGTGAGTGCCCCGGGCGGCTTCGCCCGCCGGCTCGGCGTACCGCTTGGCTACTTCCCGCGCCGTGGCGGAATCCGGGCCGGGCTGCGGCACGAACACCACCTCGCGGTAGTAGCGCAGTTCCTGCACGCTCTCCCTGATGTCCGCCAGCGCCCGGTGGCCGCCGTGCTTGGCCGGCGAGGCGAAGTAGGCCCGCGGGAACCAGCGGCGGGCCAGTTCCTTGATGCTGGACACGTCGACCATGCGGTAGTGCAGGTAAGCGTCGAGCTCGGGCATGTCGCGCGCGATGAACCAGCGGTCGGTCGCGATCGAGTTGCCGCACAGCGGCACCTTCCGCGGCTCCTTGACGTGTCCGCGCACGTAGTCGAGCACCAGCTCGGCGGCCTCGGTCACGCTGATCCCGCCGGGTAGCTCGTCGAGCAGCCCGGAGGCGGTGTGCATCTCGCGGACCACGTCCGGCATCGTTTCCAGCGACTCGGCCGGGGGCTTGATGATCAGGTCGACGCCCTCGTCCAGCAGGTTGAGTTCGCCGTCGGTCACCAGGCACGCGATCTCGACGAGCGCGTCCCTTTCGATGTCGAGCCCTGTCATCTCACAGTCGATCCACACGAGCCGGTCATTCATCACCACAGCCTATTGCTTCGAGAGCCGTGTACCGCCAGCAGGAAACGTTTCGGCCAGACGAACCTCGCCGTCCTGCCAGCACCGATGATCATTTAGCCCTATCTTCCGCCCGTCTCCTAACGCCTCATGAAGCGCTGCGGCTCACGTGGCCCGCGATCCGCCGCGGATCGCCCCGGCAGCCCGCCGCGGAGCGCCCCCGCAGCCCGCCGCGAAGTTTCCGTAACCCCAGTAGTCCCTTGGATCCCATCAGCCACAAGTTCCCGCTGCGGTGATCCCTGGCCGATTCAGTGGTTGTGGCGTTCTAACGAATAGGGAGGGTAGGGTGCCACAACCACTGAATCAGGATCGAGGATTTTGTACCCGAAACGATGGAGTAGGGCCCCCGGCGTGCGCCGATTAGACGGCGGCGGCGCTCAGCCCGGGGATCTCGCGAGCGGCGTGAGCGCTCAGCCGGATAGGGGACCCGTTGGTGCAGATGGGTTCGGGCAGTTCCCGCGCGATGCTGGCGTCCACGCGGGTGAGGTACTCGATGTCGATGCCGCCGGGGCCCAGGTTGTCGCACTCGGGGACCTGGGAGGCGCCGTAGTGGCCGCCGCGAGCCCACAGGGCCCGGCTGCGGGGCCGCGTCAGCTGGCGGTAAGGGGCGGGCGGGCCGGCCGGCCAGCGCCGCGGGATGTGCCACGAGTCGAGCCAGCCGAGGATGGCGGCCAGCCCGATCATCTGGAAGCTGGTGAATGGTTCCCGGGGCGAGCCCAGCACCCCGATCTGCACGCATAGCCGGCCCTCGCGATTCACGCTCGCGGCCTGGGCCGGCGGCCGGTCCCGCTGGGAGCCCAGATGCTCGGGCATGCCCAGCGCGCAGCCGGCCCGGACGATCGGCAGCAACTGCGCGATGTCACCCGTCAGCGGATCCCACACCAGATGAGGTGGCCGCTCCTCCTGGTTCAGCCGCTGCGCGGCCGACCAGACGGAAACGGTGCGCGGATCGGCGCCTAGCGTCAGCCAGACCACGCGCGGTGCCCCGCCCCCTAGCTGTCCCCCGTCGACCCGGGCCCGGATGCTTCTGGCGCCCGGCATCCACGCGTCAGCCACAGGGTCCCTCCCAGCTTCAGACGGTCTAGACCTTCTAGCTTCCTTTCACCTGCTTACGTCACCATTCATGAATAGTCCAGAGGTGCGACGTTAAGATTTTCCGATTCACGCGTTCAGCGAATCGTCATGCAACAAATGTGACCAGCGCTTCTCCCGGGACCGGAGAGCATGTCGCAACTCGGCCGGCTCACGCCGGGGAGGGAATCGAGCGGTCGCCGCCGGGGGCGCTCTTTGCTCGCGCCACATACCCGCCACATACCCGACGCCGACGGCAAGCCGGGCTGGCCCCGGAGGGCCAGCCGGACACCGCATCAGCCGGGACGGAAGTATCGACGGGCTCCGGCGCCCCGCTCACGCCAGGCCACGCCTGGCGCCCCGCTCGCGCCGGGCCTGCCGCTCGGCTTCCGCCTGCCGAGCTCTGCAGAGGCCCGGCGCCCCGCTAACGCCGGGCCTCTACAGAAATGACGCGTCACCCCGGGCGCGGGTTGACGCGGCCAGGTTAAGAACAGGTAACTACGGAAGCGCGGCCACTTCGGCTTCGATCGCGGCGGCCAGCTGCGGATCCGGCGGGTCGACGGTCATCCGGGCGGCCGTCCCGGCCAGCCCGCGAGCCCGCAGCGCGTGCTTGAGCCGGCCGATGCTCGCCCCGAGCGTCACCACCCGGTCCAGCTGCTCCTGGTAGGACGGGTCCTTGACCAGCGCGGCATACAGCTCCGGGTAAGCCGAACTACGCCCGGAGATCACGCCTTCGCCCCCCGCCCGCGTAGTCGCCCACGGGTCGGCGTCGTTCCCGGAGAAGATCCGCAGGCCGGGCGCGGCCGCGACGTACCCGGCCAGGTCGGCCGAGGCGGATCCGCTGATTTTCGCGCCGGCCAGGTCCGCCGCCCGCGCCGCATCCGCGAGCAGGGAGGGCGAGACGGTGAGCCCGGTCCGTTCGGGGAAAATGTAGGCGTAGAGCTCGGCTCCTGGCGCGGCCTCGCGTACGGACCGGTAGTGGGTCACGAGCTCATCGGGGCGGGCCGGCAGGTAGTAGGGCGTGATCGCGGCGATGCGCCGGGCGCCGAGCGCGACCGCCGCCCGGGCCAGCCGGGCCGCGTGGCGGGCGTCCGGGGCGCCGATGTGCACGATGACGCGATCCGGGCCGGCCTCCGCCAGTGCCTGCTCGGCCAGCCACAGCCGCTCGTCGTCGTCGAGCGCGGGGAACTCGCCGGTGGTCCCGGCCACCAGCATGCCGTCGAGCAGTCCGGCGATGAGCTTGTACAGCGCGCGGTTGGCGTCCCGGTCCAGCTCTCCGTCCGGGCCGAACAGGGTCGGAACCGCGGCCAGGACGACCGGAGCCGGGCTCACAGGAGCTGCCGCGGCTTGAAGAACTCGCTCGACTCCCCGCGCCACAGGTAGATGATCGCGCCGAGCCCGACGACCCACAGCGCCACCGCGAAGATGATGCCGAGCACCGACGGCGCGTTCAGGATGCTGAGCAGGCTCACGGTCGCCAGCGCGAAGAACACGCTGGAGGTGATCCGGGCCCAGTTCTTGCCCTGGCCGTTCGCCCGGGCCATCCACAGCCACAGCACCGCGCCGACCGCGCCGGACAAGATGGCCACCGCGATCCCCAGGTTGAAGGCCTGGTTGACCTGGCTCGCGCTCAGATTGGGATGGTCTTTCTTGAGCGCGGCCTTGCTGGCGGCGACGTTGGCCAGCGGGAGGATCACCGAGACGATCAGGCTGACCGTGCTGACGGCCGCTCCCGCGTACATGAGCTTGACGGCCTTCTGTACCGAAGGCGGGGCCTCGCCTCGTTCCGGCTCGACGGTCGTGCCGCTCGACGGATAGGGCTGATACCCGGACATGGCGACCTCTGCTGGATGGAGAACCTGGCGGACACGCGGTCCCGCGCTGATCTCCCGAGTTTAGTGGCTCGGCCCGTAGCGGGCTATTCGGCTCGTCGGGTTCGGTGATACTGAAGGGCGATGACGGACGACATCTCGACCAGCCCCCCGGCGCAGAGCCCCCCGGCTCAGCCGCTGGCCGGCCTCGCGCCACCGCCGCCGCGGCTGCAGCGCTGGGAGATCGTCGTGGTCTTCGCCGTCTCGCTCGGCGCCAGCGGCGTCTACGCGCTGGTCTCGCTCATCGGCTCGCTGACCGCGAAGCAGTCGCTCAGCAAGCAGACCGCCACCCTTAACGGCTCGCTGGCCCCTGGCCGTCCGCTGCTCGACCTGATCATGCAGCTGCTGAACATCACCTTGTCGCTGGCTCCGGTGCTGCTGGTGTTCTACCTGCTGGCCCGGGCGGGGGAGCGGCCGTCCTCGATCGGGGTGGACGCCGAGGAGCCGGGCCGGGACCTGGCCCGCGGCGCCGTGCTGGCCGCGCTCATCGGCGGCAGCGGCCTGGCCCTGTACCTGATCGCCTTTCACGTCGGCGTCGAGCTGAACGTGGTGCCGGAGAGCCTGCCCGACATCTGGTGGCGGTTCCCGGTGCTGATCCTGTCCGCGGCGCAGAACGCCACCGTGGAAGAGGTCATCGTCGTCGGGTACCTGCTGAGCAGGCTGGACCTGCTCGGCGTCCGGCCCTCCCGGGCCATCGCCCTGAGCGCGGTGATCCGCGGCTCGTACCACCTGTACCAGGGCGTGGGCGCCTTCATCGGCAACGCCGTCATGGGCCTGATCTTCGGCTACCTCTACCGCCGCTGGGGCCGGGTCATGCCGCTGCTCATCGCGCACTTCCTGATCGACGCGGTGACCTTCGTCGGCTACGCCCTGCTAGCCGGCCACGTCTCCTGGCTGCCGAAACCCTAAGCCGAGCGAGGAAGCGAAGGAGGCCGGCCATGCACGTGATCGCCGTGCTGTGGGACCGGGTCTCCGGCACCCAGCCGCTGCCGCCCGCCTGGGTGATCGGCCTGACCGGGCTGGTGGCGCTGGTCGTCGTGCTGAACACGCCGGCCTGGCGGCTGGCGGGGAAGGTCATCACGATCGCGCACGAGGGCGGCCACGCGCTGGTGTCGGTGCTGTCCGGGCGGCGCCTCGACGGCATCAGGCTGCACTCCGACAGCTCGGGCGTGACCTACTCGCGGGGCAAGCAGGCCGGCCCCGGCCTGGTGCTCACCGCGGCGGCCGGCTACGTCATGCCGTCGCTGCTCGGCGCGGGCGCCGCCTGGCTGCTGGCGGCCCGGCACCTGACCGCGATGCTCTGGCTCGCCCTGGTCCTGCTGGCCGCGACGTTCCTGGCCATCCGCAACCTCTACGGCGCGGTGGCGGTGCTGCTCACCGCGGGCGGCGTGTTCGCGGTGAGCTACTACGCCAGCGCCGCCGTGCAGGCCGGGTTCGCCTACCTGGCCGCCTGGTTCCTGCTGTTCGGCGGGGTGCGCCCGGCGTTCGAGCTGGCCCGCGGCTCGGTGGGACGGCACCAGCGGTGGACGCGCGGCTCGGACGCCGACCAGCTCGCCCGCCTGACCGGTGCCCCGGCCGGTCTCTGGGTCACGCTGTTCGTGCTGGTCACGCTGGGTGCCCTGGTCGGCGGGGCCTACCTGCTGGCACCGCCCGGCTGGCCTCCGGTTTCCTGACCGCCGGACCACTGACTAGGGCTGCCATTATGTCGCTACTATGTCGCACGGGGACTGAACTTTGATTGACGGTATACGACAAACACCGTTATCATCACCCGATAGTTAAGTTCTGACTACCCGAGAAGGGGCGATGGCCAGAGCTTCCGCGGTCAAAATGCCTCCGGAGGCGAACGCCGCGCACGGGTGTGAGGGCGCACGCCGCGTCCTTGCCCTGATGCTCACGTTCTCCGCCGACGAGCACACTCTCACCGCCCGTCAGCTCGCCGAACGGACCGGGATCGCGCTGCCCAGCGTGTACCGCTACATCACGCTGCTGCGCGAGACCGGGCTGCTGGCCGGCGACGAGCGGGGCAGCTACCGGCTCTCGGCCCGGCTCATCGGCCTGGCCCGGGCGGCGGAGGTCGCCGAGAGCATCATCGACGTGGCCGATCCGGTCATGCGCGACCTGTCCGGCCAGACCGGCGAGACCGTCATCCTGGTCCGCCTCATCGGCCGCTCGGCGGTGTGCGTTCACCGGGTCCAGTCCGGGCAGCAGCTGCGCATCTCGTTCGAGGCCGGCCAGCCGCTCCCGATCGACCGCGGCGCGAGCGCCCGGCTGCTGCTGGCCAGCGTGGCCCCCAGCGTCCGCAAGGAGTTCCTGGCCCCGCTGGCCGAGCGGGACCCCGAGGCCGCCATCTTGCTCGAGAAGAAGATCGTCCAGGCCGGCCAGCAGGGTTACGCGACCAGTGAGGAAGAGATCCACAAGGGCGTCTGGGCGGCCGCTGCCCAGATCATGCACGGCAAGCGGATGGCGGCGGTCCTCACCGTGCCCTACCCGCTGGTCCGGGCGCCCGCCGAGCAGCGGGCACAGCTCCTGAGCCGGGTCAGGAGCTCAGCCCGCGCCATCGAGAACGGCCTGCGCCTGGCCCGGCGCTGAGGTCAGCTGTCAGGACCGTGACCATCAGCGCGGGCTCTTCAGTGTTGACCGTGATCACCGTTATTCTTCCCGCATGCCGGAATTTCGCGACGTGATCCCGGGTACCCAGGTCAGCGTGAGCCAGCCGTCACTGGCCGGACTGCAGGCCGCGCTGGCCGCGGGCACGCTCAGCTCGGCCGCCCTGACCGGCTTCTACCGGCAGCGCATCGACCGGCTGAACCCGGCCCTGCACGCCGTCATCACGGTGAACCCGGACGCCTCGGCCGAGGCCGCGGCCAGCGACGCGGCCCGCGCGGAGGGCCGGCCGCGGGGGCCCCTCGAGGGCATCCCGGTGCTGGTCAAGGACAACATCCAGGTGTCGGGCATGCCGACCACGGCCGGCTCTCCCGCCCTGCTCAACGCCGAACCCGCTGACGCCTTCCTGGTCACCAGGCTGCGCGAGGCCGGCGCGGTGATCATCGGCAAGGCCAACCTGTCGGAGTGGGCCAACTTCCGGGCCACCCACTCGACCAGCGGCTGGTCGACGCTCGGCGGGCAGACTGCCAACCCGTACGCGCTGGACCGCAACCCGTCCGGGTCGAGCTCGGGATCCGCCGCCGGGGTGGCCGCCGGGCTGGCGCCGCTCGCGGTCGGCACCGAGACCGACGGCTCGATCATGGCCCCGGCCAGCGCCTGCGGGATCGTCGGCATCAAGCCCACCAACGGGCTGGTCAGCCGCCGCGGCATCGTGCCGATCTCGCCGGTGCAGGACACCGCCGGCCCGATGGCCGCCTCGGTCTCGGACGCGGCGGCGCTGCTGGGGGTGCTGGCCGCCGCCGACCCCGAGGACCCGGTCTCAGCCGCCGAAAACGAATTGGCCGAACGAGCCGGGGTTGACCCATCCGGTGCCTCCTACACCCATGCCCTCGATGGCGCCGCACTGGAGGGCGCCCGGCTCGGTATCTGGCGCGACGGGTCGGCGGGCGCCGGGCCGGCCACCGCCGCCGTGCTCGACCAGGCGGTGGCCCGGCTGCGCGCGCTGGGTGCCAGCGTCACCGACCCGGTGACGCTGCCCGATGCCGGCAAGATCGGCGAGCCGGAGTTCACCGCGCTGCATTACGAGTTCAAGTACGGGATCAACGCCTACCTGTCCTACGTCGCCGGGTTCAGCACCGGCGGCGTGCTGCCGGGCTCACTGGCCGAGCTGATCGACTTCAACAAGCGGAACGCGGGCCTGGTGCTCTCCCGGTTCGGCCAGGAGATCTTCGAGCTGGCCGAGGCGACCAGCGGCGACCTGGCGGACCCCGGGTACCTGGCCGCGCGCCGGGATGCCACCCGGTTCGCCCGCGCCGCCATCTCCACCCCGCTGGCCGACCACGACCTGGACGCCATCGTGTCGCTGACCGCCAACCCGGCCTGCCTGACTGACTACGTGCTCGGCGACCACGACGTGTTCCACACCTCGGGCCCGGCCGCGGTGGCCGGCTGTCCGGCGGTCACCGTGCCGTGCGGGTACGTGTCGGGGCTGCCGGTCGGCCTGTCCTTCGTCGGCCCCCGCTGGACCGAGCCGCGGCTGATCGCCCTGGCCTACGCCTTCGAGCAAGCCACCCGGGCCCGCCAGCCCCCGGGTCTCGCCCCCAGCATCCGCTAGCACGGCATCCGCTGACCGCGCGATAACCTGGCGATCATGGAGTCTTGGCGCCGAGCGGATGTCCCCGTACTGCCGGGGAGCGGCCCGGAGCCGCGGCTATACGACACGGCCACCGGTGAGCTGGTCCCGGCCGCGGCCGGCCGGGTCGCCACCCTGTATGCCTGCGGCATCACCCCGTACGACGCCACCCACATGGGCCACGCCGCCACCTACGCCGCCTGGGACCTGCTGGTCCGGGCCTGGCTGGACGCCCGGCACACCGTCGTCTACGTACAGAACGTCACCGACGTCGACGACCCCCTGATCGAGCGGGCCGACCGGGACGGCGAGGACTGGCGTGAGCTGGCCCGCCGCGAAACCCAGCGGTACCGCGGGGACATGGAGGCGCTGCGCGTCCTGCCGCCGGCCCACCTGATCGGCGCGGTCGAGGCGCTGCCGGTGATCGAGCGGTTCAGCGCCCGGATGGCCGACCGGGGCGCCCTGTACAACGTGGACGAGGACGTCTACTTCGCCCGGTCGGCGGACCAGGGGTTCGGCTCGCTCTCCGGGCCGGGCACGCCCAGTGGCTACGACGTGGCCGAGATGACCGCGATCGCCGCCGAGCGCGGCGGTGACCCGGACCGCCCCGGCAAGAAGGACCCGCTCGACGTCCTGGTCTGGCGGGCGGAGCGGCCCGGCGAGCCGGCCTGGGCATCGCGGTTCGGCCGCGGC
Source organism: Nocardiopsis sp. (assembly GCA_021154785.1). Taxonomy (GTDB): domain Bacteria; phylum Actinomycetota; class Actinomycetes; order Streptosporangiales; family Streptosporangiaceae; genus Palsa-504. The sequence continues at coordinate 11,653 of JAJKHX010000476.1, forward strand.
CGGCCCGGCTGGCACGTCGAGTGCGCGGCGATCGCCACCGAGTACCTGGGTAACGCCTTCGACGTCCAGGCCGGCGGCTCCGACCTGGTGTTCCCGCACCACGAGATGAGCGCCTCCCACGCCAGGGTCGCGCTGCTGCCTCCGGGGGGGACAACCCCCCCGAGCCCCCCCGTTGCCCCCACCTCGGGCGTGTTCGCCCAGGTCTATGCCCACGCCGGGATGGTCAGCTACCTCGGCGAGAAGATGTCCAAGTCGCTGGGGAACCTGGTCTTCGTCAGCCGCCTGGTGGCGGACGGGACGGACCCCATGGCCATCCGGATGGCCCTGCTGGCGCACCACTACCGCTCCGACTGGGAGTGGACCGACGCCGTCCTCGCCGGCGCCCAGGCCCGGCTGGACCGCTGGCGCGCCGCCCTGGCCCACGTCGAGGCCGCCCACCTCGAGGTTCCGCCGGGAACCGATCCGGCGAGCCCGGCCGACCCGGCGAGCCCGGCCGGGCTGGTGCTCTCCGGCGTGCGCGCGCGGATCGGCGACGACCTTGATGCCCCGGGCGCGCTGGCCGTAGTCGACCGGTGGGCCGGCGCCGTGCTGGCCACGTCTCCCGCCGGCCTCACCCCGGCCGGCCTGGCGGGCGCCCGCCTCGTCCGGGACACCGTCGACGCCCTGCTCGGCATCCGCCTGTAGCCCGGTGGTGCCGTCAGGGCCTCGGTCAGCACCCGCTGTCAAGACCCCGCGTGACATCTCCTGATATCTGTGGATAACTCCGAGTTATCCACAGGCTCTCCCGGCCGTCTGGTCCGTGCCTCCCGCGCCCCCGACGCTGGGACCATGACTCAAGCGCTCACCGCGGGTGACGACACCCCGCCTTCCCGTCAGACCCCCGCCTCCCCGCAGATCCCGGAGCCGCCCCCCGTCCCGCTGCGCGCCGATTCTCCGGAAGCGCTGCTCGCGCTCGTGCCGCACCTGCTCGGCTTCGCCCCGCGGACCAGCCTGGTCGTGATCGGCACCGAGCGGCCCGGCGACCGCATCAAGGTCACGCTCCGCTATGACCTGCCCGACCCGCCGGGCGCGGGGATCGCCGCGGACCTCGCCGCGCACGCCGTCGGCGTGCTCACCGCTCAGCAGCTCACCGCCCTGGTAGCGGTCGGCTACGGTCCCCGGCCGCTGGTCGACCCGGTGGCGCAGGCGCTGCTCGCCGCGGCCGGCCCGGCTGGGATCGACGTCGGCGACATCCTGCGCGTCGAGGGCCGCCGCTACTGGTCCTACCTGTGCACCGAGCAGGCCTGCTGCCCGGCCGCGGGCACGCCGTTCGCCGCGGATAGCCAGGCCGCGTTCGCCCTGGCCCGGGCCGGCGGCCAGGTGCTGGCCGACCGGGCCGCGGTGGCGGCCCGGGTCGCGCCGCTCGGCGGCATCGCGGCGGAATCCATGCGCCAGGCCACCCGCCGCGCCGAACGGCACGTCCGCCAGCTGCTCGCCCGGGTGCGCAAGTCGTCCCGCCTGGGCGCCGCCCGGCGGATGATCGCCGCCGAAGGGCTCAGCGCGGTCGGCTCGATGATCGGCACCTACCGGGCCGGCGGCCGGTATGCCACCGACTACCAGCTCGCGTGGATCACGGTGGCGCTGCACGACCTGCGGGTCAGGGACGACGCCTGGGCCCGGATGGACCCCGGGCACGCGGACGCGCACCTGCGGCTATGGACCGACCTGACCCGCCGCGCCCAGCCCGGGTACGTCGCCGCCCCCGCCTCCCTGCTGGCCTTCGTCGCCTGGCAGTCCGGCGACGGGGCGCTCGCCAACGTAGCGCTCGACCGGGCCCTGGCCGACGACCCGCAGTACTCCATGGCGCAGCTGCTCCGCCAGGTGATCACCGCCGGGACCCCGCCGTCCCTGGCCCGGCTGCCCATGACCCCGGAAGAAGTAGCCGCCAGCTACGACGACGCCGACGAGGAGATAGGCGAAGACGACGACCGCGACCCGGACCCGGACTTCCGCGACCCGGACCCAGCCTGCGAGCCGTGAGTCACCTGACCAGGCGACCTACCACCACGGCGCCGGATATTGACCTTCTGGCGATCTGCCGAGCCGACGCTGAGCGGAGGTAACGTCGACTCATGGCGACAAGAACCCGATCCCAGGGAACGATGCGTCGCAAGCCGAACCCGACGCGGTCCTCGAAGTCCTCCAGCTCCAGCTAGAACAGCGCCAGTGGGCCGGGCCGCTGCCTCCGCCCGCGATCCTCTATCAGTACGAGCAGGTCCAGGCCGGCCTCGTTGAGCGGATCGTCGCGATGGCGGAGACAGCGCCTCCAACCCGATCGCAGGCGGCGCGCTCCTGTCGTTTCCCGTGATCATGCTCATTCGGTCGTTCCTTGCGGGACTTGGCCGGGAAAATGCGGACCGCCGCGATGACGATGAGGCAGATACGACCGACAAAGGGTGATCCGGCGCAGTGTTTCGGGAGCAGGCATAGAAGACCCGAGCAGGTTCATTACGATGAGTACCCCATGAGGCGGGCAGCGATCACCGACCTGGCGACAACGCGGCGCTCTCGGCCGAACATCACCTACTGGCAGGCTGACCTGCACGACGTCGCCGGCACCGGCCGCTACGACTTCGTCCTGAGCCTGCTCACCCTGCATCACGTACCGGACCTGCATGCCGCGCTCAGTCACATCAAAACCCTGCTAGCGCCCGGTGGACGCGCGGCGCTCATGGACATCTACCCGCCTGAGTCCGGCCTGCGCCCGCAGCAGGCCCTCCGCCGAATAGTGCACCGGCTTGTCCCGCTGAAACCCCGGCTCCATGCCCTGGCGGTGCAGAAACTCAGCGTGAACCTAGTGCGGCGAGGGCCGGCGACCGCGTGGGAGATCTATCGGCTGTCGACCCGCCGGGACTGGCTGGACCATCGCGTCACTGACCGCTTCTTCAGCCGGGATGAGCTGGAGCGCAACTGCCACAGCCTGTTCCCTGGCTACCGGTTCGACATCCTGGGCGGCCCGCGCGGTATCGGCCTGGTCTGGGACGCGCCGAGCAGTACTGCGGCCGGAAATCCGATGCCGGTTACGGAGATGCCATCGGCTGACGTTCAACGGCCGACGCGCTAGGCCCGGACCAGGCATGGGAACGGTGAGGTCAGGGAAATACCAAGTGGGCGGCGGTGGCAAGGCGCCCGTATACACTGCCGGAGATGTTCGCCATTAGTGTGAAACCCGCCCGTTTGTCCGTCGTCGGTCGTTTCCATAATGGGTGACAGCCCTTTACCGGAAGGATGCCCATGCGGGATGTCCGCACGACCAACGGCGAGCACGAGGCCGCGGTAGCCCGGCTGCGTGAGGCCTACGCGGCCGCGCCGCCGGGTACGCCGGTACGGCTGGCCAAGCGCACCTCTAACCTGTTCAGGTTCCGCGAGGCCTCCGGCGGGCCCGGCCCGGTCCTGCTGGATGTCTCCGCGTTCGGTCACGTGCTGAGCGTCGATCCCGTTACCCGGACGGCCCGGGTCGGGGGCATGACCACCTACGAGGACCTCTGCGACGCGACGCTCCCGCACCAGCTGATGCCGCTGGTGGTGCCGCAGCTCAAGACGATCACCCTCGGCGGCGCGGTCACCGGGCTCGGCATCGAGTCCACCTCGCTGCGCAGCGGCATGCCGCACGAGTCGGTCACCGAGATGGAGATCCTGACCGGTGACGGCCGGGTCGTCCGCGCGACCCCTGGCAACGAGCACGCCGACCTGTTCCGCGGCTTCCCCAACTCCTACGGGACGCTGGGCTACAGTCTCTCGCTCACCATCGAGCTCGAGCCGGTCCGCCCGTACGTGCACCTGCGCCACTTCCCGTTCGAGACGGCCGAAGCCTGCATGGAGGCCATCAGCCAGATCGCCGCCGAGGGCAGCTACCAGGGGCACCGGGCCGATTTCGTCGACGGGACCGCGTTCGGGCCCGGCGAGCTTTATCTCACCGTCGGCGCGTTCAGCGACGTGGCCCCGTGGCGCAGCGACTACACCGGCCAGCAGATCTACTACCAGTCGGTCCGGCGGGACCGGGAGGACTTCCTCACCATCAGGGACTACCTGTGGCGCTGGGACACCGACTGGTTCTGGTGCTCGCGTCCCTTCGGCGTCCAGAAGCCCATGGTCAGGAGGTTCTGGCCGCGCCGCTACCGGCGCTCGGACGTCTACCGCAAGCTGGTCGCCCTGGATCGCACCTACAACCTGTCCGGGCGCGTCGATGCCCGGCGTCACCTCCCGGCCCGGGAGGCGGTCATACAGGATGTCGAGATACCGGTCGAACGGGGTGCCGATTTCCTGCGGTTCTTCCAGGAAGACGTGGGAATGAGCCCGGTGTGGATGTGCCCGCTGCGGTTGCGCGGCGAACGCTCCTGGCCCCTGTACCCGCTCCAGCCCGGCGAGGTGTACGTGAACTTCGGGTTCTGGGGGACCGTGCCGCTGCCGGCCGGCCTCAACGGCCCGGCGGACGGCTACTACAACCGCCTCATCGAGGACCAGGTGGCCAAGCTGGGCGGGCACAAGTCGCTGTACTCCGAGTCGTTCTACGCCGAGGACGAGTTCTACGAGCGTTACAACGGCGAGGCGTACCGCGCCCTCAAGCATGCCTATGACGGCGAGGGCCGACTTCTCGGCCTGTACGAGAAATGCGTCAGGGGACGCTGACCCGGAAGGAACGGATGCGATGGCACTGGCTGAGGTGTTCGAGTCATTCGCGGGGCCTGAAGCCCCGGTGGAGTTCGTGGCTTACGACGGAAGTCACGCCGGGGCACCCGGGTCGCCGATAAAGATCACGGTCCGCTCGCCGGCCGCCGTGGCCTATCTGGCCCAGGCTCCGGGCGGACTCGGGCTGGCCCGGGCTTACGTGTCCGGACAGCTCGACGTCGAGGGCGACATGTACGAGGCCCTCGCCAGGATGACGAAGGCACAGGCCATCGGCATCGGCATCGGCGAGAAGCTGAAGCTGCTGCAGGCCCTCGGCGGTCCCCGGCTGCTGGTGCACCGGAGGGCGCCGCCGCCGCAGGAGGTCGGCCTGAGCCGCCGCTGGCTGGCCGGGCGGCTGCACTCCAAGACCCGCGACGCCACGGCGATCTCCCACCATTACGACGTGTCCAACCAGTTCTACGAGTGGGTGCTCGGCCCGTCGATGGCCTACACCTGCGCCTGTTACCCGGACGAGAACGCGACCCTGGAAGAGGCGCAGGCCAACAAGTTCGACCTGGTCGCCCGCAAGCTCGGGCTCAGCGACGGCATGCGGCTGCTCGACGTCGGCTGCGGCTGGGGCGGCATGGTGATGCACGCCGCGCGTGAGTACGGCGTCAGGGCGCTCGGCGTCACGCTGTCCGCCCAGCAGGCCGCGTGGGCCCAGGCCGCGATCGAGCGGGAGGGCCTGTCCAAGCTGGCCGAGGTCCGGCACCTGGACTACCGCGACGTGCCGGAGACCGGTTTCGACGCGGTCAGCTCGATCGGGCTGACCGAGCACATCGGCAAGCGGAACCTGCCCTCGTACTTCGCCTTCCTGTACAGCAAGCTCAAGGTCGGCGGGCGCATGCTCAACCACTGCATCACCCGGCCGAACGACATCGAGCCTCCCATCCGCAAGAACGGGTTCATCAACCGGTACGTCTTCCCCGACGGGGAACTCGAGGGTCCCGGCTACCTGATCTCGCTGATGCACGACACCGGCTTCGAGGTCCGGCACGAGGAGAACCTGCGCGAGCACTACGCCAAGACCCTGAAGGCCTGGGGTGAGAACCTGGACGCGCACTGGAACGAGGCGGTCCGGGAGGTCGGCCTGGGCACCGCCCGGGTCTGGCGGCTGTACATGGCCGGCTCCCGGCTCGGATTCGACCGCAACCACATCGAGCTGCACCAGGTGCTGGGCGTGCGGCTGGCGGCCGACGGAGCCTCGGGCATGCCGCTGCGACCGGACTGGGAGCAGCCCCGGGTGTTCGCGGCCAGCGAGTCGAACGGTCATGCACCGCGCTCGTCGGCTAACCAGCCGGCCAGCTAGCAGCCGCGCGGCTAACCAGCCGGACGCGCGGGAGCCAGCGGTTCCGCCGTCCGCATCCGCGGCACGGCCCGGCCGGCCAGCGTGCCGCCGGACCGGGCAGGCCGGGCCTGGCCCAGGTAGGGCGCCAGGTCGGTGATCGCCGCGACGGCGAACAGCGCGGCGACGGCCCGCGCCAGGGCCACCTGGTCAGGCGCCGGCTGAGCCGCTTGGACCCCGCTAGCCCGGTGAGTCCCGGGGGCGCCGTGGCCCCCGGGAGTGCGGCGCACCGGGCCATGCCGGGGGAGTGCATCGCGGCCGCGCTGCCGAGAACCTCGACTCCTACCTTGAGCAGCCCGGCCCGCCGGGCCGAGCTCCGCCCCGCCGGCGATCGCGAGGTCGATCTCGCGGGCCTGCAGTGCGGCGGCCGCGGCCGCCATCGCGTGCAGCGAGGACGTCTTCGCGGCCAGCGGTACGGCCCGCTCGCCGCCAGCCCGAGCTGGCCGCTGACCAGACCGGACAAGCCCGGCAGGGAGCTCGCGATGATCAGCCCGGTCCGGCTGCTCCCGGCCGCCTCGCGCAGCCCCGCGTCGGTCAGGGCCAGCGCGGCCATCTCGGTGGCCAGCTTCAGCACCGGGCTCGGGTCCAGCTGTATTTCCGCACGTGATGCCGTCCTTTGCCGGTTATGCGCGGCGGCGGGCCGACCACCGGCCGGCGGCCTCACGCGACCATAGCGCACGCCGCGGGGAGCGCGGCGGATGTGCGGCACGTACGCTATCCTGTGCGCATGCGTGCCGTCCGGCTGCTTCTTACCTAGCCGCGCCGACCTACCGTCGTTGGCGCGGCTGCCCCTCGTCTCGAGGGGCGTTTTCATTGCAGGCGGCTACCACCCGCGGGCCGGACAGAATCAATGGTGAGGAAATAATGACAGCGGCCGAGAGCGCCGATCTGGCGCAGCGCTATGACCCCCGTGACGTGCAGGAGAAGTGGCAGGCGCGCTGGGCGGAGCTAGAGCCGTTCCGCGCCAGCACCGATCCCGCTGACCCGCGGGAACGGTTCTACCTGGTGGACATGTTTCCGTACCCGTCGGGTGACCTGCATATGGGCCACGCCGAGGCGTACGCCATCGGTGACGCGCTCGCCCGCTACCACTTCCTGCGCGGCCGGAATGTCCTGCACCCGATCGGCTGGGACGCCTTCGGGCTGCCCGCCGAGAACGCCGCCATCAGGAACAACACGCATCCAGCCGACTGGACCTACGCCAACATCGAGACCCAGGCGGCCTCGTTCCGGCGCTACGCGACCTCGTTCGACTGGAGCCGCAGGCTGCAGACCTGCGATCCCTCCTACTACCACTGGAACCAGTGGCTGTTCCTGCGGTTCTACGAGCGCCACCTGGCTTACCGCCGGGACGGGTACGTGAACTGGTGCCCGGTCGACCAGACCGTGCTGGCCAACGAGCAGGTCATCGCCGGAAAGTGCGAGCGCTGCGGGGCCGACGTGGTGCGCCGGATGCTGAACCAGTGGTACTTCAAGATCACCGAATACGCCGACCGGCTGCTCGAGGACGCCAAGCAGCTCGAGGACTGCTGGCCGGACCGGGTCCTGCTGATGCAGCGCAACTGGATCGGCCGCTCCGAGGGTGCCGAGGTCAGCTTCGCGATCGAAGGCCGCGACGAGCCGGTCACCGTGTTCACCACCCGGCCCGACACGCTGTACGGGGCCACGTTCTTCGTGGTGGCGGCCGACTCGCCGCTGGCCGAGCAGGTCTGCGCCCCGGACCGCCTGCCCGAGCTCCGCGCTTACGTGGAGCAGGTCAGGAAGCTGACCGACATCGAGCGGCAGTCCACCGAACGCGAGAAGACCGGCGTCTTCCTGGGCCGGCACGCGGTCAACCCGGTCAACGGCGAGCTGATCCCGGTCTGGGCCGCCGACTACGTGCTGCCCGACTACGGCACCGGGGCGATCATGGCGGTGCCCGCGCACGACCAGCGCGACCTGGACTTCGCCCGTGCTTACGGGCTGAACGTACGGGTCGTGGTGGACACCGGGCTGCCGGATCCGGCGCAGACCTGGGTCGCCACCCCGGGCGACGGCAGGCTGATCAACTCCGGCCCGCTTGACGGGATGGCCAAGGCCGAGGCGATCGCCGCGATCACCGCTCGTCTGGAGGACCAGGGCCAGGGTCACGCCGCGGTCAACTACCGGCTGCGGGACTGGCTGGTCTCCCGGCAGCGCTTCTGGGGCACCCCGATCCCGATCATTCACTGCCCGTCCTGCGGCGAGGTGCCGGTACCCGACGACCAGCTCCCGGTCGTGCTGCCCGACCTGCGCGGCCAGGACCTGGTGCCCCGCGGCGTCTCGCCGCTGGCCGCGGCCGAGGACTGGGTGAACGTGGCCTGCCCGTCCTGCGGCGAGCCGGCCAAGCGGGACACGGACACCATGGACACGTTCGTGGACTCCTCCTGGTACATGTTCCGGTACTGCTCGCCCGGTTACGACGGCGGCCCGTTCGACGCGGCCGAGGTCCGCCGCTGGGCGCCGGTCGACATGTACGTGGGCGGCGTCGAGCACGCCATCCTGCACCTGCTGTACAGCCGGTTCTTCACCAAGATCCTGTACGACATGGGCCTGATCGACTTCACCGAGCCGTTCACCCGGCTGATCAACCAGGGCCAGGTGATCAACCACGGCAAGGCGATGTCCAAGTCGCTCGGCAACGGCGTCGACCTCGGCCAGCAGCTCGAGCGGTTCGGCGTGGACGCGATCCGGCTGACGATGATCTTCGCCAGCCCGCCGGAAGACGACATCGACTGGGCCGACATGAACCCCGAGGCGATGGTCAAGTTCCTCGGCCGGGTCTGGCGGATCGCCGCCGACGTGGCCGATGCGGACCAGGGCGCCGGGGACCAGGTGCCCGCCCCGGGTGACACCGAGCTTCGCCGGATCACCCACCGGGCTATCGACGAGGCCACCCGGCAGGTGGAGGCCTATCACCTGAACGTGGCCGTGGCCCGGCTGATGGAGCTGGTCAGCGCCACCCGCAGGGCCATCGATTCCGGGCCGGGGGCGGCTGACCCGGCCGTCCGCGAGGCGGCCGAGGCCCTGACCGTGATGGTGTCCCTGTTCGCGCCGTACACCGCCGAGGAGTGCTGGCAGCTGCTCGGGCACGAGGCGTCGGTGGCGCGCGCCGACTGGCCCGCCGCCGACCAGGCACTGCTCACCCAGGAACGGGTGACGTGCGTGGTGCAGGTCAACGGCAAGGTCCGTGACAAGCTCGAGGTCTCGCCGGAGATCGGCGAAGACGAGCTGCGCGAACTTGCCCTGGTGGCGCCCGGAGTCCTCCGCACCCTAGGGGAACAGCAGGTGAGCCGGGTCATCGTTCGGGCGCCGAAGCTGGTCAGCATCGTCGCGGCCTAGATCGTCGCGGCCTAGCGTCCGCCCCTGACGGGCCGCGTCCTCGGACGCGGCCCGGCTAGGACAATTACTCGGACAACTGCTCGGACGGCACCGCCTCAGACGCGGCGCAGGACTGCGACGACGCGGCCGAGGATGGTGGCCTCGTCACCGAGGATCGGCGTGTAAGCCGGGTTGTGCGGGATCAGCCAGACGTGCCCGTCGCCGCGCTTGAATGTCTTGACCGTCGCCTCGCCGTCCAGCATCGCGGCCACGATCTCGCCGTTCTCCGCGTCCTCCTGCTGCCGGACCACGACCCAGTCCCCGTCGGTGATAGCGGCGTTCATCATCGAATCGCCGGCCACCTTGAGCAGGAACAGCGTGCCCTCGCCGACCAGTTGCCGGGGCAGCGGGAACACGTCTTCGACGGACTGCTCGGCCAGGATCGGCCCGCCAGCGGCGATCCGGCCGACCAGGGGCACGTAGGCGGCTTCCTGGGACGGGATGTCACCGCCCGGGATATCACCCGTCTCGTCGTCCTCCCGGGAGGTGGTCTCCCGGCTCGGTTCCGGACGCACCGCCGGGTGACCGGGCAGCCGGACCTCGACCGTCCGCGGCCGGCCCACGTCCCGGTGCAGGTACCCCTTCTTCTGGAGCGTGCTGAGCTGATACGAAACGCTCGACGTACTGGTCAGGCCGACGGCCTCGCCGATCTCGCGCATCGACGGCGGGTAGCCGCGCTGCTGTACCGATTCCCGGATTACCTGCAGCACCTTGCGCTGCCGCCAGGTCAGCACGTGATTGGGGTCGGGCTTGTCCGGCGTTTCCGGAATGACGACCGGGACGCTGCCCTTCGGCTTACGTCCTGGCCGCCCCTTAGGTCTGGGCGCCCCCGTTTGATCAGTGCCAGACACGCCGGTAATGGCGCCTCCCATGGCGGTTTCCTCCATCTGATGACCTTCCGTGTCCGAGTTCTTGCGTGCTGAGTAGAGAGTAACGGTTCTCGTCCGAGATCCCAAACATCTGTTCGACGTGTCGCCAAATTGTCAGACCCGGGCCGTACAACAACTACATACCCCGTTCGATCGAACAGTAAAGCGATCGAATGGGTGTACGATCGAACGCATATGGATCGAATGAAGGTTTGATCGGGGAGGTCGTCATGAGTGCGATGGCAGCAGTCGCGTTGACCTGCGATTCTGAGATCCGCCGGGGCCATCCGCAGCATCATCGGCCGGGCGCCGCGGCGCCGCCGCTGCGGCTGACCAGACGGGGCCGGATCGTCATCGCCGTGGCGGCCGCGCTGCTCGTCACCGTAATTTCACTCATCGCCGCCGGCGTGGCTCAGGCGACGAGCCATGGCCCCGCGCCGCGCGCCACGCGGGGCCATCTCCTTCAGGTGGTAGTCCGCCCCGGCCAGACCCTGTGGTCCGTCGCCGAGAGCGCGGACCCCGATCAGGACACCCGCGTGGTCGTCCAGCAGATCATCGACCTCAATTCGCTGACCAGCGCCACTGTGCCGGCCGGGCAGCAGCTCTGGGTACCGCGCGGCTGAGCCGGTCCCGCGACCGGAACCCCGGCCCGCCGCCGGATCGCGACACGCCGGCCCCCGCGACACCCAGCATCCGCGACACGCCGGCGCGCCGGACGACACGCCGGGCGGAGCAGCGTGGCGGCGAGTTTCCGCGGATCATCCGCTCGGACCAGCTTGCCTCCAGCCGTCCGGTGGTCTACCGTAACCACAACATCTAGTACTTACATCGATGTTCTTTTTCCACAAGTTGTGTTCACAGATAAACTGATTGGTGAACACAAGCGGCGGTCAGGGAGGTGAATCGCATGTACTGCCCCTTCTGCCGGAACCCGGACAGCCGGGTCATCGACAGCCGTACGGCCGACGACGGCACGGCGATCCGGCGCCGGAGGTCGTGCCCGGAGTGCGGGCGGCGGTTCACCACCCAGGAGACGGTCATCCTGATGGTCGCCAAGCGCAGCGGCGTCACCGAGCCGTTCGCCCGGGACAAGATCATCCGCGGTGTGCAGCGCGCTTGCCAGGGACGGCCCGTCAACGAGGACAAGCTGGCGATCCTGGCCCAGCAGGTGGAAGAGACGATCAGGGCGCGGGGGCTGGGTGAGGTCCCGTCGCACGAGGTGGGGCTGGCCATCCTGGGCCCGCTGCGGGACCTGGACGAGGTGGCCTACCTCAGGTTCGCCTCGGTCTACCGGAGTTTCGAGTCGCTCGCCGACTTCGAGGATGAGATCAACGCCCTGCGCCAGGGCCACCGCGACGCTGGTACCGACACCGGTGCCAAGGCCGCGGACCCGGCGTCCTAAGGACGGCACCAAAGACCAAAAGTAGTCATCGCTGACAAGAAGAAGGCCTAACGGCCTGGCAGGGATCTGGCCAGATCCCGGAAGGGGGACCCCACATGACGGAGACGGTGAGCGGTGCGACGACCCGGAAGGGCAAGGCAGCCCAGCCCCGCCGGAACAAGCTCAAGATGCGGCGCATCCACACCACTCCGGGGGTACACCCCTACGACCAGGTGACCTGGGAGCGCCGCGACGTCGTCATGACGAACTGGCGGGATGGCACGGTCAACTTCGAGCAGCACGGCGTGGAATTCCCCGCCTTCTGGTCGGTGAACGCCGCCAACATCGTGACCACCAAGTACTTCCGCGGCGCGGTCGGCTCACCGCAGCGCGAGTGGAGCCTCAAGCAGCTCATCGACCGGGTCGTCGGCACCTACGAGCAGGCGGGCAAGGAGCACGGCTACTTCGCCAGCGACGAGGACGCCGAGATCTTCGGGCACGAGCTGCGCTACGCCCTGGTGCACCAGATCTTCAGCTTCAACTCCCCGGTCTGGTTCAACGTCGGCACCCAGTCCCCGCAACAGGTCTCGGCGTGCTTCATCCTGGCCGTCGACGACACCATGGACGCCATCCTGGACTGGTACCGGGAAGAGGGGCTGATCTTCAAGGGCGGATCCGGGGCCGGCGTCAACCTGTCCAAGATCAGGTCGAGCAAGGAGCTGCTGTCCTCCGGCGGCACCGCCAGCGGCCCGGTCTCTTTCATGCGCGGCGCCGACGCCTCGGCCGGCACGATCAAGTCGGGCGGCGCCACCCGCCGCGCGGCCAAGATGGTCGTCCTCGACGTGGACCACCCTGACATCGCCGAGTTCATCGTGACCAAGGCCCGCGAGGAAGACAAGGTACGGGCGCTCCGCGACGCCGGGTTCGACATGGACCTGGGCGGCAAGGACATCGTGTCCGTCCAGTACCAGAACGCCAACAACTCAGTGCGCGTCAACGACGAGTTCATGAAGGCCGTCGAGG
>JAJKHX010000477.1 GCA_021154785.1 Nocardiopsis sp.
TGCGACGCGGGGACCCGTACCGTGCTGTACAGCCGCAAGCCCGCGCTCGCGAAGGTGATCGCGGTGCAGCACGAGAACCCGGACTACCTGCCGGGAGTCACGCTGACGGCGGCGCTGGACGCCTGTTCCGACGTGCGCGAGGCACTGGACGGCGCGGACATGGTGGCGTTCGCCGTGCCCGCGCAGACGCTGCGGGCCAACCTGGCCCAGTGGGCGCCGCTGCTGCCGCCCGGAGCGCTGCTGGTCAGCCTCATGAAGGGGATGGAGCTCGGCACCCGGTCCCGGATGAGCTCGGTCATCGCCGAGGTGACCGGCGCGGATCCCGCGCGGGTCGCCGTGGTGGCCGGCCCGAACCTGGCGGGCGAGATCGTCCGGCGCGAATTCACCGCGGCCGTGGTGGCCTGCCGTTCCGAGGAAGGGGCGGTGGCGCTGCAGGGCGCGTGCCACACGCCGTACTTCCGGCCCTACACCAACACCGACGTGACCGGCTGCGAGCTGGGCGGGACGGTCAAGAACGTGATCGCGATCGCGGTGGGCATCGCGGTGGCCATGGGGCTGGGCGACAACACCCGGGCCACGCTGATCACCCGCGGGCTGGCCGAGACCGCCCGGCTCGGCTCGGCGCTGGGCGCGCAGGCGCAGACGTTCGCGGGGCTGGCCGGGATGGGCGACCTGGTGGCCACGTGCAGCTCGCCGCTGTCGCGGAACCGGACGTTCGGCGAGTACCTGGGGCGTGGCATGACGGTGGCTTCGGCGTCCGCCGCGATGAACCAGATCGCGGAAGGGGTGGCATCGTGCGGCCCGGTGCTCCAGCTGGCCCGGGAGCACCGCGTCGAGATGCCGATTACCGAGGTGGTCGAGGCCGTCATGCGGGACGGGCTGCCCGTCGAGCAGGCGGCCTCGCTGCTAGCGTCACGTTCGGCCAAGCCAGAGTGGTACGGTCCGTGAACCGGCACTCTGGATGGGTTGACTTGTTGCCGGCGGTGCCTAGACCGGCAGGATTGATTCCGTGGAAATAGTCCGCAAGCAGAACGGCGAGAACACGCGGGCAGTGCACCTCCCGGCTCCGCCGACGCCTGCTCAGCAGCCACTCGGCACCCCGGTGTACCGGACCGCGGCATTCTCGTTCGGTACGTCCGAAGAGTACCGGGCCGTCCTGAACGACGAGCTGCCCGGCTACACCTACAGCCGGATCGACAACCCCACCGTGGACGCGTTCGCCCGCGCGGTCGCGGCGCTGGAGGGGGTGAACCTGCCGCGGTGGCCCGCGGCCCAGGCGTTCGCCTCGGGGATGGCCGCGATCAGCGGCGTGTTCTGGACCTTCGCCCGGGCCGGCGCGCACGTGGTGGCCTCCGGGGCCGTCTACGGCGGCACCTACTCGTTCCTGCGCAACGTCCTGTCGCGGTTCGGGGTCGAGACGGATTTCGTCGACATCACCGACCTGGACGCGGTCCAGGCGGCCATCCAGCCGACGACGCGGATCATCTACGCGGAGACCATCGCCAACCCCACCACGGCCGTGGCCGACCTGCGCAAGCTGGCCGAGATCGCGCACGACGCCGGGGCGCTGCTCGTGGTGGACTCCACGCTGGCCCCGCCGGTCATCTGCCGGCCGCTCGAGCACGGCGCCGACCTGGTGGTGCACTCGGCGACCAAGTACATCGGCGGCCACTCCGACGTCACCGGCGGCGTGGTCACCGGGCGGATCGAGCTGATCAGCAACATCCGCGGCATCCGGGTGGACACCGGCGCCTCGCTGGCCCCGGACGAGGCGTTCCTGCTGCGCCGGGGCCTGGAGACGCTGCCGCTGCGGGTCCGGCGGGCCTGCTCGACCGCCTCGGTGTTCGCCGCCGCGCTGTCCCGCCACCCGGCCGTGCTGCGCATCGACTATCCCGGGCTGCCCGAGCACGCCGGGCACCAGGTGGCCCGGCGGCTGTTCGACGCGGGCCCGGAAGGGGTGCGCTTCGGCGCCATCGTGACCGTGACACCGCACGGCGGGCGCGAGGCGGGCATGGCGTTCGCCGACAAGCTGCGGCTCTCCCAGCTCGCCACCTCGCTGGGCGGCACGCACACGGTGGTCAGCCACGTCGCTTCCACCACCCACCGCCAGCTGGACGACCGGGCGCTGGCGGCCGGGGGCATCGATCCGGGCGCGGTACGCTTCTCCATCGGCCTGGAGGACGCGGAAGACCTTATTTCTGATGCGTATGTGGCCCTCGAGTCCCTCAGCAGGCCATAGCCTGGTCGCTCAGCTTTGAGCCGGGAGGACGCGTGGGGCAGGAAAAGATCCGGGTCGCCGTGGTGTTCGGCGGCCGCAGCACCGAGCACGCCGTGTCCTGCGCGAGCGCGGGCCTGATCCTGTCGGCCATCGACCACGACCGCTACGAGGTGCTGCCCATCGGCATCGCCACCGACGGGCGGTGGGTGCTGGTGTCGGGTGACCCGGCCCGGCTGGCGCTGTCTCCTGGCTCGGTACCCTCGGTTGAGTCGGTCGCCGTCCCCGGGTCGGAGATCACCCCGGTGGGCGGGTCCGCTGGTTCGGGCCTGCGGGTGACGAGCCCGGACTCGGTGCCGCGGGATCTCGGCGCGGTGGACGTCGTGCTGCCGCTGCTGCACGGCGCCTACGGCGAGGACGGCACCATCCAGGGCCTGCTCGAGATGACCGGCACCCGGTATGCGGGGGCCGGCGTGTTCGCCAGCGCGGCCGGCATGGACAAGGAGTACATGAAGCTCCTCATGTCCGCCCGGGGCCTGCCGGCCGGCCCGTACGTGGTGGTGCGCGACCGGGAGTGGCGTTCTGGTTCTGGCTCCGGCGAGCGCAAGCGGATCCTGGACGAGATCGCCGAGCTGGGCTGGCCGGTGTTCGTCAAGCCGGCCCGCGGCGGCTCGAGCATCGGGATCACCCGGGTGTCCGCTTTCGAGGAGCTGGAAGAGGCCATCGAGGCGGCCCGCGTGCACGACCCCAAGGTGCTGGTCGAAGCCGCCGTGGACGGGATCGAGGTCGAGTGCGCGGTGCTCGAGGGCCTCGACGGCGGGCCGCCCGAGGCGAGCGTGCCGGGCCAGGTCGTGGTGGATCCTGGTTCGGAGTTCTACGACTTCGAGGCCAAGTACCTGGCCTCGGCGACCACGATGCGGATCCCGGCGCCGGTTCCCGATTCGGCGGTTGCGGAGATCCGGCGGCTGGCCTGCGCGGCGTTCGACGCGATCTCCTGCGAGGGGCTGGCGCGGGTCGACTTCTTCTACACCACGACCGGGCAGGTGCTGGTCAACGAGATCAACACCATGCCGGGGATGACGCCCGCCTCGGGGTTCCCGATGATGTGGGCCGCCTCCGGGCTGCCGCTGCCCCAGCTGGTCGACCGGATCATCCAGACTGCGCTGCGCAAGCGTCCTGGCCTGCGCTTAGCAACTCGCGGTGCTGGGCTTGCCGTGGCGGCGGGCCCTCGCGCGGTGCTGGGCTTGCCTTGATGCTGGGCTGCGGCGATTATGCCGGGACGGCCGCGGGCCGCGTCCGGGGTGCTCCCCCAGATGCCGCCCGCGGCCGTTAGCCCTTGCTTACTTCCTGGCCTTAGTCCTTCGACTTGTCGCCGTTGACGAGGGCCTTGAAGTCCGCGCCGGGGCGGAACTTGGGCACCGAGGACTTCGGCACCTCGATGGCCGCGCCGGTGGCTGGGTTACGGGCCGTGCGAGCCGGACGCTCGCTCTTCTCGAAGACGCCGAACCCGGTGATGGCGACCTTGTCGCCGCTCGCCACCGCGGACTGGATGGTCTCAAGCACCGCGTTCAGGGCTTCGGTCGCGGATTTCTTGTCTCCCAGCCGTTCCGAGATCGCGTCGATCAGATCACGCTTGTTCATGGTTCACTCCTGCGCTTCCCCCACAGGTCGCGTGGGCTCCGATTAGGGTTCGCGACCTCTGACCTGCCCGAAAGTAGGCGATCAAACGCCGTTGCACAATAACCACGGCCACATTGGCCGGCGTGTCGGGCAATATGACACGTCCTTGCATCCGGCGGCTATACGCAATGTAATCAAATACCGGTTATCGATCACCTTGCGCTTACCCCCTAGGTCAGAAGCGTGATCGGCGGGGAGCAGCCCTTTCTGACGCCCCGCGGCGCCTGGTTCGCCGGCCACGCAGCCGCGGTGCCGACTTGCGCACCGGATCGATGGAGCATCGAGCCGGTCATCACCGGATCGATGGAGCATCGAGCCGAGCCGGACCAGGCCCGGCTGGGGGCATATGGGACATATGAGGCCTATAGGACTCTTGAGGCTTATGGGGGGCTCGGCGGGAGGGAGAACGGGCGATACGAAGGAGCCCCACCAGGCTCGGCGCGGTGGCGGGACTGGTGGGGCTGTCGTTCGGTACTGGGTTGCCGGGTTAGGCGGTGACGGGGAGGAAGCTGGGGCGGGAGCGCTCGAAGGCGGCGATCTCGTCGGCGTGGCGCAAGGTCAGGCCGATGTCGTCGAGGCCCTCCATGAGCCGCCAGCGGGTGTAGTTGTCGATCTCGAACGGCGCCTTGATCCCGGCCGCTTCGGCCCGCACGACGCGGTTGTCCAGGTCGACCACGACCTCAGTGGCCGGGTCGGCCTCGATGGCGTCCTGCAGGGCGGCCACGGTGGCCTCGGGCAGGATGACCGGCAGCAGGCCGGCCTTGGTGGAGTTGCCGCGGAAGATGTCGCCGAACCGGGGGGCGATCACGGCCCGGAAGCCGTAATCGGTGAGGGCCCAGACCGCGTGCTCGCGGGACGATCCGGTGCCGAAGTCCATTCCGGCGACCAGGATGGTCGCGCCGTCGTACTGCGGCTGGTTGAGCACGAAGGACGGGTCCTCGCGCCAGGCGGCGAACAGGCCCTTGCCGAAGCCGGTCCGGCTCACCTGCTTGAGGTACTCGGCCGGGATGATCTGGTCGGTGTCCACGTTGCTGCGGCGCAGCGGCACGGCGCGGCCGGCGTGGGTGACGAACGGTTCCATGGTTCAGGCTCCCTTGACGGTTCGGCCGGTTACAGGTCGGCGGGTGCGGCCAGGTGGCCGGTGACGGCGGTGGCGGCCGCGACCTCGGGCGAGACCAGGTGGGTGCGCCCGCCCTTGCCCTGGCGGCCCTCGAAGTTGCGGTTGGAGGTGGACGCGCTGCGCTCGCCGGCGGCCAGCTTGTCCGGGTTCATGCCGAGGCACATCGAGCAGCCCGCCGAACGCCATTCGGCGCCGGCCGCGGTGAACACCGCGTCGAGGCCCTCGGCTTCGGCCTGGGCCCGGACGGCCATCGAGCCGGGCACGACGAGCATCCGGACCGACGACGCGATCCGCCGCCCCTCGAGCACCGAGGCGGCGGCCCGCAGGTCCTCGAGCCGTCCGTTGGTGCAGGATCCGACGAAAACCGTGTCCACGGCGACGTCGCGCAGGGCAGTACCGGGCTTGAGGTCCATGTAGGTCAGCGCGCGCTCGGCGGCGGCCCGGTCGCCCGGGTCGGCGAACGAAGCCGGGTCCGGTACCGACGACGCCAGCGGCAGCGCCTGGCCGGGGTTGGTGCCCCAGGTCACGTACGGCGAGAGCGTGGCCGCGTCGATGACCACCTCGTGGTCGAAGGTGGCGTCCGCGTCGGTAGGCAAGGAACGCCAGTAATCCAGCGCCGCCTCCCAGGCGGCGCCCGACGGCGCGTGCGGCCGGCCCTTCAGGTACTCGAACGTCACGTCGTCCGGGGCGATCAGGCCCGCCCTCGCGCCGGCCTCGATGGACATGTTGCAGACGGTCAGGCGGCCCGACATCGGGAGCGCGCGGATCGCGGAGCCGCGGTACTCGAGCACGTAGCCCTGCCCGCCGCCGGTGCCGATCTTCGCGATGATGGCCAGGATCAGGTCCTTGGCCGAGACGCCCGCGGGCAGCTCGCCGTTCACCGTGATGGCCATCGTCTTGGGCCTGACCTGGGGCAGCGTCTGGGTGGCGAGCACGTGCTCGACCTCGCTGGTCCCGATGCCGAAGGCGAGCGCGCCGAGCGCGCCGTGGGTGGAGGTGTGGCTGTCGCCGCACACGATCGTCAGGCCCGGCTGGGTCAGCCCGAGCTGCGGGCCGATGACGTGCACGATGCCCTGGCCGGCGTCACCCATCGGGTGCAGCCGGACGCCGAACTCGGCGCAGTTCTTGCGCAGCGTCTCGACCTGGGTGCGGGAGACCGGGTCGGCGAAGGGGCTGTCGGGACCATAGAGCGGGGTCGGGGAGGTGAGCGGCATCCCCCGGCCGTCGATCCCGGTGGTGGGCACATTGTGGTCTTCGGTGGCGATGGTCAGGTCGGGACGGCGCACCTTACGGCCGGCCTCGCGCAGCCCGTCGAACGCCTGCGGGCTGGTCACCTCGTGCAGCAGGTGAAGGTCGATATAGAGCAGATCGGGCTCGCCCTCCGCGCTGCGCACCACGTGGGCGTCCCAGATTTTCTCGGCGAGCGTACGGCCCATCACGCTCTCTCCCTTCGGCTTGCGTCTCGCATTCCGAGACGGCAGTATTCATTACATGAACAACTCTAGCGGAGTCGGCGTCCTCGACAAGACGGTTTCCGTCCTGTCGGCGCTGGAGAGCGGCCCGGCCTCCCTGGCCCAGCTGGTCAAGGAAACCGGCCTGGCCCGCCCGACGGCACACCGGATCGCGGTCGCCCTGGAGAGCCACCGGATGCTGGCCCGTGACGCGCAGGGCCGGTTCGTGCTCGGCCCGCGAATCGGCGAGCTGGCCGCCGCGGCCGGCGAAGACCGCCTGCTCGCCGTCGCGCAGCCCATCTTGACCCACCTCAGGGACATCACCGGGGAGAGCGCTCAGCTGTACCGGCCGCACGCGGACTCGCGCATCTGCGTGGCCGCGGCCGAGCGGAGCAGCGGGCTGCGCGATACCGTCCCGGTCGGCGCCGCGCTGCCGATGACCGCGGGATCGGCGGCCCAGGTGCTGCTCGCCTGGGAGGAGGGAGCCCGGTTGCACCGCGGGCTGCGGGGGGCCAAGTTCACCGCCACCACGCTGGCCCAGGTCCGCAGGCGGGGCTGGGCCGCCACCGCGGCCGAACGGGAGCCCGGCGTGGCGTCGGTGTCCGCCCCGGTCCGCGGGCCCGCCGGCCGGGTGATCGCCGCCGTCTCGGTATCCGGTCCGATCGAGCGCCTGACCCGGTCGCCGGGCCGGATGCACGCCGCCGCCGTGGTCGCGGCCGGCGACAAGATCAGCAGGCTGCTGCGTGCTGAGACGTAGTCCAGTCGGTAGCCACCGGTAATGTTCCCTTAGCCGCAGGCTGGCTACCGGAACGATCTCCGGGCCGCCGGGCTGCGGCGCAAGGCCCTCACCGGGCTGGGCCATGATGGATATGGTCGGGTCCGGCGGCACCCGCAGAACGGGAGATCCGGGGATATGGATACGGTCGCGCGCATCAAGGCAGCTGTGATCAGGGAGGCCTCACCCGGCGAGCGCCGGGTCGCCCTGGTCCCGGACGCGATCGGCCGGCTGCAGCCGGCTGGGATCGACGTGCTGGTAGAGAGTGGGGCAGGGGACGGAGCCTGGCTGCCCGACGCCGCCTACGCCGACGCGGGTGCCTCGATCGTCAGCGCCGCCGAGCTCTACCGGACCGCCGATGTGATCCTCACCGTCACCCGGCCGTCGCCCGGGGCGCTGAGCGAGCTCAGGAAGGGCCAGGCGGTCGTCGGCATGCTCGCCCCGCTGGCCGACCCCGAGCTGGCGGCGGCGCTGGCCGCCCGCGGCGTGACCGTGATCAGCCTGGACGGCCTGCCGCGGACGCTGTCCCGGGCGCAGCCGATGGACGCGCTCACCTCCCAGTCCAACGTGGCCGGCTATAAGGCCGTCCTGGTGGCGGCCGGGGAGTACGGCCGGTTCTTCCCGCTGCTGATCACCGCGGCGGGCACGGCCCGGCCGGCCAAGGTGCTGGTGCTCGGCACCGGGGTGGCCGGCCTGCAGGCCATCGGTACCGCCCGGCGGCTCGGCGCGGTGGTGAGCGGCTACGACATCCGGCCCAGCTCCAAGGACGAGGTCACCTCGCTCGGGGCCACGTTCCTCGAGCTGACCTCGGTCGGCTCCGCGGCGGGCGAGGGCGGCTACGCCCGCGAGCTGACCGACGCGGAGCGGCAGGCCCAGCAGGACGAGCTGACCGGTCATATCGCCCGGCACGACGTGGTGATCACGACCGCGCAGGTGCCGGGGCGCAGGCCGCCGCTGCTGGTGACCGAGGACGCGATCAAGGCCATGTCCCCCGGCTCGGTCATCGTCGACATGGGCGCCAGCGCGCTAGGCGGCAACGTGTCGGGCTCGCAGCCCGGCGAGACGGTCGTCACCGGCAACGGGGTCACGATCGTGGGCGCGGACAACCTGCCCGCCACCGTGCCGGCCGCGGCTTCGGCCGCCTACTCGCGGAACATCTCCGCGCTGCTGCTGCACCTGACCAGGAACGGCGAGCTGGCCATCGATACCAGCGACGAGATCCAGGCCGGCGTGGTGATCGCCCACGACGGCGCGGTCGTGCACCCGGGTGTAGCGAGCCTGCTCCAGCGAGCCGAGGGAGGCGCCGGTGTCGACGGCCCTAGTCACTGACCTGACCATCTTCATCCTCGCGCTGCTGGTCGGCTTCGAGGTCATCGGGAAGGTCCCGGCCACGCTGCACACGCCGCTGATGTCGGCGACCAACTCGATCCACGGCATCGTGCTGGCCGGCGCGCTGCTGATCGGGGTGACGGCGCACACCGTGGTGGGCTACATCCTGGCCTTCATCGCCGCCGTCTTCGCCAGCGCCAACGTGGTCGGCGGCTACGTGGTGACCGAGCGGATGCTGAAGATGTTCCGCCGCAAGGCCCAGCCCCAGGTGCCGGCGCAGCCGCAGCCCGAGCTTGACGGGAGGCCGAGATCATGAGCGGGTTCACCGGGGGCATCCAGCTGGTCTACGTGCTGGCGGCGGCGTGCTTCGTGATCGGCCTGCACCTGATGAACAGCCCGGCCACCGCCCGCCGGGGCAACCAGGTATCCATGGCGGGCATGGTGATCGCGGGCGTGGCCACGCTCATCCTGATGATCCACTACGGCACGGTCACCGCGACCGGCTGGATCGTCCTGATCTCCGGTGTCCTGATCGGCTCGGCGATCGGCCTGTACACCGCGCGGACGGTCCAGATGACGGCGATGCCGCAGCTGGTGTCGGCGTTCAACGCGGTCGGGGGCGGGGCAGCCGCGCTGATCGCGATCTACGAGTACATCGAGGCCGAGGCCAACGCGGGCGGCGTGCTCGGCACCACCACCGTGTTCACGTTGCTCGACGTCATCATCGGCGCGGTCACGTTCTCCGGGTCGATCATCGCGGCGGGCAAGCTCCAGGGCATCATCGGCGGTCAGCCGATCACGTTCAAGGGCGGCCAGTTGCTCAACGTGGCCCTGGCGGTGGTGGCCATCGGCGCGGCCGCGTTCATGCTGACCACCGCCAGCCTGCCCGCCCTCCTGGTAGTAGTGCTGGCCTCGCTGGCGTTCGGGGTGATGATGGTGCTGCCGATCGGCGGGGCCGACATGCCGGTGGTGATCTCGCTGCTGAACGCGTTCACCGGCACGGCGGTGGCCATGGCCGGGTTCGTCATCGCCAACTGGGCCCTGATCGTGGCCGGGGCGCTGGTGGGCGCGTCCGGCAGCATCTTGACCAAGCTGATGGCCGACGCGATGAACCGGTCGCTGGCCAACATCATCGTCGGCGGGTTCGGCACCGGGGACAGCGCGGTCGCGGCCGCCGTGGCGGCCGACGCCCAGGTCCGCTCGATCGCCGCCGACGACGCCGCCATCCAGATGGCCTACGCGTCCAAGGTGATCATCGTGCCGGGCTACGGCCTGGCCGCGGCGCAGGCCCAGCACGGCGTGGCCGAGCTGGCCAAGACGCTGGAGGAGCGCGGCATCGAGGTCAGCTATGCCATCCACCCGGTGGCTGGCCGGATGCCCGGTCACATGAACGTGCTGCTGGCCGAGGCGAACGTGCCGTATCCGCAGCTGATGGAGATGGACGAGATCAACCCGGAGTTCGGCCGGGCCGACGTGGCCCTGGTCATCGGGGCGAACGACGTGACCAACCCGGCTGCCCGGCGCCCGGGCAACGACATCTCCGGCATGCCGATCCTGGACGTAGACCAGGCCAAGTCGATCATCGTGGTCAAGCGCTCGATGGGGACCGGCTACGCCGGCATGGAGAACGAGCTGTACTTCGATCCCAAGACCAGCATGTACTTCGCCGACGCGAAGAAGGCGATGGCCGAGCTGACCGCCGCGGTCAAGACCCTGGTCGGCTAGCGGTGAGCCGAAGGGCGCGTCGGTGTCTGACTGACGAGCGAGGAGCTTGCGACGAGTGAGGAGGGAAGACACCGACTGCGGGCGCCCGGAGGCGAGTGGGACAGCGGAGTACAGTTCGGACAAGGTGTCTGACTGGATAACGGGAGGTTGTCGTGACTGAGCGCACCAAGGTCATTCTGGATGAGTCCGAGATCCCGGCCCGGTGGTACAACGTCATGCCCGACCTGCCCGCGCCGATGCCGCCGCCGCTGCACCCCGGAACGGGTCAGCCGGTGGGCCCGGAGGACCTCGCGCCGCTGTTCCCGATGGAGCTCATCCGGCAGGAAGTGTCCGCCGACTCCTACGTGGACATCCCGGACGTGGTGCGCGACGTCTACCGGCTGTGGCGGCCGACCCCGCTGTACCGGGCGCACCGCCTGGAGAAGGCGCTGAACACCCCGGCGCGCATCTACTACAAGTACGAGGGCGTGTCCCCGGCCGGGTCGCACAAGCCGAACACCGCCGTCCCGCAGGCGTATTACAACGCGGCCGAGGGCACCAAGCGGCTCACCACCGAGACCGGCGCCGGACAGTGGGGCAGCGCGCTGTCCTTCGCCTGCGCGCAGTACGGTATCGACTGCGAGATCTGGATGGTCCGCGCCTCCTACGACCAGAAGCCGTACCGGCGGACGATGATGGAGACCTGGGGCGCCACCGTGCACGCCAGCCCGTCCCGGACCACCAAGGCGGGAGCGGACATACTCGCCGCCGACCCGGACTCGACGGGCAGCCTGGGCATCGCGATCAGCGAGGCGGTCGAGGCGGCCGGCGGCAGCGCCGACACCAGGTACGCGCTGGGTAGCGTGCTCAACCACGTGCTGATGCACCAGACGGTGATCGGCGAGGAGGCGCTCAAGCAGTTCGCGGTGGCGGGCGAATCGGCGCCCGACCTGATCGTCGGCTGCACCGGCGGCGGCTCCAACTTCGCCGGCCTGTTCTTCCCGTTCCTGCGGGAGAAGCTGGCCGGGCGGATCAACCCGGTCATCCGCGCGGTCGAGCCGGCCGCCTGCCCGTCGTTCACCCGCGGGCGGTACGCCTACGACTTCGGCGACACGGCCGGGTTCACCCCGCTGCTGAAGATGCACACCCTCGGCCACGACTTCATCCCGGACCCGGTGCACGCGGGCGGGCTGCGCTACCACGGCATGTCCCCGCTGCTGTCGCACATGTACGAGCTCGGCCTGTTCGAGGCGGAGGCCAGGCAGCAGCGGGAGTGCTTCGCGGCCGCGATCACCTTCGCCCGGGCCGAGGGAATCATCCCGGCCCCGGAGCCGACGCACGCGCTCGCCTCCGTGATCGAGGAGGCCAAGCGCTGCGCCGAATCCGGCGAGCCGAAGGTGATCCTGACCGCGCTGTGCGGCCACGGGCACTTCGACATGGCCGCCTACCAGCGCTACCTGTCGGGCGAGATGGAAGACTTCGAGCTCTCTCAGGAGCGCATCGACGATGCCCTTACCCGCCTGCCCACCGTGGCCGGGTAGCACCCGGGACCCCTTCCGGAAGGCGCCGGCCGGGGCGCCTTCCGGAGGACGTGGGGGTGGGGAACCGGGTCGGGGCGGGGGCTCGTTCGGTCAAAAATCAGGCGTCGCGGCGGGAGCGGACGGCGGCGGCCAGCCCGTGCAGGACCTCGGCGGTGGTGCCGAAGTCCATGCACGCGTCAGTGACGCTCTGGCCGTAGGTGAGCGTGTCCGGCGAGCCGGGCTCCTGCTTGCCCTCGACCAGGAAGCTCTCCAGCATCACGCCGGTCAGGCCGCGCTCGCCCGCGGTCACCTGCTCGGCGATCGCGGCGGTCACGGCCGGCTGGCGGCGGTGGTCCTTGCCGCTGTTGCCGTGGCTCGCGTCCACCATCAGCCGTCGCGGCAGGCCCGCCCCCGCGATCAGGTCCAGCGCCTTGGCCACGTCGCTGGCCTCGTAGTTCGGGCCGGACCGGCCGCCGCGCAGGATCACGTGGGTGACCGGGTTGCCCGCCGTGGTAACCACGGCGGCGACGCCGTTGTGGGTGACGCCGAAGAACGTGTGCCCGGTGGCCGACGCGCGGCAGGCATCCACCGCCACCTGCACGTCCCCGTCGGTCCCGTTCTTGAACCCGACCGGCATCGACAAGCCGGAGGCGAGCTGGCGGTGGACCTGGCTCTCGGTGGTCCGGGCGCCGATCGCGCCCCAGGTCACCGTGTCCGCGATGTACTGCGGGGTGATCGGGTCGAGCCATTCGCAGCCGACCGGCAGGCCGAGCTCGACGATGTCCAGCAGGAGCCGCCGGGCGATGCGCAGGCCGCGGTGCACGTCGTGGCCGCCGTCCATGCCCGGGTCGTTGATCAGGCCCTTCCAGCCGGTCACGGTGCGCGGCTTCTCGAAGTAGACCCGCATCACGATCAGCAGGTCCTGATGATGACGGTCGCGGGCCTGGAGGAGCTGGGCGGCGTACTCGAGCGCCGCCCGGGGGTCGTGCACCGAGCAGGGCCCGGCGATCACGAGCAGGCGGTCGTCCTCGCCATCGAGCACGGCGCGGACCTCGCTGCGGCTGTGCTCCACGGTGGCCGTGGCCTCGTCGGTCAGCGGCAGCTCGTCGAGCAGGGCCGCAGGGGAAAATAGCGGCTCGTAGCCGGTGATCCGGGTATCGCTGGTGCTCGACATCGAGCGACTCTCCTCCCGGGCGGGCCGCTGCCCGGGGCACGGGAGCCAGCACACCCTTGGTCTTAGCTGGCTCCAGGCAGTGATCAGTGCAAGCACGAACGCCCGGCTCCGCCTGGAGCCAGGGTAAAGCGCCGATACCACCGTGACACGCGACTGATGTTACACCCTGTGCGCCCGGGCGGTCCGACGAGCACGGCGCGCAGCTGGTGATGGGGGGACCGCCGGGCCGCAACTAGCATGAACGGGCACGATGAGATGAGGGGTTGACCCGAGTGAACTTTTCTTGCGAGCACGGCGCGGAATGCCACGCCGGGAACATAGGGTCCATGGCCTCGGCGCCGGAGGCGTCGCGGGCGTGGCTGCTGGTCGAGCATCCGGGCCCGTGGCCGCACGAGGCGGTCGACGCGGCCGTGCCCGCGCCGCTGGGAGCGCTGCTGACCGCGGCCGGGAACTCGGGCATCCGGGTGCAGCTGATCCGCAAGCCGGGGCGCCAGCGAGTCGGCGACGCGCGCACCGTGTTCCTGGGCTGGACCGCGGGCCGCGGGCCGTGGCTGCGGCGGGCCACGGTGTCCGCGTCGGCCCCGGAGCTGGCCGAACGGGACCTGAAGGACCTGGCCGCCGGGAGGGCACCGGCGCTCGGCGCGCCGGCCGGCGAGCCCGTGTTCCTGGTCTGCACGCACGCCAAGCGCAGCCTGTGCTGCTCGCGGTACGGGGTGCCGCTGGCCCGGGCCCTGTCCGTCCGGCATCCCGGGCAGGTCTGGGAGACCACCCACGTGGGCGGCCACCGGTTCGCCGCCAACCTGGTGATCCTGCCGCACGGGCTGTTCTACGGCCCGGTCGGCCTGGAGACGGCGACCGCCGCGATCGGCGCGTACGAGCGCGGCGCGGTCGCGCTGGACCGCTACCGGGGCCGGGCCGGGACGCCCCGGCCCGGCCAGGAGGCCGACCACGCCCGGCTGGCCGCGGCCGGGTCGCTGCCGGTGGAGGGGCTTGCCTTAGGTTTCTAGCTGGAACGTGGGTGCGGCGGCGGTGAGAACGGCGGTCCGCGGCTTGGCCGCCTGCCATGCCTCCCCGATTTCGGCGGCTAGGGCGGCGACTAGTCCGGGGACGTCGTTACTGGCGCCCTCGTGCAGGGCCTCGGCCACGATGAGGACTTTGCTGGTCGCGCCGCGGACCGCGGACCGGCCACTTTGCCGGTTGGTCCAGCGGCGGGCGTGCGCCTGGCCGGCCCGGTCGGCGAAGATCACCTCGCCTTTCGCCGGGTGCTCTACCTCGCTGCCGAACGTGAGGTAGTCCTCGTCTCCGTTGGCGTACCTGACTTCCAGCGGCCAGGTGATCTGGGCGGCGTCGAGGGCGGCGACCGGGATGGCGAAGGCCAGCGAGACGGCGTTGCACAAGTCGACGAGTGGGTGCAGCCGGGGCAGGGCGCCTTCCTTGCGGAAGCGGCGGAGCAGCGATTCCGAGGCGCAGCGGTACTGGGTCGGCTTCAGGCCCATCGCGGCGAAGGCGCGCCGCCAGGCCCCGATCTCGGGCAGTTCGCTCTCCGGGCCGCTGGCCAGTCTGGTGCGGGCCGTTTTTTCGTACCGTGCGGTGCTGATCTCCTTGTCGGCTGTAATGTTCTCCGCGTACAGGACGCCGGGGACCAGGGCCGGGAAGTCGCGCCAGATGGCGGCGGCGTGCTGGAAGTGCATTTAACGGGTCCCCTTCCGGAAGCCGAGGGTGAGGCCGGCCGCGACGACCGCCATGCCCGCCCAGACCAGCGGCCGGGGTGCGGGTCCGCCGAGCAGCATCCCGCTGCCCGCCGCGGCGACCGGGGCGATCCCGGTGAGCAGGCCGGCCCGGCTGGCGCCCAGGCGGCTGACACTGGAATACCACAGGACGAAGGCGGCCGCGGTGACCGCGACCGCGAGGTAGCCGGCCGCGAGCCAGTCGGGGCGGGTTAGTTCGGTGACGGCGGCCGGGCCTTCGCTGGTTGCGCCGATCACCGCGAACATCGCGGTGGCGAGCCAGGTGGCGTGCACCGATACTCCCCACGGGCCGTGCCTTTTCAGGACGGGGATGGCGAGCAGAGTGAACGCGGCTTCGCACCCGAAGACCACGGCCGCCCAGGCCAGGCCGGTGGCGTCGGTGCGGCCGAGGCCCTGGACCAGGGCGGCGCCGGACGTCACCACCAGGGCGGCGGTGATGGCTTTGGCTGTGGCTGTGGACCGGGAGCCTTCGAGGAGCGGGCCGATGATCGCGAGTACGGCGGGGACGCAGGCCACGGCCACGCCGAGGACGGCGGGCTCGGCGTGGCCGGATCCCTCGACCAGGGCCAGGTTGAACAACACCAGGCCGGTGACGGCGATGCCGGTGAGCCACAGCCATTCGGTCCCGCGCGGCCGGGTGATTTTTCGGCCCGTGAGCTTGGCCAGGGCGACCAGGAGCAGGCAGGCGGCGCCATAGCGAACTGCCTCGGCGGTGAACACCGGCGCCCCGGCCAGCACTTTGGAAACAGCTACGCTGCCGCCCACGAAGACCATGCCGGCGGCTCCCGCGGCCACCCCGGCCGCCGTGCCCCGGCGCGGGCCGGCGGCGGGTGCCGGGGCACGAGGCCCATAGGTCACGTTCGTGACGGGCACCCATGAGCCGGGAGCCACGGAGGCTGGCAGATCAGGCATGACGCCACGGTATGAAGGCCATGGTCCAGCGAACAGAGCCATTGAGATGCGGTTATAGTGGACCAATGCCTTCGGCCGGAAAACAGGGTGCCGATTTCCTTCAGCTCAGCCGGGAGGACGCGCCGTCTCGAGGGCTGACCGGCTGGCTGGCCGACGCCATCAGGACCGCCATCATGGACGGGCGGCTGGGAACCGGGGCGCCGCTGCCCGCGACCCGGATGCTGGCCGGTGACCTGGGCGTATCCCGCGGCGTGATCGTCGAGGCCTACCAGCGGCTCGCCGATGAGGGTCTGGTCAGCGGCCGGCCCGGGACCGGAACGCGAGTCCTTGGCGTGTCCCGCCCGGCCGTTGGGTCCAAAGAGGCCACCGGGGTCGGTGTGGTTTTCGGAAACTTGACGATTTCTGAGTCCTCTGAGGCTTTTGAGTACCCGCAGGTTTCTGGATCGCGGGAGGTTCCTGGATCGCGGGAGGTTCCTGGATCCTTGGAGATCTCCGGTTCGGCGGCGCCCGGGCCGCTGCTGGTGCCGGCCAGCTGGCGGGAGCGGGCGGAGATCGACCTCTCCCCCGGCGTACCCGACCTCTCCGGGTTCCCCCGCGCCGCCTGGTTGCGGGCCGAGCGGCTGGTGCTCGAGCGGGCCAGCGTGGCCGACCTGGGCTATGGCGACCCGCGCGGCACCGTGGCGCTGCGGACCGAGCTGGCGGGCTGGCTGGCGCGGACTCGCGGACTGCGCACCGGGCCCGGCGACATCATCATCGTCACCGGGGTCGCGCAGGCCCTGGCCTTGCTGGCCCGGGTGCTGGGCCGGCACGGGCACGGCGAGATCGCGGTCGAGGACCCGGGCTCGCGCGGGGCCCGGGACGACCTGGCCTACTGGGGCCTGCGGCCGGTGCCGGTGCCGGTGGACGAGCACGGGCTGGACGTCAGCGAGCTGGCCCGCGGTGACGCCCGGGCGGTGCTGCTCACCCCGGCGCACCAGTTCCCGACCGGGGTGGTGCTGGCCCCGCAGCGCCGCCGCGACCTGCTGGACTGGGCCGCCGGGGCGGACGCCGTGATCGTCGAGGACGACTACGACGCGGAGTACCGCTACGACCGGGCACCGGTCCCGGCGCTGCACGCCTCGGCGCCCGGCCTGGTCGCCTACGCGGGCAGTACGTCCAAGACGCTGGCCCCCGGCATGCGGCTGGGCTGGCTGATCCCGCCGCCCGGGCTGCACGCCGACCTGGTCGAGGCCAAGTACGCCAGCGACCTCGGCAGCCCGGCCCTGCCGCAGCTGGTGCTGGCCCGGCTGATCGCCAGCGGTGAGCTCGAGCAGCACATCCGGCTGGTCAGGAAGCGGCAGCGGAGCCGGCGCGACGCCCTGCTGCTGGCGCTGCGCGAGCACCTGCCGGCCGCCCGGGTGCAGGGCATCGCGGCCGGGCTGCACCTGCTCGTCACGTTCCCCGGGCTCTCCGGCCCGGGCACTCCGGGCGGTCCGGGCGGCTCAGCCGGCTCCGACGCGGACCTGGCTGAGGCGATCTTGCGGACCGGGGTCCTCGTGCACCCGCTGTCCTGGCACCGCCAGCGTCCCGGGGTGCCAGGAATCGTGCTGGGCTACGCCGCGCACACCCCCGGACGGCTGCACGAGGCGGCGCGGCGCATCGCGCGGGTCCTTGCCTAGCGAGTGCCGCGGGCGGCGGCCTTGGCGCGCCTGGTGTCGGCGCGGCGGTGCCGGCGGGCCACAGTCCGCAGCTGGCTGATCCGCGCGGTGCCGGCCAGGACGACCAGCAGGACGCCGCAGACGGCCGAGAGGAGCAGGGCCACGCCGAGCGGCAGGTGGCCGTGCGCGCCCAGGTAGTTGACGCTGACCTGGGTGCCGTTCTGCAGGATGAAGATCAGCAGGAGCAGCAGGACGATGGCGAAGAAACCCACCGCCACCCAGAGCCCGCTCGTCCGGGTGCGCTTGATCTTGAGCGGGGGCGCCGCTGGTGCTGGCGCCGGCTCCGCCGGGGCGGGTTGTGCGGGGTCCGGGCCGGGCCCCGGTTCGGCAGCTCCGGGCAGTACCGCGTCTTCGGCCGGGTACACGGCCCCGGGCAGGACGGGCGCCTCGGACGGAGGCGGTACCTCGTCTCCCGGCACATGGCGCGGCGGGGTGCCCTGCGGCACGGGCTGAGGTTCGGTGGACATCAGGGACCCCCTAGGTCTGAATGGCCGTTACGTGCCCAGCCCAGGGAAGGTTATGCACTCCGTGACCGGGTTCACCATGACTGCAGCTGTTCGGGTTCATGGTCGGCGCGGCCGAGGCGGCGGGCTGGGAGTTCGGCGGGACGATCGCCGGGCACCTGGTCGTCCGGGAGCGGCAGATCGGCGGCTTCTTCGAGGAACTGCTTGACCTGGGATTCGAGCCCGCCTAACCCCAGTTGACGGTGGAGGCGCGGAAGTACGTGAGGTCGTCCTGGGCCCACAGGCGGCCGTGCCGGGCGAGCCGGTCGCGGTGGGCCGGCCAGGGACCGGACGGCGGCGCGCTCCACGCCTTGTCGGCGACGCCGGGAAGCCGGGGCAGCAGCAGGAAGGACAGGTCGTCGAAGCCGGTGATGGCCTCGGCCCAGATCGCGGCTTCGACGCCCGCGACCTGTCCGGCCCGGCCGGGCCCGAGCGCCTCGCCGGGGTCCCATCCGAACGACTCGGCGACGGTCCTGGGCGCATAGACGCGCAGGCCCAGGCGGCTCAGCCGGTCCGCCTGGGCGGCGTGACCCAGCGCGGAGCCGGCCAGCGCGGAGCCGGCCAAACCAGCGCCGGCCAAACCAGCGTCGGCCAGCGCGGCGCCGGACGACGGCGGCTCGGCGTAGGGGACGTCGAGGTAGCAGTAGGGCAGCGGTGAGACGATCACCGGCACCGGCACCGACACCGCCGCCTCGACGTCGCGGCTGGCCAGCGCGAGCTCGGCCTCGACCTGCGCCCGGATGTGCGGCTTCACGTGCGGCGGGAGGTCGAAGCCGGTGAGCCAGAACTGGATCACGTCGTCGGGGCGCAGGCCCGCCCGGGCCGCCTCCTGCCAGCCCAGCGGCCGCCGTCCCAGGGCGCGGACCAGGCGGCGCAGCCGCCGGACGTACGACGTGTAGGCCTCGTCCGGCATCCCGCGCGGCTCGTCCGCGCCGATGTGCAGGTACGGGCCCGGGAAGATCGCGGCCACCCCGGCCAGGACCTGCTCCATCAGCTCGAAGGTCGCGGGGAGTTCCGGGTCGAGCCACACGGCGTGGCGCGGGTGGCCGGGCAGGACCTCGTAGTCGACCTCGTTGCGGCCGGTGTTCAGCTCCGGGTGCAGCCGCATGAGCGCGGTCGCGTGCCCGGGGGTGTCGATCTCGGGAACGATCGTGACGAAGCGGCCCGCGGCGTAGGCGGCTAGCGCCCGGAGATCGTCCTCACTGTAGAAGTCGTCACCCGGCGGGGGCGAGCCGGCAGTGACTGATGCCGTGGCCGCCCGGCCCATCGGCAGGCGCCAGGCCTGGTCGTCGGTCAGGTGCAGGTGCAGCACGTTGAGCTTGTAGAACTCCAGCAGGTCGATCACCCGCCGGATCTCCCCGACGGTGAAGAAGGTGCGGGCCACGTCGAGCGACAGGCCGCGCCAGGCGTAGCGCGGCGCGTCCAGGATCCGCGCGGCCGGGACCCGGACCTCCCCCGCGTCAGTCGCCGGCGCCGTGGCCGCCAGCTGGAGCAGCGTGGTGAGGCCGCGCGCGACGCCGGCCGGTTCCGCCGCGCGCAGGACGACCCGGCCGGCGTCGATGAGCAGCGAGTACCGTTCGTCGGCGGGGTCGCCGCCGGCCGCTGAGAGGCCGGCCGGGCCGGGGAGCTCATCCAGTGCGCCCGCGGCCCGGAGCTCGATGGTGACGGACGGTCCATCCGCCGCCGCGCCCAGGACCGGCGCTAGGCGTACGCCAGTGCGCCGGGTGAGCTGCGCGCAGAATCGCTCGACGACCGCCGTGAGGCCGGAATCGGCGTACCTGATCGCCGTGCCCGGCGGGAAGGCAAACCCGGGCCCGCTCGCTACGGCGAACTGGAACGGCGCCGGTATGACCGCGTGCTCCACCGGCGGATCAGGGGTTTTCTGGCTGGCCCGGCTGGCCCAGATTCGGATGGCCCAGATTCGGATGGCCCAGTTCCGCGGCCAGCGCGGTAACGGCGGCGTCGGCCGCGACCTTGGCGGTGAGCGCGTGGGTGTGGGCGCGGTCGAGGTCGCCGAGGGCGATGCAGTCGAAGGCGACCTGCGCGTCGTGCACGGCGGCCCGGAGCTCGCGGCTCGCTTCCTCCAGAGCCGGGCTGTTCTCGGTCTGCGGTTCCGTCATCGGCGGCTACACCCTCCGGTCAGCGAAAACTGGATTCCTCTAGGCCTCGCAGTCCCTACCCAGCGGAACGGACGTCATGTCTGGAGGGGGCCGGCCCGCGTCATCGTAGGATCGGCTTCAGGAGGGATGCCGATGTGCCGGGAACACGGACATCGATACCTGACCCGGAGCCGGCCGTGTCCCCGCTCTGATCAGCGCAAAAACCCGGACCTGATAAAGGTCCGGGGTCGCGGTAATACTGGTAGCCCCGACCGGATTCGAACCGGCGTTACCGCCTTGAGAGGGCGGCGTCCTAGGCCTCTAGACGACGGGGCCGTGCACTGTTCCGTAGACACCGTGTACCGATTATCCAGCGTGAGCGCGGGCGCGTAACGTCCGCGCTATCACACCAGACAGCTGGGGTACCAGGACTCGAACCTAGACTAACAGGGCCAGAACCTGTCGGGCTGCCAATTACCCCATACCCCAATGGCATCGGCCCCGTACCCGGAGCCGCCCACGCAGTCTAGCGGACTCCGGACGTGCCGGCCAACCGGAAGGGTCATCGGGCACGATCACTGGGGTTCGATCTCGGTCAGGCCGGCGTCGCGGTCGAGCCGGAGCCAGCGGCTGATCCCGGCGGTGCGCAGGAACGGCAGGTCATGACTGGCCACCAGGAGCGCGCCGCGGTAGCCCGCGAGCGCCTGGGATAGCTGCCTGACCGAGGCCATGTCCAGGTTGTTGGTCGGCTCGTCGAGCAGCAGCAGTTGCGGCGCGGGCTGCGCGAGCAGCAGGGCGGCGAGGACGGCGCGGAACCGCTCGCCGCCGGACAGCGTGCCAGCGAGCCGGTCGGCCCGGTCGCCGCGGAACAAGAACCGGGCCAGACTGGCCCGGACCTCGTTCACCGACGCGGCCGGGGCCGCCGCCCGCACGTTGCCGGCCACGCTCAGCGAGTCGTCGAGGATATCGAGGCGCTGGGGCAGGTACCCGGTGACCGCGCCTAGCCGCACGGTGATTCCCGGGGATTCGGCCAGGCCCGCGATGGCGCGCAGGAGGGTGGTCTTGCCCGCGCCGTTCGGTCCGGTGAGGGCGATTCGTTCCGGGCCGCGGACGATAAGCTCCGCCAGGGCGCCCGGGGATACGGAAGCCGGAGCTTCGCCGGGGCCGGTCCGCTGGTGGGCGGGGACCGGGGCAAGCGGCATTGCGCGGGAGGCAAAGGCGGGGTGCCATGAGGTGTCAGCCAGGCCCGTTAGGTTCAAAATCGTGCGCCCAGCCGGAACGGCGGTGTCAGGGAGCTCGGGCCGGATCTCGGCGTCGTCCCGGACCGCCTGCTCGGCCTCATCCAGCCGGCCGCGGGCCGCGTCGAGCCGTTCGGAGTGCAGCTCGCGGGACTTGCCCGCGGTCTCCTGGGCGGCACGCTTGCGGGCGTGCGCCACGATCCGGGGCAGGCTGCCCGACGCGGCCACCTTGCGCCCCATGCGATCGCGCCGGGCCTGCTTGACCTGCGCGTCGACCACGTCACGCTGCTGGCGGCGGACGTCGGCGGCGGCCGCGGTGACCGCGCGCTCGGCCGCCGCCTGCTCGGCCGCGAGCTGCTCCTCGTACGCGTCCAGGTTGCCGCCGTACAGGCGGATCTCCCCGGCGGACAGGTCAGCGACCTGGTCCACCAGGCCGAGCAGCTCGCGGTCGTGGCTGACGATCACCATCACGCCGGTCCAGGACGCCACCGCGTCGTACAGCCGCTGGCGGGCATCCAGGTCGAGGTTGTTGGTCGGCTCGTCCAGCAGCAGGACATCCGGGCGGCGCAGGAACAGCGCGGCCAGCGCAACCCCGATGGTCTCCCCGCCGGACAGCCGCTCCACCTGGTCGCCGAGAGCCAGGTGGCCGAGGCCGAGCCGGTCCAGCCAGGCGCAGGCGCGTTCCTCGACGTCCCAGTCGTCGCCGATGGTGAGATAGAGATCCTCGTCCGTCTCGCCTGCCTCGATGGCATGCAGGGCGTTCCTGGCCTGGGTGATGCCGAGCAGGTCGCTGACGGTACGGCGGGTGCCGAGGGTGATGGCCTGCGGGAGGTAGCCGACCTCGCCGCGGGTCTTGATGGTGCCCTGGGCGGGGCTCAGTTCACCCGCGATCAGCTTGAGCAGGGTGGACTTGCCCGAGCCGTTCACGCCGATCAGGCCGGTGCGCCCCGGGCCGAAGGACACGGTCAGGCCGTCGAGGACCGGGGCACCGTCGGGCCAGCTGAAACTGAGATCTGAGCAGGTAATAGCGGCGGACATGAGGCGCGGCTCCCAGCACGTAGGAAAGTTTCCGGTACGTGTGGCGACACCACGCCGCGTGGGCTCGGGAGCTGTTTGAAGCCCCGGTTGAGGTCACGCGCGTCAGCGCGGTATCGCTGACCTCACAGCCTCAACGCATTCTCCTACCGCCGACAGCAGAGACGTGTTGATAGTAGCTCGCGCTTGACGGCTTGCCCAAACCCGATTTCCGCCGCCTCCCGGTGGCGACCTCACTGCCTGAAGCGAGGCGGGCGCTGGGGTTGTGGGACGAAGGTGCAGCGCAAAGGGGCTAGGCGGAGCCGGGGGTGGCCAGGATCAGGCGGCCCGAGCCGGAGGCGGCGACCGGGCCGTCGCAGAACGGGATGAAGCAGGACTCGCCGCGGGTCAGGTCGAGGACGGGGCCGGGGGCGGCGCTCAGGGTGCAGGCACCGTCCAGGCAGAGCACGATGCGCGGGCCGACGCCGGGCAGCGCCAGCGCCGGGCGGCCTGAGACCGGGACCGCGCCGGGGAGGTCGATCACGTAGAGGCGGAACTCGGGGGCGGGGGTGTCGAACCAGGTGATGCCGTCGGCTAGCACCCGGGGGGCGATCACGGGGACCGAGACCGCCGGATCGAGGAGCTTCAGCAGTTCCGGCACGTCGATGTGCTTACCGGTCAGGCCGGAGCGGACCACGTTGTCGGAGTTGGCGAGCAACTCGATCCCGGTGCCGCGCAGGTAGGCGTGCAGCCCGCCGGCCGGCATGAACACGGCCCGGCCCGGCGGCAGGATCTCGTGCCGCATCAGCAGCAGCGCCACCACGCCGAGGTCACCCGGGTGGTCGGCGGCGACCCGCACCACCGCGGCGCAGGCGTCCGCGTACGCGCCGCCGGCGGCAGCCAGCCGTGAGCACGCGGCTACCACGTCGGCGACGAGCGAGGCACGCCCGGCCGAGGGCCACTCGAGTACCGACGCCAGGGCGGTGGCCAGGACGTCCTCGCCCGCTTCAGCGGCTGGCACGTCAGAAAGAGCGGCCACCAGCGGCTCGAGGTCCGGCACGGCCAGGGCCTTGAGCAGGGCCGCGGCGTCTTCCGGGGTCCGCAGGCCCGTCGCCACCTCGAACGGGGTCAGGGCGTAGAGCAGCTCGGGCTTGGGCCAGTCGTCCACGTAGTTCCGGCCCGGGTCGCCGGGCGGCAGCCTGCGGGCGTTCTCGGCCGCGTACCCCTCCCGCGCCTGCTCGCGCGAGGGGTGGACCTGGATCGACAGCGCCTGGCCGGCCGACAGCACCTTGAGCAGGAACGGCAGCCGCCCCCCGAACCGGGCCGCGCACTCCGCCCCGAGCGCCCGCTCGGGCGCCGCCGCGATCACCTCGTCCAGCGTGGTCCAGGCGACGCCGGCCGGCCCGCTCGGGTGCGCGCCCATCCACAGCTCGGCCTCCGGGCCCGGCGCGGGGACGGGACGTCCCTGCAGGTCCGCGATCGCATCGCGGGTACCCCACGGGTAGGCCTTGACCTTCGGGCTCAGCAGGTCCATCCGGGCATGCTAGCTAGTCAGCGCCGGACGTGTCCGCCGGGTACTCGACCAAGGCGACCACCCGGCTGGCCATGAAGCGTGCCGTCCGGACCGCGGTGCCGGTCCTGGTCAGCTCGCTGACCTCGATGATGCCGCGCCGGTTGGAGATCTCCACCCGGCGGCCCGCCCGGGTGGCCGTCACCTCATAGGCCCGGGTGCCCTCGCCGGAGTCGACGACAATCTCGACGCGATCACCCTTCACGGGCGTCCTCCCACGGGCGAAGCGGCGGACCGGGGCGGGTACCCCGGCTCGTTTAGTACGTAGGCAGGGACGGGTCGACCTGATTGACCCAGGCCAGGACACCGCCCCCGACGTGCACGGCGTCGTTGAAGCCGGCGTTCTTGACGATGGCCAGGGCCTCCGCCGAGCGGGCGCCGCTCTTGCAGTGCAGCACGATCTTCTTGTCCTGGGGCAGCTTCTCCAGCGCGGCCCCGGAGGTGAACTCGCCCTTGGGGATGAGCGTGGCGCCGGGGATGGAGACGATCTCGTACTCGTTCGGCTCGCGCACGTCGACCAGGAAGATGTTGTCGCCCGCCTCCAGCATCGCGGCGAGGTCCTTGGCGCTGATGGTCGAGCCCTGGACGGCCTCGGCGGCCTCCTCGGACACCGCGCCGCAGAACTCCTCGTAATCGATCAGCTCGGTGACCGTCGGGTGCTGGCCGCAGACCGCGCAGTCCGGGTCCTTGCGCACCCGGACGGTCCGGTAGGTCATCTCGAGCGCGTCGTAGATCATCAGCCGGCCGGCCAGCGGCTCGCCGATCCCGGTGATGAGCTTGATGGCCTCGTTGACCTGGATCGAGCCGATGGAGGCGCAGAGCACGCCGAGGACGCCGCCCTCGGCGCAGGAGGGCACCATGCCGGGCGGCGGGGGCTCCGGGTACAGGCAGCGGTAGCACGGGCCGTATTCGGCCCAGAACACGCTGGCCTGGCCGTCGAACCGGTAGATCGAGCCCCAGACGTACGGCTTGCCGAGCAGCACGCAGGCGTCGTTGACCAGGTACCTGGTCGCGAAGTTGTCGGTGCCGTCCACGATCAGGTCGTAGCCGGCGAAGATCTCCAGGGCGTTGTCCGAGTCCAGCCTGACCTGGTGCAGGTTGACCTGCACGAGGGGGTTGATCGCCAGGATGCTGTCCCGCGCCGACTCGGCCTTCGGACGGCCCACGTCGGACTGCCCGTGGATGACCTGGCGCTGCAGGTTGGACTCGTCCACCACGTCGAAGTCGATGATGCCGAGCGTGCCGACGCCGGCCGCGGCGAGATAGAGCAGGGCCGGCGACCCCAGGCCACCGGCACCGACAACGGCCACCCGGGCGTTGGCCAGCCGTCGCTGGCCGACCTCGCCGACGTCCGGGATCAGCA
>JAJKHX010000478.1 GCA_021154785.1 Nocardiopsis sp.
GGGCTGGGCGACGCGGCGGCCGACCTTGGTCCGGTCTTCGCGGACGTAGCCGATGGAGACGAGGATCTCGGTACCGTCGGACAGGAAGAGCGATCGCTCAGGGTGACGAGTGCGGGTGGGCAGGCCGTGGTAGGGATCGGCGTACACCCACCAGTCGCGGCCCTCGGCGTCGCGGAGCGGGAGCACGTCGAACACGAACTTGCCGGTGACCTCGGCCGGGTCGAGCCCGGTCAGGCGGGCAGCCACCCGGTTGAAGACGACGATGCGGCCGACCTCGTCGGCGACCACCACTCCGTCCGGCAGTTCGTCGGCGAAAACCAGGCTCCCGATCGGGACCGGACCTTCTGGCAGCGGACTGGTACCCGAATGACCGGCCGGTTGCGGGACCGATGGCGCCCGGCTCGGTGTGAGCTCGTCCACTGCAGCGAAGCCTCCGTCCGGCGAGGCCGCACTGCGATCGTCCGGCGGCCGGAGTGGTCACGGTTCGGGTGACGAATTGTGATCAGACTCTAGCGCGAATACCGTCTTTGTGACAGTCCTGGGGCGCGAATTCTCTATGTTGTAATCCAGGTACTCTAGGCCATCAGTCGCTACTTTCGTCCCATCTCGTTCTCCAGGTTACAGAGTTATCCCTGGTCCACTGGCATCCGCTGCGCACGGGCGGACGCATAGAGACATACCGCGGCGGCCGCCGCGAGGTTGAGGCTCTCGGCCCGGCCGTAGATGGGGACGGCGACGGGTTCGTCGGCCAGCGCGACGAGCTCGGGCGGCAGCCCCCAGGCCTCGTTACCGAACATCCAGGCGGTCGGCCCGGCCAGCCGGGCCTGCACCCCGGGGTCGTCCAGAGGGCGTCCGGCCCGGCCATCCGCCGCCACGATCCGCAGGCCGACCTGGCGCAGCGCGCTGGTGGCCTCCTCGAGGCGGGCGGCGGCCACCACGGGCAGGTGGAACAGGCTGCCGGCCGACGCACGCACGCACTTGCCGTTGTAGGGATCCACGGAGGCGTCGGCGAAGACGACGGCGTGGGCGCCCGCCGCGTCGGCGGTCCGCAGCACGGTGCCGGCGTTGCCCGGGTCGCGCACGTTGGCCAGCAGCACGACGAGCCCCGGCTGCGCCCGGCCGGTTCCGGAGAGCCCGGCGGTGACCTCGGACAGCGGGACGTCGACGAAGCCGCAGACCGCCAGCAGGCCCTGCGGGGTGACCGTCTGGGCCAGCTCCTCCATGATCTCGCCGTTGACGACGTGGACCGGGATACCGCCAGCGTCGACCTCGGCGACCAGGTCGTGATGCCTGCTCCGGGCAGGCGCGGTCACGAACAGGTCGGTGACGCGGGCACCGCAGTGAAAAGCCTCCGCCACCGCTTGCGGGCCTTCGGCGAGGAAGGCCCGCTCACGCTGGCGGAAGGCTCGTTTGGTCAGGCGCCGCGCGGCCTTGAGCCGCGGCGAGCGCGCGCCTAGATAACCACCGGTGTCATGCGTAGCGGTGGACCCGGCGACCCGCACTTACGCGGCCGCGGACCCGGCCGCGTCGGGAAGGGCCTTCTTGGCCACCTCGACCAGCGCCGAGAACGCCGTCTCGTCGGCCACGGCGAGCTCGGCCAGCATCCGCCGGTCGACCTCGACGCCCGCGATCCGCAGGCCCTGGACGAACCGGTTGTAGGTCATGCCGTTAGCCCGGGCGGCCGCGTTGATCCGCTGGATCCACAGCCGCCGGAAGTTGCCCTTGCGATCCTTGCGGTCGCGGTAGGCGTAGGTCATCGAGTGGAGCATCTGCTCCTTGGCCTTGCGGTACAGCCGGGACCGCTGGCCCCGGTAGCCGCTGGCCCGCTCGAGGACAACCTTGCGCTTCTTGTGGGCGTTAGTCGCCCGCTTGACGCGTGCCATTGTGTTCTGTCTCCCTCAACGCGGGCCGGGCTACTTGCCCAGCAG
Organism: Nocardiopsis sp.; assembly: GCA_021154785.1. Lineage (GTDB taxonomy): Bacteria > Actinomycetota > Actinomycetes > Streptosporangiales > Streptosporangiaceae > Palsa-504. Next base: position 1,929 of record JAJKHX010000478.1, read on the forward strand.
CTTCTTGATCTCCTTGACGTCGCTCGGCGCGAGCGTCACTTCGCCGTAGAGCCGCCGCGTCAGGCGGGACGACTTCTTCTCGAACAGATGGCCACGATTGGCGCGGCGGCGCATGACCTTGCCGGTTCCGGTCAGCCGGAACCGCTTCGCGGTACCGCTGTGAGTCTTCATCTTCGGCATGGTCGCCGTCGTCTCCATTTCCTGTAGCTGCCACCTCTAGGGGCGCAGCAGTTACTGACCCCGGCGCTTGCGCCGGGGTTATTGCCGCCCGGTGATGCTACCGGCTAGGCCGGACCCGGTACCGCGGCGCCGTCGTCGGCGGGCTCATTCGCCGCCGGTTCCGGAGCCGCCGCTGCGGCGGCGCGCGGGCTGGGCACAGGCCGGCTCGGGGCCTGGCTCGCCGTATGCGCCTTTGTTTCGCTCTTCTTGCGGTGCGGGCCGATCACCATGATCATGTTCCGGCCGTCCTGCTTGGGCGCTGACTCCACGAAGCCGAGCTCTTCAACGTCGCCCGCCAGGCGCTGCAGCAGGCGGAAGCCCAGCTCGGGCCGGGACTGCTCGCGCCCCCGGAACATGATCGTCACCTTGACCTTGTCGCCCGCCTTGAGGAACCGCTCGACGTGGCCCTTCTTGGTGCCGTAGTCGTGCGGGTCGATCTTCGGGCGGAGCTTGATCTCCTTGACGATCGTCTGCGTCTGGTTCTTGCGCGACTCCCGGGCCTTGACCGCGGACTCGTACTTGAACTTGCCGTAGTCCATGAGCTTGCAGACCGGTGGCCGCGCGGTGGGCGCGACCTCGACCAAGTCGAGATCGGCCTCCTGAGCCAGCTTGAGTGCGTCGTTGACCGAGACGATCCCGATCTGCTCGCCCTTGGGTCCGACCAGCCGGACTTCGGGAGAACGGATGCGCTCGTTGATGCGTGCTTCGGTGCTGATGTGACCTCCTGAGCCTCATCGCCGCCACCGGAGCGTCCGGCCGCGGCATCTGCCGACCAGGCCCGGGAATCCTCTAGGCGATGCCGGGAGACGTGAGCCCCCGACACGAGAAAACCCCGCGAGCAGTGCGCTCAGCGGGGTAACCACAATGACGGCGCTAGCCTCATTCCCATGAGGAGCGCCGCGCCAGCGTGATCCGGCCTACCGAGCGTGCTTTCGCACGCACCGCCTGCCGGTCCTTCTGGCCAGACCCGCCTGCCCGTGAGGGCTGACTGGGTGGGAGGTGGTCCTCCGCTTTGCGCGTCCGGTACCTGAGGTTCCGGACTGGTCAGCAACCAACACTAACAGCACTGGGCAGTAGATCGGTATTCCCGCGCGGATAAAACCTGGCTTCCTTCGCTTCCCCGGTGTGATCGCGGGCCGAACGTGCCCCCGTGGCGTCGTTCGGCCCGCGATCTCCGGAGTTCGCCGGCTAGTTCAGGACCCGCTTGGTGAAGGTGCGGGTGCCCAGGTAGCCGACGGCCACGGTGCCGCCGATGAGCGCGGCCAGCACGGCCCACAGCGGCATGTGCCCGAGCTCCGGGGTGAGCACGGCCCGCAACCCCTCGGACATGTAGACCATCGGGTTGATCAGCACCAGGATCTGGAGCCACTCGATGTGGTGCAGCGCCGACCACGGGTAATAGACGCAGCCGAGCATGGTGGCGGGCAGCAGGATCACCGCGAACAGCATCTGCATCTTGCGCGGGTCCATGACCGTGCCGAGCAGCAGCCCGAGCGAGGAGGTGAACAGCGATGCGAAGACCAGGATGACGGCGAACAGCGCCCAGTTGGTCACGTGCACGTGCGGGGCCTGGCCGGACGCGTGCACCAGCAGCACGATCGGGAACACGATGACCGCGCCGATGAACGACTGGACCGCGCCCGCCACGATCTTCTGGATGGCGAGCACCCGGATCGGCACCGGGGCCAGCGCCCGGTCCTCGATCGTGCGCTGCCAGGAGAACTCCATCACCAGCGGGAACGTGACGGCCATGATCCCTTGCATCAGCAGCATGGAGGCCATCAGGCCGGGCACCAAGATGGTGGCTAAGTTGATGCTGCCCGCCGCCCCCGCGGCGGCCGCCGCGCCCGCCCCCGCTCCGCCGCCCAGGTTGAAGCCGCCGCCGATCTTCGGGAACACGTAGGCGAACACGAAGACGAACAGCAGCGGCTGCATGACCGCCCGGGTGAAGGTGGCGATGGCGTTGCGCCGCAGGACCCGGAACTCCCGCGCCATCATGGCGTTGAACGTCCTGACCAGGGTGGGCCGCGGCTCGGGGGCCTCGGCGATCAGGGCTGCGATCTGAGCCGCCGAGGGGGCGCCGGCCTGCTCCGCGACCTGCGGCGGAGCGTCTTTGATGGTGGTCACTCGCGGTACTCCCGTCCGGTCAGGGTGAGGAACACGGTCTCCAGGCTCGGCTTGAGCTGCGTCGCGTCGAGGACGCTCAGCCCGGCGGCCGAGCCGGCCGTCACCAGCTCGCCGAGCACGCCGTCGGGCTCGCGGGTGAAGACCCGGACCTGGTCGCCGTCGGTCTCCACCTTGCTGACGCCCGGCCGGCGGCCCAGGCCGCCCTGCTCGGCCATGCCGTCAGGAACCGGCTCGTCGTACCGGACGGTGATGACCGTCTCGGCGCCCGTGCTGGCCTTGAGCTCGTTCACGGTGCCCGAGGCGAGTACCTCGCCGTGGTCCACGACCGAGATCTGCTCGCACAGCGCCTCGGCCTCCTCCATGTAGTGCGTGGTCAGCAGGATGGTCTGCCCCTCCGCGTGCAGCACCCGCAGGATGTCCCACAGGTTGGCCCGGGTCTGCGGGTCCAGGCCGGCTGTCGGCTCGTCCAGGAACAGCACGTCCGGCCGGTGCACCAGGGCCCGCGCGATGAGCAGCCGCTTGGCCTGGCCGCCGGACAGGTCGGTGGACATCGCCTTGCGCCGGTCCGCCAGCCCGAACACGTCGAGCAGCTGATCCGCGCGGCGTGATGCCTCGCGCAGGCTCAGGCCGAAGAACCGGCTGCGGAATTCCAGGTTCTCCGCCACGGTCAGCTGCATGTCGAGAGTGTTGTTCTGGGTCACCACGCCGATCCGGCGCTTCACCCCGACCGGGTCGGCCACCACGTCCATCCCGGCCACCCAGGCCTGGCCGCCGGTGGGCAGCACCAGGGTGGTGAGCATGCCGATGGTGGTGGACTTGCCAGCGCCGTTCGGCCCGAGCAGCCCGAAGAACTGGCCGGAAGTCACGGACAAGTCCAGGCCGCGGACCGCGGGGACATCGCCGCGCGAGGATTTATAGGTCTTGCGCAGATCCTGGGTACGGATCGCGAGCGCGGATGCACCGCTCACCGGATTCCCGTTCAGTGGATTCACTGTCATGGTCGCTGGGTTCACCGTGGTTGGATTCACCGTGGTTGGGTTCACCGCCATGATGTCAACTTATGTTGACAGGTGACTGGTGTCAACTTTCGTTGACACTCACTTTTTCCGCGCCGCTGGCACCTGACGTCCGCCGTCATTTGCCGCGCTCCTTCCGTATCAGCTCGCTGAAATGCTCGATCAGTTCGGTAAAGAACTTGCGGATGACCGGCTCGTCGGCCGGATCCACGAAGTCGAAGGCGTCCCGCCAGCGCGGCCCGGCGAAGGCGAAGTAGTCCTCGCAGACCTGACGGCCCGCCTCGGTCACGAACAGCCGGACCACCCGCCGGTCCCCCGCGTCGCTGCGCCGCTCGACGTACCCCTCGCGGACGAGCGTGTTCACCACCGACGTCAGCGTTCCCGGCGACGACCAGCCGCGGCTGGCGACGTCGCTGGACTTGAGCCCGTCCCCGGCCAGCAGCACCCGCAGCACGCCGAGCCCGGCCGGGCTGATCCGCAGCCCCGCTTGCGCCAGCGTCCCGGCGTAGAACGTGCCCATCATCCTCGACGCGGCCAGTAGCAGGGCGTTCAGCGGCGCGTCCGCGGGCGGCCCGTCCGAGGGCTCCCCCCAGAACCAGCCCGCGCGCCCGCCGCCTTCGGGCCCGCAGTCCGGCTTGTCCACCTGGGCCTGGCCGGCCTGGGCTTTGCCGGCCTGGGCTTTGCCGGCCTGGGCTTTGCCGGCCTGGGCCGACGCGGGCTCCCGGGTCCCGGCGCCCTCTCCTTCACTCACGCGGCCAAGTCTTCACCCCCAGGTATTTCTATGTCAAATCATTTGACCTCAAAGTACTTACGCCCGCGGTGAACGGCGCGACTGAGCACCACGATGCGGCCTGGCACGGCCCTTCTCGGTCAGGCTTCGGGGCGGGTGCGGTATTTCGGGGTCCCGCTGGCCTCAGGCGCCTCGGAGGTCCCGTGGCAGGCGTGACCTGAACCGGTTCGATGCTCCATCGAGCCGGCGGGAGGCGGATGAATGTTCCATCGAGCCGGTCCTGACGGCGGCGCTGCTGCCGACGGCGGGGCGCGGAGGCGGCCGCCGGGCGGGGCGGCTCTCGCGGCGAGTACGGCTACTGGGGTGAGTGCGACGATCGGGGCTACTGCGGTGACTGCGTCTTTGTGATGCGGCAGTGGGGAGGGTGCGCGGGCGATCGCTTGGTGTGAGGGTGGTGGCTAGGGGGTGGGTGATGGTTGGGGTCAGGTGGGGCTTGGCAGGGTTGGGGGGAGGGCGAACGGCGGGAAGAGGGCGGGGTCGAGGAAGGCGGTGACGCGGGTGATCCGTGAGGCGCTGGTGGTCAGAATCTCGATGCCGTTGGCGTGGTAGGTGCCGCCGGGGGTGCGGCGGTAGGCGGCCAGGGCGGGCTGGCCGTTGGCGTGGATCGGGATCATCCGGAAGTCGCCGGGCTGGCGCAGGACGTGGGATCGCAGGAACCGGCCGATGTTCTCCCGGCCGGTGAACCAGGCCGGCAGCGGCGGCATCTCCAAGACGACGTCGTCGCGCAGGAGCCCGGTGAGGGTGGCGATGTCGGCGTTCTCGAACGCGGTCGCGTAGCGGTCGAGCAGCGCGAGGTCGCCGGGGTCGGCGGGCTCGCGGAGCTCGTCCTCGCGGGGGGCGGCCTGCTCGAGCTGGGACCGGGCGCGCTGCAGGGCGCTGTTGGTGGCGGTGGCGGTGGTGCCTAGCAGTTCGGCGACCTCCGAGGCCCGCCAGCCCAGCACGTCGCGCAGGATCAGGACCGCGCGCTGCCGGGCGGGCAGGTACTGCAGGGCGGCGATGAAGGCCAGCCGGATACCCGCCCGCGAGGCGGCGATCGACGCCGGATCGGAAGGATCGGCGGGCAGCAGCGCGTCGGGGAAGGGCTCGAGCCACGGGACCTCGGACCTGGCGGCCGGCATCGGCCCGGCCGGGTTGTCACCCGGCTGGCCGAGCCCGGAGGGCAGCGGCCGCCGGCGACGGGTCTCGATGGCGCGCAGGCACGTGTTGGTCGCGATCCGGTACAGCCAGGTCCGCAGCGACGCGCGGCCCTCGAACTGGCCGAAGGACCGCCACGCCCGGAGCAGGGTCTCCTGCACCTGATCTTCGGCGTCGTGGACCGAGCCGAGCATGCGGTAGCAGTGCGCCAGCAGCTCGGACCGGAACGGGTCGGTGAGGCGCGCGAACTCCGCCTGGTCCGGCCCGGGTTTCGCCACTGCTGACATCGTCGCTCCCGTCGGTTCTCCCGGTGCGCGCTTCCCGTGCGCGCCACTTCTACAGATCCGGCCGGGAGGCGAAAGTCACCGGTCCCGGCGGCGGTGAATTCCGGTGCTGGCCCGGATCGGTACAGGCGAACGGGCTAGCCGCGGCAGCGGGATCCGGCCCGTCCGTCACCGCCGAGGTAAAGGAGATCGTCATCATGACGAGCATCGCAGACAGCACGGTCCTGGTCACCGGGGCCAATCGCGGCATCGGGTCCGCACTCGTGGAAGAGGCCCTGGCCCGGGGCGCGCAGCGCGTGTACGCCGGGACCCGCCAGCCCTGGCAGCACCCGGACGAGCGGGTAACGCCGCTGATCATGGACGTGACCAGCGCGGCGCAGGTGCGGGCGGCGGCCGGCGCCATCGGCACGCTCGACGTGCTCATCAACAACGCCGGCATCGCGCTCTACGACGACCTGACCGACCGCTCGGTGCTCGAGCGGCAGCTCGGCGTCAACTTGTTCGGCCCGTACGAGGTGATCCAGGCGTTCCTGCCGCAGCTCACCCGGTCCCGGGGTGCCATCGTCAACAACCTGTCGATCAACGCGTTCGCCCCGCTGCCGCTCATCCCGGCCTATTCGGTCTCCAAGGCGGCCGCGTTCAGCCTGACCCAGGCGCTGCGCGCCCTGCTGGCCGGGCGGGGCGTGCGGGTTCACGCCGTCCTGACCGGCCCGACCGACACCGACATGAACCGGGGACTCGACATACCGAAGGCGTCCACGGAGTCCGTCGCGCGGGCCATCTTCGACGGCGTCGAACGGGGCGAGGAGGACATCTTCCCCGATCCCATGTCACAGTCCATGGCCGAGAGCTGGCACGGCGGCGCGGCCAAGGCGCTGGAGCGCCAGTTCGCGGCGATCGCGGAAACCGTGGCTGTCCCGGGCGCGTGACGGCGGGCGGCAGGAAGGGGAGATCGTCGTGAGTGACCTGACGGGCAAGACCGCGGTCGTCGTCGGAGCCAGCCGGGGCCTGGGACGCGGGATCGCCCGCGCCTTCGCCGGGGCGGGCGCCCAGGTGGTCGCGGTGGCGCGGGACGGCCAGGCCCTGGCCGAGCTGGCGGCCAGCGCGAACATCAGGACCGAGATCGGGGACGCGACCGAGGAGGCGGTGGCATGGAGCGTGCTCGACCAGTACGCGCCGGAGGTTGTCATCCTGGTAGCCGGGGCCACCCCGGTGATGCGCTCCCTCCAGCACCAGACGTGGGAGACGTTCTCGGTCAACTGGCAGGCCGATGTCAAGATCGCGTTCGGCTGGCTGCGCGAGGCGCTGCTGCAGCCACTGCGGCCCGGCAGCACCGTGGTGGTGATGAGCAGCGGCGCCGCCGTCAACGGATCGCCGGCCAGCGGAGGCTACGCCGGGGCCAAGGCCACCCAGCGGTTCATCGCGGAATACGCCCGGGACGAGTCGCGCCGCGCCGGGCTGGGGATCACGGTCACGGCGGTGCTGCCCCGGATGACCCCGGCCGGGGCCGTGGGCCAGCGCGGGATCCGGGCGTACGCGGCCCGCGGCGGCCAGACCGAGGAGGAATACCTGGCGGCGCAGGGAGACCTGCTGACCGCCGAGACGGCCGGGTCCGCGCTGGTGGACCTGGTCGGGGGCGACCTGGAAAAGGTGGCTCCCGGTTACCTGCTCACCGCGGCCGGGCTGCGGAAATTGCCGGGACCGGGTGAATGACGCGATGGAGGGGTAACGAAGGGCCGGGCTCCGGGAACTGACACCGGGGCTATTTCGGCGCCGCCGCCGGCGTGATGCTCCTTATCGTGCTCAGCCTGATGATGGCCGAGCCGCTGGCGGCCGGGTTCCTGATCGGCGGCTGGGTGGGGCCGAAGATCGTCAGGAAGGTGCCGGCCGGGCCGTTGCGGGTCGTCGTCAGCCTCTGCGGCGTCGGGCTCGCGGTGCGGCTCGGCCTGGCCGCCTACTGACAAGTCAAATAAGGCGTGACCGAAATCACGTATCAGCGTTCACTGAGGTGACGGCCGTGGGAAAATTCCTTCACATATCAGGGCACAGTGGTTTACTCTGTGCTAGTGAATCAGTACTGCGGGTGATGTCCAACCCCAGTACCTGCGGCGGTGGCCAACTCACGCGGGAGTCGTTGTACCCAGCTCGTGAAGAAAGGCGGTCCGGGCACGAGCGGGTCCTGCGTGGGCAGTTAGGAGTCTCAGGCATGTTCGCTGTACTTATCATTGCCATAATTGCCGTCGGCTACATAGTCTCGACGCGCATCCATCCGCTCAGAGCGTGTCCGGCCTGCAGCAGTTCAGGCCGGCACTTCGGCGGCGTCTACAAGAACGCGCACCGGCGGTGCCGCCGTTGCGCGGGCAGCGGGCGAAAGGACCGGGTCGGCACCAAGGTCTTCTGGGGCGGAACCAACAACACGGGGATCTTCCCGAAGAAGTAGCCTGCCCGGGGATGCCCCCGGCGCGCGACCCCGCCCGCGCAGCCGGCCAGGCACCACACCTCCCGGGCCCGCCCCGCGGTCACGGCGTGACGATGACCTTGCCGACGGCGCCGCCCTCGGCCGCCTCGTGCGCCGCCGCGATCTCGTTCAGGCCGAAGGTGTGCACTGGCAGCTCGGTGAGCTCGCCGGCGGTCAAGGCGGCGGTGATGTCGGCGGCCGCCTGGTCCAGGGCCGTCATCGGCACGCCGTAGAGCAGGACGAACTTCAGGGTGAGGTTCGCCGTCATGCAGGCGCGCACCGGCAGCTCCGGATCGGCCGGTTCGGCCGCGTAGGTCACGATTGTGCCGTGCGGCCTGGTCACGGCCAGATCGAGCTCGAGGTTGGCGCCGAGCGCCACCTCCACTACCCGGTCGACCGGGCCGAGGGTCCGAATCTGCTCGGCCGCGTCCGCTGAGCGGTAGTTCACCACCAGGTCCGCGCCCGCCTGCTCGGCCAGGGCCGCCTTGGCGGGGCTGCTCGCGGTGGCGATGACACGCGCGCCGGCCCGTTTGGCCAGTTCGATCGCGTAGTGACCGACCGCCCCGGCACCGCCGGCGACCAGCACGGTCTGCCCGTTCACGGGACCGTCGGAGAACAGGCAGGCGTGCGCGGTCATGGCTGGCACGCCCAGCGAGGCGCCGAGCTCGAACGAGGCGCCGTCGGGCAGCGGCACCGCCTGCCGCGCGGGCAGCACGGTCCACTCGGCGGCGGTCCCCCAGCGGCGGCCGGCCGCGGCCAGCCACAGCCAGACCCGCTCGCCGGCACGGCCGGCGTCGACCCCGGCCCCGACCGCCTCGATCACCCCGGCCCCGTCCTGGTGCGGGACCTGGAAGCCGTCGATGGGCCGCGGGACCGCACCGGCTCTGGCCTTGTAGTCGGTGGGGTTGACGCCGGAGGCGTGCACCCGGACCAGGACCTCACCCGGTCCCGGCTCGGGCCGGTCCACTTCCTCGACCGTGAACACGTCGGCCGCCTGACCCATGTCCCGGTACAGAGCTGCTCTCATGGGTGCAGCGTAGCGCCCTTGAAAACCTTGTCGACGGCGTTACGCGGCCCGTGCACCGCGAGGCCGGCGAAGCTCAGCGCGTCGGCGGGGACCGCGCGGACCACGGCCCGGTTGTCGTCGTCGTTCCCGGTGGTGAACATGTCCATGGTGTAGATCGCCACCGGCAGCTGCCGGGCCAGCGCCCGCTGATGCGCCTGGCTCAGGATCGGCGCCGCGGCCGCGTACACCACCACGGGCTGCCGGAACAGCTCCAGGTAGGTGTTCCCCGAGCCGTCCTCGTACGGCTTGCCGATGATCTCCCCGGTGCTGGCGGCGATGCCGCTGGCCAGGAACGCGGTGACGTTCAGCTTCTGCCATAGCAGCAGGTCATCCCGCACCGCGATGGCGATCTTGGTATCGAAACGCAGAGGAGAAGGATTCATGCCGCCTCAGTCTGGCGTGGCCGCGGCGCGGCGTCTTGAACGCTGGAGCGGGATAATCGGGGATATGGCCGGTGACTGGGCCCGGTACTGGCGCGCGGGCAGCGTGCCGGTCGAGGCGATGCACGCGCATTTCAGCGCGCACGTGTACCACCGGCACAGCCACGAGAGCTATTCGTTCGGCGTGACCGAGACCGGCGCGCAGGCCTTTACCTGCCGTCACGGGCGCCACGTGAGCGGCCGCGGCATGGTGATGGCCTTCAACCCCGACGACCCGCACGACGGGCACGCGGCGGACCGGGACGGCTTCACCTACCGGATGGTGCACATCTGGCCGGAGTTCCTCGCGTCGCTGACCGGGAGCCCGCTGCCGCTGTTCCGGTCGCCGGTGACCGAGGATCCGGCGGTGGCCGCGGCCATCCGGCGGCTGCACCTGGTGCTCACCGGACCGGACCACCAGGCCAGCGCGCTCGAGCGGTACGAGCGGCTCACCGGGACGGCCCGGCTGCTGGTCAGGCACGCCTCCGGCCGCGAGCCCGCCCGTGGCGGGGCGGACTGTGGCGGGGCGGACCGCAGGGTGGCCGCGCGGGTGCGCGAGCTTATCCGGGCCAGTACGGGACAAGCCAGTGCGGGACAAGTGAGCACGGGAGATCCGGGCCCGGGCCTGATGACGGGGGAACTGACCGCGGACGACCTGGCGGCGGCGGCCGGGTGCAGCCGCCACGCGGCCTACCGGGCCTTTACCCAGGTCTACGGGCTCGCGCCGAGTGACTACCAGCGCCAGCTCAGGGTGCAGGCGGCCCGGCGGCTGCTCGGCGCGGGCGTCGCGCCCGCCCGGGTCGCGGCCGAGGCCGGCTTCGCCGACCAGGCGCATCTGACGCGCTGGTTCCGGCGGTATTACGGGGTCACGCCGGGAGCCTACCGGGCGGCAGCCGGGGCGCCGGGCCCTGAGTAAGATCGCCAAGCATGGAACAGCGGGTTCTCGGCCGGACGGGACGGCCGGTATCGGTCGTCGGACTCGGCACCTGGCAGCTCGGCGCGGACTGGGGAAACGTGTCCGAGGACGAGGCGATCAAGGTACTGCGGGCGGCGGTGGAGTCCGGGGTCACCTTCTTCGACACGGCCGACGTCTACGGCGACGGACGCAGCGAGCGCGTCATCGGGCGCTTCCTGGCCGGCAACGCCGGGCAGGGCGTGCTGGTCGCGACCAAGATGGGGCGCCGGGTCGAGCAGAAAGCAGAGCATTACACGCTGGAGAACTTCCGGGCCTGGACGGACCGGTCCCGGGTCAACCTGGGCGTGGACCGGCTCGACCTGGTCCAGCTGCACTGCCCGCCGACCGCGGTGTTCGCCTCGGATGCCGTTTTCGACGCGCTGGACACGCTGGTCGCGGAGGAGCGGATCGCGGCGTACGGCGTGAGCGTGGAGACCAGCGACCAGGCGCTGACCGCGATCGCGCGGCCGGGCGTGGCCAGCGTGCAGATCATCATGAACGCGTTCCGGCGCAAGCCCCTCGACCAGGTGCTCCCCGCCGCGGCCGCCGCGGGCGTCGGCATCATCGTCCGGGTGCCGCTCGCGTCCGGGCTGCTCTCCGGCCGGTACACCCGCCAGACCACGTTCGCCGCCGACGATCACCGCAGCTACAACGCCCACGGCGAGGCGTTCGACGTCGGGGAGACGTTCTCCGGCGTCGGCCTCGAGGCCGGCGTCGACGCCGCCGCCGAGTTCGCCGCGATCACCGGGGACCTGCCAGGCGGCACCACCGCGCAGTGGGCCCTGCGCTGGGTCATCCAGCAGCCCGGGGTGACCACCGTGATCCCCGGGGCGCGCAGCACCAGCCAGGCCGAGCAGAACGCGGAAGCCGCCAGCCTGGCGCCGCTGCCGCAGGCCAGCCTGGACGCGATCGAGGGCCTCTACGACCGGTACTTCCGCGCGACGGTGCACGACCGCTGGTGAACGCCTTGTGCACGACGGCGGTAGCGGGCGGCTGGGCCAGTGCCGGCTAAGAGAGCGCGAGCGTAAAGGGAGTGGCGCGCGGCGGGACCAGGACGGTGGCCGGAGCGGCGGACTCGCGGACCAGCGTGGTGAAATGACCCGGGTCGCCGGTGTTGCCGGCGATGGCGTCGTAGTGCATGGGGATGACGTAGGAGGGATTGACCTCGGCGCAGAGCCAGGCGGCCTCGGTCTCGTTCATGTTGCCGGCGATGCCGCGCGCCTCGCGCATGTGGTCGCGACCGTTGATGGGGATCATCAGCACGTCGGGGGCGAGCGCGGCGAGGGTGGCGGGCAGCTCGGGATAGACCAGGCAGTCACCGCAGTGGTAGAAGCGGACGCCGCCGATCTCCAGCAGGTAGCCGAGAAACCGGACCGGGCCGCCACCGGAGGAGAACTCGTACACCACGGGCTTGTCGCCGCCGATCCCGTGGATGGCCGGCACCGGGTGCACAGTCACGTCCCGGTCGTGCAGCTCCTCCCCCGGCACCGCGCCGGTGAGCCGGGCCCGGTCGATCCCGCAGGCGACGGCGACCTCGATCACCGGGAGGGGCACGATGATCCGGGCGGCCGGGTTGACCGCGCTGAACTCGCGCAGGAACGGCAGGTCCAGGTGGTCCACGTGCTCATGGGTACAGAGCACCAGCGTGACGTCGGCGAAGTCAGCGGCCGTGGCCGGAGGCCGGTAGCGGCGGTCGGGACGGTCGGTCAGGAACGGGTCGATCAGGACCCGGCTGTCCCCCGCGGCCAGGCGGAACCCCGCCTGGCCGTACCAGGTGACCGAGACGGGATGGCTGCCTCGTTCGGCAGAAAGGTTTTTCATCGGTCGTCACTGAGCACTACGGGGTCGGGCAGGGTGCCGGCGTTGTGCTCGAGCAGCCGCCAGCGACCGCGCCGCTGGCCGAGGACTGACCACGAGCAGTTGTCCAGCGGGCCGAGCACGTTGAACAGTTCCTCGGGCAGGCCGAGGAACCGGGACATGCCCAGCCGCAGCGCGGCGCCGTGGCTGGCCACGACGGCGAGCCCGCTGGCCTGGCCGGGCCCGTTCTCGGTGAGCCGGTCGGCGATGCGCTGCAGCGCGGCCCCCACCCGCTCGGCGACTACTGCGGACGGCTCGCCGTCCGGCGGGCTCCAGCTCGCGTGCTCGGCCGGGTAGCGGGCCCGGATCTCGGCGTCGTTCAGCCCCTCCCAGCCGCCGCCGTGCCGCTCGCGCAGGTCCTTGTCGAGCGTCACCTCAAGCCCGGTCAGCTGGGCCAGCGCGGCCGCGGTGCTGGCCGCGCGGCTCAGGTCGGAGGAGACGATCAGGTCCGGCCGCAGCGCGGCGAGCAGCCGGGCGGCCCGTTCGGCCTGCGCCTGGCCCGTCTCGTTGAGCGGGATGTCACTTTGCCCCTGAAAGCGGCGCTCGGCGTTCCAGACCGTCTGGCCGTGCCGCCACAGCACCAGCCGTACCGGGTCGCTCAGGGGGTCCTCCCGGGATTCACCGATAGCTCGGGGAGCTGGATCTGCGGGCAGTCCTTCCAGATCCGCTCGAGCGCGTAGTACGTGCGCTCCTCGGAGCCCTGGACGTGAATCACCACGTCGAGATAGTCGAGGAGGACCCAGCGGCCCTCCCGCTCGCCCTCACGGCGCACCAGGTTCGCGCCCGCCTGGCGCATCCGCAGCTCCACCTCGTCCACGATGGACCTGACCTGGCGGTCGTTCGACGCCGAGCAGAGCACGAACGCATCGGTGATGGCGAGCTGGTCGCTCACGTCATAGGCGATTATGCCGTCAGCCAGCTTGTCCGCCGCGGCCAGCGCCGCGGTCTCGACGAGCTCGACGGCCCTCGGTGTGGCAGTCACGAGTGCTTGCCGGCCTCCTCGGTAGGGGTCGTTCTTCTTACTACCCTCTCATGCGGGGGTGTCATTCACTTTTCCGGCGCCATGGCCAGCACCCCCACGACCATGTATCGTACCGGCGTTCATAACGTCTCAGCGGTGCGTCGCTGGTGTTAACATTCGAGATATGACTTCAGTGCCAGATCGCGCGCGAGTCCGGCTCACCGGCATCTCGTCCCGCGCATACGAGCATCCCGCCGACCGCTCCGCGCTTGTGGCGCTGCGCAAGCTCACGGGGTTCGACACGCTCTTGCGGAAGCTGTTCGGCCTGTTCAATGAGCGGGCTTTCCGGCTGACGTACCTGGCGGGGGCCGTCCGGGTCTCCGAGCGGCAGTTCCCGCACATCCACGAAATGGTCAGGGACGGGGCTTATATCCTGGACTTGCCCGAGGTGCCCGAGTGCTACGTCCTGCAGACGCCGCTCGTGAATGCGATGGCGCTGGGCCGGGACAAGCCGTTTATCGTGATCAACAGCGGCATGGTGGACCTGCTCGATCCCGAGGAGCTCCGGGCCGTGGTCGGGCACGAACTCGGCCACATCCTGTCCGGGCACGCGGTCTACCGGACCATGCTGCTGTACCTGGTGGCGCTGGCGGCGCGGATCGCCTGGATGCCGATCGGCTATATCGGTCTCAGGGCCATCATCTGGGGCCTGGAGGAGTGGTTCCGCAAGTCCGAGCTGTCCTGCGACCGCGCCGGGCTGCTGGCCGGGCAGGACATCGACGCCTCCCGCCGGGTGCTGATGAAGCTGGCCGGCGGCGCGCAGCTGTCCGAGCTGAACCCGGACGCGTTCCGCGAGCAGGCGCACGAGTACGACGCGGTGCCGGACCTGCGGGACAGCATCCTGAAGCTCCTGCAACTGCAGGGCCAGACCCACCCGTTCGCGGTGGTCAGGTTCGCCGAACTGGACTACTGGGCGACCCACGGCGAGTACGACCGCATCATCGGTGGCGACTACCCGCGCCGGGACAACGACGGCAGCGCCTCGGTCGGCGACGAGGTCAAGAACGCGGCCCGCGCCTACCAGGACTCCTGGAACCGGTCCGAGGACCCGCTGATCGGGATCTTCCGCGGCGTGGCCGAGACCGGCGCCCGCGCGGCCGGCGGACTCTTCGACCGCCTGCAGAACCGCGGCGGCGGCAACAGCGGCAACGACGACAACTAGCTAGTCGCAGCGCCCAAACGGCCAGTCACCCCGCAGGGTGGCTGGCCGTTAGCGTTACGGCGAATAGCGTCGGAGCGAAGCTCCGACCTCGCGCGGTCCGCGGGGGCCTTCCGGCCCCCCGGCCGCGCGAAACTACGGCGAGGACCGCCGCGGGGCGCGGAGCGCACCGGGGGGCTCCGGGGGGTCGTCCCCCCGGGTCAGCACGAGATCGTCGCGGTGGACTACTTCGCGTTCGTACTCGGGGCCGAGCTTGCTGGCCAGCCAGCGGGTCGAGCGGCCCATCAGGCCGGGGATCTCGGAGGCGTCGTAGTTCACCAGGCCGCGCGCGACCACGGCGCCGTCCTCGTCGCGAAGGTCGACCGGGTCGCCCGCGTCGAAGGTTCCCTCCACGCCGGTGATGCCGGCCGGCAGCAGGCTGGCGTGCCTGCTGACCACGGCCTCGACCGCGCCGCGGTCCAGCCGCAGGCTGCCGCGGGCCACCGCGGCGTGCTTCAGCCAGAGCAGCCGGGTGGCCGGCCGGCGGCCGCGGGCGGCCGCGAAGTAGGTCCCGGCCGGGTGGCCGCTCAGCGCCTCGGCGGCGCTGGCCGCGTCGGCGACCACGGTCGGGATGCCAGCGGCGGACGCGATCATCGCGGCTTCCACCTTGGTGGCCATGCCGCCGATGCCCTTCTGGCTGGCCTGGGCGCCCGGCCCGGCCTTGGTGCCCCGGCCGAGCCGGATCCCGTCCAGGTCGGCGCGGTCCCGTACCTCGGTGATGCGCTGCGCCTCGCCCAGGCGCGGGTCACCGTCGTACAGGCCGTCCACGTCGGAGAGCAGGATCAGTGCCCGCGCCCGGGTGACGTGCGCGACCAGGGCGGCCAGCCGGTCGTTGTCGCCGAACCTGATCTCGTCCGTGGCCACCGTGTCGTTCTCGTTGACCACGGGCAGCACGCCGAGCTCGAGCAGCCGGTCCAGGGTGCGCTGGGCGTTGCGGTAGTGGGTGCGGCGCATCAGGTCGTCGGCCGACAGCAGGACCTGGCCGGTGCGGATGCCGTGCCGGTCGAAGGCGGCGGTGTAGCGCGCCATGAGCAGGCCCTGGCCGACGCTGGCGGCCGCCTGCTGGGTCGCCAGGTCGCTGGGGCGGCGGGACAGCCCGAGCGGGACCAGGCCCGACGCGATCGCCCCGGAGGAGACCAGGACGAGCTGGGTGTTCAGTGCCCGCCTGGCGGCCAGGGCGGCGGCCAGCGCGCAGATCCGGTCGTCGGCGATCTCGCCGTCCGCGGTGGTCAGCGAGGAGGAGCCGACCTTGACCACCACCCGGGCGGCGGTGGCGATGTCCGGGCGCACAGCGCTGGCGGCCCCCGTGGTCCCGGCGGTACCTGCGGTCACGGTCTACAGCCGTGGATCGGTACCGCGCGGGCCGTGCGGCAGCCGGACGGCGTGCCGGTCGGAGCCGCCGGCCATCGACGCGGCGGGCTCCCAGTCGAACACCACCGCGTTGTCCGGCTCGCCGATCAGGACCTCGGCCCCCGCTTCGGCGCCCGCCTTGGCGAGCGCCTCCTCCACGCCCAGCCGGGCCAGCCGGTCGGCCAGGTAGCCGACCGCCTCGTCGTTGCTGAAGTCCGTCTGCTGCACCCAGCGCCGCGGCTTCTCGCCCGTGATGAGGAAGCTTTCGCCGAGCCTGACCACCTCGAAGCCTGGCTCGTCGGCGGCCTTGACGGCGACCC
This sequence comes from Nocardiopsis sp., assembly GCA_021154785.1. GTDB lineage: Bacteria > Actinomycetota > Actinomycetes > Streptosporangiales > Streptosporangiaceae > Palsa-504. The sequence goes on from JAJKHX010000478.1 coordinate 18,143, forward strand.
TGACCCGGACGCGCTCGGCGGGCTCCTCGGGGGGGCGGGCGGCGCGGTCCGCGGCGACCAGCGCGGCCATGGCGAAGCCGAGCTGGCGCAGGCCCTCGCCGGTCGCGGCGGAGATCTCGAAGACCTGGTAGCCGCGCTCCTCGAAGTCGGGCTTCACCAGGTCGGCCAGCTCGCGGGCGGCCGGGACGTCGATCTTGTTGAGCACGACCAGCCGCGGCCGGGTGAGCAGCTCGGCGCCGGTCGCGTCGCCGTAGCGGGCAAGTTCCTCCTCGATCACGGCCAGGTCGGAGACCGGATCACGGCCGGGCTCCTCGGTCGCGCAGTCGAGCACGTGCACCAGGGTGGAGCAGCGCTCCACGTGCCGCAGGAAGTAATGTCCCAGGCCCCGGCCCTCGCTGGCGCCGGGGATCAGGCCCGGCACGTCGGCCACGACGAACTGCACGTCACCGGCCTCGACCACGCCGAGATTCGGGATCAAGGTGGTGAACGGGTAATTCGCTATCTTGGGCCGGGCCGCGGACATCGCCGAGATCAGGGAGGACTTGCCGGCGTTGGGGAAGCCGACCAGCCCGACGTCGGCCACCGTCTTGAGCTCGAGGATGAGGTCATCCTGCTCTCCGGGCTCACCCTTGAGGGCGAACCCGGGCGCCTTGCGGCGCGGGCTCGCGAGGGCGGCGTTGCCGAGGCCGCCGCGGCCGCCGGCGGCCGCCACGAACCGGGTGCCCACGCCGAGGAGGTCGGCGAGTACCTCGCCGTCGGCGGTTTTTACCTCGGTACCGTTCGGTACGGCGATGATGAGATCCTCACCGGCGGCGCCAGTGCGGTTCGAACCCTCGCCCTGACGGCCGTTGCCGGCCCGGCGGACCGGGCGCCGGTGGAAGTCGAGCAGGGTGGCGCAGCTCGCGTCCACCTCGAGGATCACGTCGCCGCCGCGCCCGCCGTTACCCCCGTCCGGGCCGCCTAGCGGCTTGAACTTCTCCCGGTGAATCGAGGCGCAGCCATTTCCGCCGTGGCCAGCCTGCACGCGCAGCGTGACCCGGTCGGCGAACTCCGCCACGATATTCCTCTCGGTTCCCTGGATGGGTTCTGCATGATGAAAGGCGGGCCAGGGTTCCCGGCCCGCCTTCCTGTGGTCTTGCCTTGCTGCTGGCGGGCCTTAACCCTGCGGCTCGGCCGGCTCGATGTTCACGGCCCGGCGGCCGCGGAAGGTGCCGAACCGCACCTTCCCCTCGACCAGCGCGAACAGCGTGTCGTCACCGCCACGCCCGACACCCAGGCCCGGGTGGAAGTGTGTGCCGCGCTGGCGGACGAGGATCTCGCCCGCGTTCACGGACTGGCCGCCGTAACGCTTGACCCCGAGGTACTGGGCCTTCGAGTCGCGGCCGTTGCGGCTGGATGACGCGCCCTTCTTGTGTGCCATCTCAGTCCTCCTTCGCCTTGGACCCGGCCTTGGCCTTCGCCTTGGTCTCGGTGCCGATGCCGGTGATCCGTACCTGGGTGTACCGCTGCCGGTGGCCCAGACGCCTCCGGTAGCCGGTCTTGTTCCGGTAGTGGATCATGTTGATCTTGGGGCCTGCCGCGTCACCGACGATGTCCGCCGTGACCTCATAGCGGCCGACCTCGGCGGGGTCGCTGATGATCCGGTCCCCGTCTTCTACCAGCAGAACCGGCAGCGTAATGCTCGAGCCGACTTCGCCCGACAGCTTGTCAACGGTGACAACCTCATCCAGCGCGACCTTTTCCTGCCTGCCGCCGCAGCGCACAATCGCGTACACCCGAGAACTCTCTCTTTCCTTGGGCTATTCCTTGCGCTTCCCAGCGTGCCCCGGAACTCCGGTGTCGCCACGGCGGGCTCGCTTGAACGTGCACAGGGGCCCGCTCAGGCGGGCTGCTCCCGACCGCTAAGGCTACCAGACCTCAGCGGTTGTACGAACTCGTCCGGCAACTCACGCCGCCTGGTTCCTTACACCACCCGCCCTTACCCCGCTATTCCGGTGCTTGCGCTTGGGAAGAGACGGGTGGGGTTTCGGTGGGGCTTGACGGGGGCGCGACCGAGGTCGGCGGCGGCTCGGAAGGCACTGACCGAACCTGAGCGGACACCAGGGCGCTGCGCGTCTTGGGCCTCGGCGCCGATGAGGCGTCGTCAGGGGCGCCTGAGGCGACCGAAGGCTCCGGGGCGGCGCTGGGCGGCGGGTCAGCGCTGGGCGGTGTGCCGCCGCTGGGCGGTGTGCCGCCGCTGGGGGCAGCAGCCTCGGACGCTTCGGCGGTGGTGTTGCTGCTGGCGGCGGGCTTGCGACGACGGCGGCGGCCGTTGCCGGTGCGGGCTGGCTCGGCGGGAGCCTGGCCGTTGTCCGGGTGGGCGCCGGCGTCGCTGGCATCGGAAGCACCGGCATCGGAGGCACCGGCATCGGAGGCACCGGCCAGGGAAGCGGAGCCGGCGGCGGTTCCGGCGGCTGCCTGGCCGGCCTCGGCGGCCGTACCGCTGTCAGCGGCCGCACCGTCGTCGGTAGCGGGGTCAGCGGAACGGGCGCGGGAGGTCGCCGCGGCCACGGCCGCGGGGCCGGACATCCGGTTCCCGTTGCCGTGATCGTTTCCGCCGTTGCCGCGGCCGTTGCCGCCATTGCCGCCGTTACCGTGACCGCCGTTGCCGCCGTGACCGCGGCCGAGGGCGTGCGGGGCGGGAGTGCCGTCGCCGTCGGGGTCGAAGGTGAGGATGACGCCGCGGCCGCTACAGCACTCGCACGGCGTGGAGAACGCCTCGAGCAGGCCGGCGCCCACCCGCTTCCTGGTCATCTGCACCAGGCCGAGCGAGGTCACCTCGGCGACCTGGTGCTTGGTCCGGTCCCGGGACAGGCATTCGAGCAGCCGCCGCAGCACCAGGTCCCGGTTGCTCTCCAGCACCATGTCGATGAAGTCGATGACCACGATGCCGCCCACGTCGCGCAGCCGGAGCTGCCGGACGATCTCCTCGGCGGCCTCGAGGTTGTTCCGGGTGACGGTCTCCTCCAGGTTCCCGCCCTGCCCGGTGAACTTGCCGGTGTTCACGTCGACGACGGTCATCGCCTCGGTCTTGTCGATGACCAGCGAGCCGCCGCTCGGCAGCCAGACCTTCCGCTCGAGGGCCTTGGCCAGCTGCTCGTCGACGCGGTACTGGGCGAACGCGTCCTTGCCGCCGTTCCAGCGGGTGAGCCGCTCGGCCAGGTGCGGCGCGACGTACTGGACGTACTCGTCGACCACGTCCCAGGCCTCGTCGCCGGACACCACCAGCTGGGCGAAGTCCTCGTTGAACACGTCCCTGATCACGCGGATGGTGAGATCGGGCTCGCTGTACAGGAGCGCGGGCGCGCTGGCGGTCTTGGCCTTCTTCTCGATCGCTTCCCACTGGGCGGCGAGCCGGGTGACGTCCCGGGCCAGTTCCTCCTCGGCGGCACCCTCGGCCGCGGTCCGGACGATCACGCCGGCGTTCTCGGGCATGACCTTCTTGAGGATCTGCTTGAGCCGGTTGCGTTCGGTGTCGGGGAGCTTGCGGCTGATGCCGGTCATCGACGAGCCGGGCACGTAGACCAGGTAGCGTCCGGGCAGGCTGACCTGGCTGGTCAGCCGGGCGCCCTTGTGGCCGACCGGGTCCTTGGTCACCTGGACGAGCAGCGACTGGCCCGCCTTGAGCGCGGACTCGATCCGCTTGGGCTGACCCTCCATGCCGCTGACGTCGAAGTTCACCTCGCCGGCGTACAGCACCGCGTTGCGGCCCTTGCCCACGTCGACGAACGCGGCCTCCATCGAGGGCAGCACGTTCTGGACCTTGCCCAGGTAGACGTTGCCGACGTAGGACTGGTGGCTGGACCGGTTCACGTAGTGCTCGACCAGCACGCCGTCCTCGAGCACCGCGATCTGGGTGCGGTCCTTGCGCTGACGGACGATCATGGACCGCTCGACCGACTCGCGCCGGGCCAGGAACTCGGACTCGGTGACGATGGGCGGGCGGCGGCGGCCGGTCTCCCGGCCCTCACGGCGCCGCTGCTTCTTGGCCTCGAGCCGGGTGGATCCCTTGACCGAGCGCACGTCGTTGTTGGACGTCAGGGCGGGGCCGGACGGGCTGCCGTTCGGCTCGCGGACGTGCACCACGGTGTCCGGCGGGTCGTCGGAAGCCAGCGAATCTGACCCGTCCGCCGAACCGCGGCGGCGCTTGCGCCGCCGGCGGCGCCCGGTGCCGCCCAGGTCGTCGTCGGCCGATCCGTCGCCGTCATCGTCGGAGTCCGCACCGGCGTCAACCGCGGACGCGTCGGCGTCCGCCGCGCTGTCCGCGCCGTCGGCGGCGGCCCCGCTCCTGGTCCGCCGACTGCGGGTCCGCGACCGCCGTCCGTCGGCCGGGGCCCCGGTACCGCTGGCCTCGGCCTCCGGCTGGTCCCCGGACGCCGCGTCCTGGGATTGCGGCTGGCCGTCGCCCGCGTCGGACGTGGCGTCGTCGGTACGGGTGCGGGTGCGGGTCGACCGCCGCCGGCGCCGCCGCGGGCCCGTGCCGTCGTCGTCGTCGCCGAAGTCGTCAGCGTCATCCCTCGGGCCACTGTCCCGGGGGCTGCTGCCGCTCGCGCCACTGGCGTCGTCCCTGGCGCCGTTCCGGCCGCCATTGCGGGCGTCGCCGGCA
>JAJKHX010000479.1 GCA_021154785.1 Nocardiopsis sp.
CACCACCACCACCGCTAGCACTGCCGCCGCCGCCGCCGCTACCTCCGCTAGCCCACCGCCCGTCCCCGGCGTCCGGGTGGTCGGCACGGTCGCGGCCGCCCCGGCCCGCGTCGGCGTGATCGTCGCGGTTCCAGGCGCGGGCGGGCCGCTGAACGCGGAGTCCTTCCGGCTGTGGCAGAACGGGCAGCCGGAAAAAGTCCGCGTGAATCCGCTGCCGGCCTCGGCGCTGCGCCTCGGCGTGGTGGTCGACGCCGGGCCCGGCGCCCAGCTTCAGGGCGCCCGGAACGCCGTCGCCGACCTGATGATCGGCCTGCCGGCCGGGGCGGAGGCGGCGGTGGTGGGGGCCCGGCCCGCCCGCCTGGTCCAGCCCCTGACCGCCGATGCCGGCTCGGTCGTGCAGGCGCTCGCGGATGCGGCCTTCTCCGGCCCGGCCGATGACATACCGGCGCTGAGGCTGGCCGTCCGCGAGGTCCTCAAGGCCCCGGCCGGCCGGCGCGCCGTGGTCCTCATCACCACCGGCCCGGTCCCGGCCGGGCTGGCGACCGCGGTGTCCGGGCCGCTCAGAGCCGCGAATGCCAGCCTCTACGTGGCGGCGATACCGGAAATCGCGCCGTCACTCGCCAGCCTCGCGGGCGCCAGCGGAGGCTGGGCGGCGACCGCGTCGTCCCCGCGCTCGCTCCTGCCCGCCGTCGATGCGATCGGCGCCGATCTCGTCCACCAGTACCGGCTCGCCTACACCACGGCCGTTCCGGCGCTGACCGCGACCCGGCTCCGGATCGCGGTAGCCGGAGCGGGGACGACCCCGGGGGCGACGGTAACCGCCGAAGCGACCGTGCGGATACCGGCCCCGGCGGGCGCTCGCGGCCCGTCCGGCGTATCCATGGCCTGGCTGATCGCCGCGGTGCTGCTGCTGGGCCTGGCCGCCGCGGCCATCTTCGATATCAGGCGGTCAAGGCGCACGCCCGGCCGCTCGTGACGAACCTGAGCATCGCGGGTGACGAGCCTGAGCATCGCGACGCCGGTCAGCTGACCAGCGTCGCGTAGACCACGATGTTGTCGACGTAGCTGTCGCGGGCGTAGTCGAAGTCGCCCCCGCAGGTGATCAGGCGCAGCTCACGGCCGAGGGTGGGGAAGTACACCGCCTGGGTCGGGAACTCATTCTTCGGGTACCGCTGCAGTCGCTGCACGCGGAAGACGAGCGTCCGGCCGTCCGCCAGGCCCACCCGGACGGTATCGCCCGGCCGCAGCGCCTGCAGCCGGTAGAAGACCGCCGGGCCGCTCTTCGAGTCCACGTGCCCGAGGATGACCGCGGGGCCGGGCTGCCCGGGCCGGGGCCCCTGGTCGTACCAGCCGGCCGTGCCCCAGGCCTTCGGCACTTGCAGGGTTCCGTCGGGCAGGCGCCCGAGCTTCACCAGCGGCGTGGACACGTCGATCGCCGGTATCTGCAAATGCACCGGCGGGGCCACCTGATCGTAGGTGCGGACTGAGTGGAACCCCGCCACCCCGGGCGGCTCGTGCGCCTTCGCCGTCGCCGTCGGCCCGCTGGGCGAAGAAGGCGCGGATCCGTGACCGCCGCACCCCGCCACCAGCACGGCCACCAGCAGCACGGGCACCAGCAGCACGGGCACCAGCAGCACGGCCGCCGCCAGGGCGGCCAGCGGAACCGGGCGGCTCACCGCGAGCTCGCCATGCCCCCGCCGCCGGTCTGCACGCCCCCCTTGGGCAGCCGGGCCGCGATCGTCGGGCCGATCGCGCCGGACAGCGTCGCGGCGACGGCGAACATGTGCTGGTAGCCCTCGTACGCCACGTTGTACGCGGTGGTGAAGTTGCCGCTGGCATACGCGTCGAGCTGACTGACGAGGTCCCGGTCGTGCATGTGGAGTACATCCGAGAGCGCGGGCGCCGTCAGCCGGCCATCGGTCGACGTGCTCAGGAACGTGCTCAGGTGCTTCTCGAACGCGCGCAGCTGAGCCAGGGCCTGGTTCTTGCCCTGCTGATCCTTGGTCGCGACCGCGCCGGAGTAGGCGACCAGCGCATCCACGTGATCGCCCCACACGCTGGTGAAAGCAGCCCCGCTCTTCGGTCCGAACAGGACCCCGATCGCCCCCGCCAGCTCCTCGGTGTCGTTGTTCACCTGGGCCGCGTCGGCCTTGAATTCCGGACCGCCCCGGAGGGCGGCTCCCATCGCGTCGACGACGAGCTGCATGTGCTCTCCGAGCAGCTCGCCGAGCGCCGACCGCAGCCGCGTGAGGGGGCTGTCGAAGCTGGCCGGGAGGTGTGCGTCCCGATTCTCCTCGATCCCCGCGGCGATGCCGGTGCCGAACGCGAACTGCCGCTCGTAGTCCACCCGCTCGGTCCGGTAGGCCGTCGCGTAGTCACCGGCGGCGTAGGCGTCGGTGAAGCGGAGGAGGTCGTCGATATGCGCCCCCAGGTGGGAGCTGACCGTAGCCGTCGAGACCTTCCCCGCGGTGAGGTTGTGCAGGAACTGCGCGACCTGCCCGGGAAAGGCGTCGAGCTGGGCGCGAGCGGTCGCCTGGGCGGCCTGGTCGTGCTGGCTGACCGCCCGGGCGTACGCGACCAGCCCCTCCTGCTTCGTCTCCCAGAGCCGGCGGAACGACTGCGCCTTGGCGCCGCCGTAAACCTGGGTGAAGAGCTTGGTCAGGTCGTCGGAGTTGCGGGACAGGGCGCTGACGGCCGCCTGCGTGAAGTCGGGGTCACCGCGCAGCCGGCTCCGGGTGACCCGGATGCCCACGAACACGTCCTGACCGAAGAACTCCTCCATCCCGATGCGCAGGTCGGCCGCCTGCGCCGTGGGGATGGTGGCGGCAGGCATCTGCATGCCCTGCATCCCCTGCGCCGCGGCCGACCGGGTGGGGGAGGCCTGCGCGGCGGGCCGCGCCGGGCGGCTCGCCGCGCAGCCGCAGGCGCCGAGCACCAGGGCGCCGGCCACGATCAAGGCGGGCACCCGTCCGCTCATCGGCGCGGCCACACCCATTTGGACCGAACGGGTGGCGCCGGTCCCCTCGCTCACACTCGCTCCCGTCCTTCTCATTATCGTCCTCCCCGGGCGGTGTTGCTGAAGTGCATGACTGGCGGCTGATCCAGCGGCGGCAGCAGCTGCGGGCGATGGGAGGGACCGCTGACCTGCGTCGAGCTGGAGCTGGTGGTGGCCCCTACCCTGGGCAGCGCATTCCAGTGATCGGCCAGTGCGGCAGCCACGACGATGCTGGCGGCGGCGAGCGCGTAGGGCAGGAGCCTGCGGCGTCTCGCCGGCCGGACCGCGCGGGCCGGCTCAGGCGCACGGGCCGGCTCTGGTTCCCGGGCCGGCTCAGGTTCCCGGGCCGGCTCTGGCGCGCGGGTCGGCTCGGCTACGGAAGCGGGCTCAGCGGCGTGGACCTGTTCAGGCTCCGGGGCCGGTTCCGGTTCCGGGGCCGGTTCCGGTGTCGGTTCCGGTTCCGGGCCCGGACCGGGCTCGCTGACCGGTCCGGGCCTTGCCATCCGGCCGGCCGGGCGATCCGTCTCCGGCTCCGGCGCGCTGTCGACGTCGTCCATGCGGCGGACGGTCACCTGGTGGCCGCGCTGGCGTTCGGCCTCGGCCAGGCTGCGAGCGATCGGCTCGCTGCCGGTCGTCAGCGACGTGCCGTCGTCATACAGCACCGCCCACATCTGGCCTCACATCCTCCGTCGCTGGGCACGCTATAGCCTTTCCTAACGTCCAAGCGGGGCGTTCGCCGCCAACTGCGACGAAATCAACCGTACTGTCAGCAAATCAAAGATTGAGCCGGGTCGGAAGGCACCCTGGATCGTTCGTCCGGGTGGCGTGTGCACGCCGACGACCCGGGAGGCGGATACTTTGAGCGTGAACCGACGCGCCACCGCGCAAGGAGCTCTCACCCTCGGTGCCCTCGGGATCGTCTTCGGGGACATCGGGACGAGCCCGCTGTACACCGTGCAGACGATTTTCAGCCCGGACGATCCGCACCCCGTTACGGTGTCGCACGACAGCATCTTCGGGCTCATCTCGCTGATCTTCTGGGCGGTGACGATCATCGTCACCCTCACCTACGTCCTGCTCGTGCTGCGGGCGGACAACGACGGCGAGGGCGGGATCATGGCGCTGATCGCCTTGATCCGCCGCCGGGCCCTGCCCGGCGGGCGCCGGGCGAAGGCGGTGCTGGCGGCGCTCGGGATTTTCGGGGCCTCGCTGTTCTTCGGCGACAGCATGATCACGCCCGCCATCTCGGTGCTGTCCGCGGTCGAGGGCGTCAAGGTCGCCGCGCCGTCGGTGTCGGGCCTGGTCATCCCCATCACGGTGGTGATCATCGTCGTCCTGTTCATGGCCCAGCGGCTGGGCACGAACGCGGTGGGGCGGGTATTCGGGCCGGTCATGGCGGTCTGGTTCACCGTGCTGGCCGCGCTCGGCGTCAAGGGCATCGCCGCCCATCCGGTGATCCTGGAGGCGCTGTCGCCCACCTACGCGCTCGGCTACCTGGGCGGCCATTTCAGCGCGGCGTTCTTTTCCCTGACCGCGGTCGTCCTGGCCGTCACCGGCGCCGAGGCGCTGTACGCGGACATGGGGCATTTCGGCCGCGAGCCGGTCCGGCGCGCCTGGCTGCTGGCCGTCTTCCCCGCCTGCGTCCTGAACTACCTCGGCCAGGGCGCCCTGATCCTGGGCCACCCGGCCAGCATCAGCAACCCGTTCTTCCTGCTGGCCCCGGGCTGGGCCCGGCTCCCGCTGGTGCTCCTGGCCACCGTGGCCACCGTCATCGCCTCGCAGGCGGTGATCAGCGGCGCCTTCTCCGTGGCCCACCAGGCCGGGCGGCTCGGCTACCTGCCGCGGCTGCGCATCCAGTACACCTCGGAAGAGATCATGGGCCAGATCTACATTCCGTGGATCAACTGGCTGCTGCTGGTATCGGTCCTCACCCTCGTGCTCGCATTCCGCAGCTCGGCCGCGCTGGCCTTCGCCTACGGCACCGCCGTGACCGGCACGATCACGATGACGACGCTGCTGTTCTTCTACTACGCCCGCCACCAGTGGCGATGGCCGCTGTGGATCGTGCTGGCGGGCGGCGGCGTCCTGCTCGCCATCGACTTGCTCTTCTTCGCCGCCAACCTGACCAAGCTGACCCACGGCGCATGGCTGCCGCTGCTGATCGGCATCACCGCGTTCACCATCCTCACCACCTGGCAGCGCGGCCGCGAACTCGTCACCCGGGAGCGGGTCCGCCAGGAGGGGCCGCTGCCCGAGTTCATCACGCAGCTGCACGCCATGCAGCCCCCGCTGCACCGGGTGCCGGGCACCGCCGTCTTCCTCAACCGCGGCAAGGCCACCGCCCCGCTGGCGCTGCGGGCCAACGTCGAGCACAACGAGATCCTCCACGAAGAGGTCCTCATCCTGTCGGTCGAGACGACGACCGCACCGCATGTCCCGGCGGAGGAGCGGCTGCGGATCGACGACCTCGGGTACCGAGACGACGGGATCACCCACGTCACCGCCCGCTTCGGCTACCTGGACCAGACGAACATCCCGGGCCTGCTGCCCCTGATCCGCGCCGCCAGCACCGAAAGCTCCCTGGCCGACGACAAGCTGTCGTACTTCGTGTCGCGCCTCGAGCTCGTCCAGGGCCATGCGCCGGGCATGAGCCGCTGGCGCAAGCGCCTGTTCATCGCGACATCACGGATCACCGCCGACGCCGCCGAGTACTTCCGGCTGCCCCGGGACCGCACCGTCATCATGGGCTCGCGCATCGAACTCTGACCCGAGATAGTTCCCGGCCGCCTATGTCATGATCGCACTATGCTGACCTTTATCGCGGGGGCGGGCGTGGCTTGCCGCTGACCAGGCCGCTGCGGGTCCTGCTGCTGTTCGTGTGCGCACTGGTGCTGGCCGACACGGTCTTCTTCGCCGCGCTGACGCCGCTGCTGCCGCACTACACGCAGGTGGCGCACCTGACCAAGGCGGGCGCCGGCATCCTGGTCGCGGGCTACCCGCTGGGCACGCTGGTCGGCGCGCTGCCCGGCGGGCTGCTCACCGGCCACCTGGGCTACCGCCGGACCGTGGTGCTCGGCCTGGTGCTGATGAGCGTGTCCACGCTGGTCTTCGGGTGGGCCTCGGCCGCGCTGCTCCTCGACTCCGCCCGGTTCGTGCAAGGGCTGGGCGGGGCGTGCACCTGGGCCGGGGGCATGGCCTGGCTGGCCACCGAGGCCCCGCCCGAACGGCGCGGCGAGCTGATCGGGACCGCCATGGTCGCGGCGGTGGGCGGGGCACTGTTCGGACCTGTGGTGGGCGCGGTGGCCCGCGAGATCGGCACCGGGCCGGCCTTCTCCAGCGCCGCGGTGGCGGGCGCGCTGCTGATCGCGGTGGCGTTCGCCGTCCCCGCCCCGCGCGCCGTCACACCGCAGGGACTGCGGGAGGCATTCCGCGCGGCGCGCGACCGCCGCCTGCTCACCGGGCTGTGGCTGACGATGCTGGCGGGCCTGGCCTTCGGCGTGATCGACGTGCTCGCGCCGCTGCGGATGTCCCGCCTCGGGGTCACCGCCCTGGTCATCGCGGGGACATTCCTGGCGTCGGCCGCGGTGGAGGCGGCGCTGTCCCCGGTCGCCGGGCGGGCGGCCGACCGGCGGGGCGCCCTGGTGCCGGTCCGCTGCTCGCTGGCGGTCGCGGTGGCGGTCGCCCTGCTCGCGCCGACGCTGGCGTCGGCCTGGCTGCTCATCCCGGCGCTGATCCTGGGCATGCCCTCGTTCGGCACGCTGTTCACCCCGGCCATGCTCCTGGTCAGCGAGGGCGCCCAGGACCAGCACCTGGACCAGGGCCTGGCCTTCGGCCTGGGCAACCTGGTCTGGGCCGGGGGCCAGGCCATCGCCGCCGCCGGCAGCGGCACGCTGGCCCAGGTCACCTCCGACCTGGTCCCCTACGCCCTGCTCGCCGCCGCCTGCCTGACTACCCTCATCCTGGTCCGGACCAGGAGGCAGGACCGCCGCGATGTCCCGGTGACCGAGGCGCCCTGACATGCCCGACGCGATCTTCGCCCATCCCCGCCTGGCCCCGGTCTACGACGCCTTCGACGGTCCGCGCGACGACCTGCCCGCCTACCTCGCCATTGCCCAAGAGCTGCACGCCGACCGCGTGCTCGACGTCGGCTGCGGCACCGGATCCCTGGCCATCGCGCTGGCCCGGGCCGGCCGCACGGTGGTGGCGGTCGACCCGGCCGCGGCCTCCCTCGACGTAGCGCGAGCCAAGGACCAGGACGCCACGGTCACCTGGATCCACGGCAACGCCGCCGCGGCCCCGCCCGCCGCTGCCGACCTCGCGATGATGACCGGGAACGTCGCCCAGGTCTTCCTTACCGACGAAGACTGGGACTGGACCCTGCGGGCGATAAAAACTGCCCTGCGCCCGCACGGCTACCTGGCCTTCGAGACGCGCCGCCCCGAACGCCGGGCCTGGGAGGAATGGGCCGCCGCCACCGCCCCGGTCACCCTCGACATCCCGGGCACCGGACCGGTCGAGCACCGCAGCGAGGTCACCGTGGTTGACCTCCCGTTCGTCTCCTTCCGCGACACGTACACCTTCGGCGCCGACGGCGCGATCATCACCTCGGAGTCCACGCTGCGCTTCCGCGGCCACGACGAGGTGGCCGCGAGCCTGGCCGCCGCGGGCTACCGGATCCTGGACGTACGGGAAGCCCCCGACCGGCCCGGCCGCGAGTACGTGTTCATCACCCGCCTCGCGGCCGAGGGACGATATCCGCCAGCTGGCCGATAAGGCCTCGTTGCGCTGGTGCCGGGTGACCTCGGCCGCGAGCTGGGCGCGGGCGGAGATGTCCAGCTTGGCGAAGATGTGCGCGAGGTGGGTCTGGACAGTCCGGCTCGAGATGTACATGCGCGCCCCGATCTGGGGGTTGGACAGCCCCTCCGCGACCAGGCCCGCGACCGAGTACTCGGTCGGGGTCAGGCTCGCCCAGCCGAACCGCGGCCGGTCGCGGGTGCCCCGCCGGCGGCCGCGCCGGACGCCCGCCGCGCGCAGCGCGGCGTCGGCCCGGGCCAGGTCCCGCACCGCGCCGAGCCGCTGGTAGAGCCCGGCCGCCCGGTCGAGCAGCGGGTCCGCCTGGTCGGCCCGCCCGTGCCGGGCGAACGCGTGGCCCGCGTCCTCGCTGGCCCGGGCCAGCTGGTAGGGACGCGCCCCGCGGGCATGGGCCGCGGCGGCGGCCGCCAGGACCTCCGGGTCGTCACCGGCCAGCCCCTGGCAGCGCAGCGCCTCACCGGTCATCCAGGCGACGTCGTTGTCCGCGGCCACGGCGGTGACCGCGGCCGCCACCGCCCGGGCCCGGTCCTGGTCACCGGCTGCCAGTGCCAGCCGGACCAGGTCGGCGCCGATGACCGGGAACTCGAGTACCAGCCCGGCGCCCGCGCACCAGTCCCACAAGCCGGCCATCGTGGCCAGCCCCGGCCCGGGCTCACCGTCCGCCGCCAGTAGCAGCGCGCGTGCCCACGCGACCCAGGCCAGGCTGTGTCCGCTGCCCCAGCCCGCCAGGTACCGTCCGGCCGCGGCGGCGGCCTCCCGGGCCGGGCCGAGCTCGTTGCGGTAGAAGCTGATCCGGGCCAGCAGGCCGTAGGCGTATACGAGGCTGTAAATCTCGCCGATCTCCTCGGCGATCCCGAGACTGGCCTCGAGCTCGGTCGCGGCGTCGTCCCATTCTCCGGCGGTGAAACGCCCGTAGGCCAGGTACACCTGGTGGGTCGCGGCTGCCCACCGCACCCCGAGCTCCTCGCAGATACGCAGGCCGTCGCTCAGCACGGACCGGGCCTCAGGGAGCCGGTCGAGCTCGATCAGGAGCCGACCGCGGGTGACGCAGACCGGGAAGCGGTGGCCCAGCCGGCCGGGGCTGATGTCGGCCAGGCGCACGGCCTCGTCGGCGATGCCGAGCGCCTCCCGGAGCCGGCCGCGGGACTCCGCCACCCGGGCCATCGTGGACATGGTGATGCTGGTGACTAGGTGATCGCCCGCGGCGGCTCCGCCGTCCCGGCCCGTGGCGACCGAAACAGCGGCGACCGAAGCCGCGGCGACCGAAGCCGCGGCGCCGTCGAGGTCGCCCAGGGAGATGCGCGCGAAACCGGCCCAGGCCTGGGCGGCGGTGCGCGCGGCCGCGGGCAGGCCCGGCGACTGGCAGGCCCGCTCGAGCTCGTCCCGGGCGTCGCGCACCTGCCCCCGGGCGAGTAGGGCGTGCGCCAGGCAGACCTGGACCTGGCCGTCGATGTCCGGATCGTGCGGTCGGCCGAGCAGGTCACGGCAGGCGGCCAGGGCGCTGGGCACCCGTCCAGCCAGCATCAGGGTGCCGGCCCGCTCGGCTAGCAGCCGGTCCCGGCCGGGATCGGCCGGGGACATGAGTCCGATCGCCCGGTCGAGCAGGCCGGCGGCCACGTCCGGGGAGGTCGCGGCGGCCTGCCGGGCCGCCCGGGCCAGCCAGGTAGCGGCCTCGGCGTCCCCCGAACCGGCACCCGGCTGGCCGGCGCCGCGCGCCAGGTGCTCGGCCACCTGCAGGGCCGGGGCCCCGGCGGCGGCGAGCCGCTGCCCGGCCTCGCGGTGCAGCGCGTTGCGGATGCTGCCGGGGAGGTCGTCGTAGATGGCGTCGCGTATCAGGTCATGACGGAACCGGAGCCGGACCCCGTCATCCGCCAGCACCCGCGCCCTGATCGGCTCGGCCAGCGCCTCGGACAGCCGCATCGCCGGCTGGCCGGTGACGGTGGCCAGGTCGGTGAGCGTGAAGCCGGCCCCGAGGATCGCGGCCGCGCGCAGCGCCTGCAGCGCCTCCTCGGGCAGGAAGCCGATCCGGCGCAGGATCGTCAGCCGCAGCGTGGGCGGCAGGGCCAGCTCCGACACCTCGGCCTGGCCGGCCGCGATCTCGATCAGCTGCTCCTGGGCCAGCGCCCCGAGCAGCTCCGTCACGAACAGCGGGTTGCCCGCCGCGCCCGAGATGCCCGCCAGCAGTCGCGCGCCCGGCCGGGCGCCGACCGTCTCGGCGACGAGCTCGGTCACCGCCCGCTCGTCGAGCTCGCGCAGCGACAGGCGCCGTCCTCCGGCCGCCTCCAGCGCCCCGGCCAGCCGTTCGAGCTCAGCGCCCCGCGGGGCCGGGCGAAAGCACCCGATGATGACCGCGGGCAGGAACCGCAGGCGCGCGGCCAGCGCCCCCAGCGCGAGCAGACTCGACGGATCGGCCCAGTGCAGGTCGTCCGCGCCGATGACCAGCGGGCCGGCCAGCGCGAGTTCCTCGCCCAGGTCCGCGAACGCGTCCACGGTGCGGAACTGCAGCCCGGGATCGCTGGTCACGGTGATCGGGCCGCCGCCGGAGGCGTCCCCGGCCGCCAGCAGTTCCGCGATGGCCGCCCGCCGCGGGTCCGGCGACGACCTGGCGCAGCCGAACACGTCGGCCATCAGGCCGAACGGCCGGGTCCGTTCCAGCTCGCCCGCCCGGCCCGCCTCGACCCGCATCCCGCGGCCGCGGGCCCGGTCCAGCGTGTCCTCGAGCAGGCGGGTCTTGCCGATGCCGGCCTCCCCGTCGACCAGCACGATCGCCGCCCGGCCCGACGCTACCCGGTCCAGGGCACCGTTCAGGGCCGTGCTCTCCGTCTCACGCCCGCGCAGGCCCGGGGCCGATAGCGGCGTCCCCATAGCCCGGATGTTATGCCCGCCGGCGCCTGCGCGGGGCTAGCTCCGGCGGGCCCGCCCGCCCCCGTGGGCGGGCCCGCCGGGCGTTAGTGCCGGGGATGCCAGCCGCTGGCCTCGGCGAAGAGCTGGTTGCTGACTTGTTCGCCGTCGCGGCAGACGTTGTAGATGCCGCTCGGGACGGTGAGCGCCGCCAGCAGCGCCCGCCCGGCGTCCTCGGCGTGCAGCGTGGCCCCGAGGCCCGGGTTGGGATGATCCTGGCCGGTGCCCGGGCCGTCGAGCAGCCCGAGGCGCAGCACCATGCCGTGCCGCCCGGCCGCCGCGAACCGGGCCGCCTGCCGTTCGGCGTCCAGCGCGGACCGCATGATGACCGGGACGACCGCCCGCCCGAGCACTCCGCTTCCCCCCGTAACCAGCAGTCGCACGATGTCTCCTTCCGTTGTTGGTCGTCCTCAGCGTGCGGCGGCGACGGCGGCGCGCACATCCGCCAGCCGGCGGATGCCGGCGCCGGGCGGTCCCGGTCACGATGTCCGGGTGGAGATCCTCATTTCCCTCGACGCCACCGACCCCCCGGCCGGCCGGATCCGGGTCCCGGGCCGCGAAGAGCCCGAGGAGCTCCGCTTCACCGGATGGCTCGGCCTGCTCCGGGTCCTCAGCGACGTCATGGGCTCACCCGCCCCGGAAGAGAAGGAATCATGAACTGCACCCGCACCCACACGCTCGTCACCGGGTCCTCGTCCGGCATCGGCCGCGCCACCGCACTCCGCCTCGCGGCCGCCGGTCAGCACGTCTACGCCGGGGTCCGCCATCCCGAGGACGGCGAGAAGCTGGTCCGCTCGGCCGCCGGCGGCGAGATCACCCCGCTGATCCTCGACGTCACCGAGCCCGGCCACATCGAGGCCGCGGCCGCCGCCATCGCCGCCCACGGCCGCCTGGACGGCCTGGTCAACAACGCGGGCTACGGGCTGGCCTGCCCGACCGAACTGGTGCCGCTAGCCGCCTTCCGCCGCCAGCTGGAAGTCAACGTAACCGGCCAGCTCGCCGTCACCCAGGCCATGCTGCCGGCCCTGCGCCAGGCTCGCGGCCGCATCGTCATGGTCTCCACGATCGGGGTCCGCTTCACCCCGCCGTTCGCCGGCCCGCTGGACGCGGCCAAGGCGGCGCTGACCGCCCTCGGCGACACCCTGCGCCAGGAACTGGCCCCGTGGGGCGTGCGGGTGGTGCTGGTGGAGCCCGCCAGCATCAACAGCGGCGCTGCCGACAAGGTGACCCGCGATGCCGCCGCGGCCCTGGACGCCGCCGGCCCGCGGGGCCGGGCCCTGTACGAGGCGGCCTTCACGAACATGCTCGAGGTGATGGAACGGCGCGAGTCCCACGGCAGCCCGCCCGAGGTGGCCGCCGCCGCCATCGTCCGGGCCCTTACCGCCCCGCGCCCCCGCGCCGTCTACCTGACCGGCCGGTACTCCCGGCGGCTGGCCCTCCTCAGCCGCCTCCCCGTCCCCGTCCTCGACCGCGCCCGCCGCCGCGTCTTCCGCCTCCCCGCCCCCGGCACCCTCGCCACCTGAACATTCGGAACGCCTCGTTCTGTCAGTCAGAATCCCTTCGCCGCCGCTGCTCGACGTCACGCTCGGTCACATATTCTCGGGTTCCCACTGAGGCAGGGAGGCAGCGTGCGGGCGGAAGATCCCGAAGGCGTCGAGCGCGGCGAGATCGCGATGGAGTGGGGCAGCGACGCGCTGGCCGAGCTCCTGAGCCGCCTGGACCTGAGGTACCTGGCGCTCGTCCCCGGCTCCAGCTACCGCGGCCTGCACGACAGCCTGGTCAACTACGCCGGCAACCGCGACCCGCAGCTGCTGGTCTGCCTGCACGAGGAGCACGCGGTCGCCATCACCCATGGCTACGCCAAGGTGACCGGACGCCCGATGGGCGTCGCGGTGCACAGCAACGTGGGCCTGATGCACGCGGCCATGGCCGTCTACAACGCGTACTGCGACCGCGTCCCGATGCTGATCATCGGGGCCACCGGCCCGGTCGACGCGGCCCGGCGGCGGCCGTGGATCGACTGGATCCACACCGCGGCCGACCAGGGCGCGCTGATCAGGGCGTACTCCAAGTGGGACGACCAGCCCGCCTCGGTCGAGGCGGCGCTGGACTCGATCGCGCGCGCCTGCTCGATTACCCGGCAGGCACCCTCCGCGCCGGTCTACGTCTGCCTCGACGTGAGCCTGCAAGAGGCGCCCCTCACCGGAAAACCCGCGATCCCCGACGTCAGCCGGGACCGGTCGCCGCGGTCGCACGGCCCCGACGCGGCGGCGGTCGCGGCCACCGCAGAACTCCTCCGCGACGCCCGCCGTCCGCTCTTCCTGCTCGGCCGCCTGAGCCGCGACGAGCAGGACTGGGACCACCGGATCGCGCTGGCCGAACGGTACGGCGCGCCCGTCATCTCCGACCTCAAGAACGGCGCCGTCTTCCCGACCGGGCACCCGCTGCACCCGGTCCCGCCCGGCATCTTCCTGCCGAAAGCATCGGCCGAGCTGATCGGCGCGGCCGACCTGATCGTGAGCCTGGACTGGGTGGACCTGGCCGGCACCCTGGCCGCGGCAAAAAGCCTTGGCCATCAAACCCAGGCTCAGGTCATCTCGTGCACCACCGACGCCGCCCTGCACAACGGCTGGTCCAAGGACTCCTTCGGCCGCGAGCCGGTCGACCTGACCGTCCCCGCCGACCCGGACCTGCTGGTCCGTGCCCTGCTGGCCGCCGGCGAACCCATGAAGCCGAACGAGTGGGCTCTCGTTCCTCCTGCCCCCGAATCTGCGGCCGCCGGCGAAGGCCCCGGCATCTTCATGCACGATCTAGGGAACGCACTGCGGGACGCTCTCGGCGACGAACCCGCCTGCCTGGTGCGCGTCCCGCTCGGCTGGGGCGGATCGGACCTCGAGGCCGCCCACCCGCTCGATTTCCTCGGCATGGACGGCGGCGCCGGCATCGGCTCGGGCCCCGGCATGGCCGTCGGCGCCGCGCTTGCCCTGGAAAATACCGGCCGCCTGCCGGTCGCGGTCCTCGGCGACGGCGACTTCCTGATGGGCGGCACCGCCGTCTGGACCGCCGCCCACTACCGGCTCCCGCTGCTGGTCGTGGTGGCGAACAACGCCTTCTTCTACAACGACGTGGTCCACCAGGAACGCGTCGCGGCCCAGCGCCACCGCCCGGCTTGGAACTCCTGGATCGGCCAGGCCATCACCGACCCCCAGCCGGACCTGCCCGCGATGGCCCGATCCCTCGGCTTCCAGGCCGCTGACCAGGTACGCGACCGCTCCGCGCTCCCCGCCGCCCTCGCCCAGGCCGTCGCCGCCGCCCGCTCCGGCCAGTGCGTCCTCCTCGACGTCCAAGTCCGCCCCGACAACTACCTGCCCATCAGCGGCTAACCACCCTTGTCTCCGGGGTCTGTGTGCCCCTGCCCACGCTCTTACGTGGTCAGTGGCACACAGACGCCATGACTCGGTCACCCCGTTCTGGTAGGCAGAATATGGCGGGGGCATGATCTGGGATGCAGGACGGGGAGCGGTAACCTCGGCGGGTGGAATCCACTCTGCATCTTGCCTTGGTGAACGGCGAGCGCGTCGGCGCGCTCTCCGGGGCCACCCTGGACGTGGTCAACCCCGCGACGAACGCCGTGATCGGGCAGATCCCCCGCTGCGACGAGCGCGACGTCGGAAAAGCCGTCGCCGCCGCGCAACGGGCCGCGCCCGGCTGGCGGGCGGCCGAGCCCCAGCGGCGGGCGGCCGCCCTGCTGGCCTTCGCCGACGCGGTGGCCGAACGCGGTGAGGAACTCGCCCGCCTGGACTCCCTCGACAACGGCAGCCCGCTGCACGAGATGCGCAACGACATCGGCCTGGCCACCAGCCAGATCAGGTACATGGCCGGGCTGGCGCTCGAGATCCGCGGCCGGACCATGCCCGAGACCCCTGCCCACCTGCACTACACGATGCGCCAGCCGTTCGGCGTGGTCGCCCGGATCATCGCGTTCAACCACCCGCTGATGTTCGCCGCGACCAAGATCGCCGCCCCGCTCGTCGCCGGCAACTGCGTGATCCTCAAGCCGTCCGAGTTCACCTCGCTGTCGGCCCTGGCCATGGCGCAGGACTTCGCCCGCCTGTTCCCGCCCGGCGTGGTCCAGGTCCTCACCGGGCTGGGCTCGGAGGTGGGGGACGCGCTGGTCCGGCACCCGGGTATCCCGCGGATCGCGTTCATCGGCAGCGCCGCCACCGGCCGCCGCATCCAGGCCAGCGCCGCCACGACGGCGGTGAAGACCGTCACCCTCGAGCTGGGCGGGAAGAACCCGGTCGTCGTGTTCCCCGACGCCGACCTGGACCTGGCCGTCGAGGGCGCCATCCGGGGAATGAACTTCACCTGGCAGGGCCAGTCCTGCGGCTCGACCTCGCGGCTGCTCGTCCACCGGGACTGCTACGAGGACGTCGTCGCCAAAGTAGGGGAGCGGCTCGCCAAAATGCGCCCCGGCTCGCCGCTCGACCCGGCCAGCGACACCGGCGCCATCGTCACCCCGCAGCAGCTGGACAAGGTGCTGTCCTACATCGAGATCGGCAAGAGCGAGCAGGCCCGGCTGGTCACCGGGGGCGAGCGGCTGACCGACGGGGACCTGGGACGCGGCAATTTCGTCACCCCGGCGCTGTTCGCCGACGTGGACCCGGCCGGCCGCCTGGCCACCGAGGAGATCTTCGGCCCGGTGCTGGCGGCCATCCCGTTCGGCACCTACGACGAGGCGATCGCCATCGCCAACAGCGTCGAGTACGGGCTCACCGCGAGCGTCTTCACCCGCGACCTGCGCACCGCGCTGGCCTTCGCCCGCGACGTCGACGCGGGCTACGTGTGGGTGAACGAGACGGCCAGGCACTTCCTCGGGGCGCCCTTCGGCGGCGTCAAGAACAGCGGCGTCGGGCGGGAGGAGGACCTCGAGGAAATCGAGTCCTACACCCAGCTCAAGAGCGTCAACATCAGGTTCTGATGACCAGCCGCCGGATGGCACTACGTGCGGGGCATCAAGGCCCATCTCACCAGCCCGGGAGCCGGCGGATGATGTCCGAGCGGATACCTTCGGCCGTCTCGGTCAGCGGCGGCAGCAGGTCGGCGACCTTGCCCCGGCTGAACCGCACCGTCGGCGCCGAGATCGTCACGGCGGCGATAGCCGAGCCGTTCACCCCGCGGACGGCCATGCCGACCGCGACCACGCCGCGCTCGCTCTCCTGGACGTTGGTGCCGAACCCCTGCCGCCGCACCGCCGCCAGCGTCCGCTTCAGCGTGCTCAGCGCGGCCTCGTCGTCGGCCAGTCCGGGATGAAGCAGGGCGACCTCCTCGAACGGCAGGTCGGCCAGCAGTACCTTACCGCCCGAGGTCAGCCGGGCGGCCAGCCGGACGCCGACCCGGCTGCCCACCCGCAGCGCCTTCTTCGACTCGATCGAGTCGATGAACTGGACGTCCGCGCCGACCCGGATCATCAGGTTCGACGTCTCGCCGGCCTTCTCGGTCAGCCGGACCAGGTGCGGCCGGGCGATGCCGAGCAGCGCGGTCGCGGAACTGGGACCGCCGCCCAGGTCGGCGAACGCGCTGCCGGCCCGGTAGGTGCGGTCGCGGGCTTGCTCGACGAAGCCGCGGAACCTGAGCATGGAGATGAGCCGGTGCGCGGTGGACCTGGCCACGCCGAGCTCGGCCGCCGCCTCGCTCACCCGCAGCACGCCGTCGCGCTTCAGGATCAGCAGCAGCTGCAGCGCGTAGTCGACGGACTGAATAGGATAAGGCGGGGCGGGATTCTCCATCACAGAACTATAACTGCAACTTGTTCCGCTCTCCGCAATAGCGGCCTAGCGTGAGCGCCATGCCATCAGACGTACTTCCCGGGACGCTGGTCATCGGCGGCGGCATCGGGGGGCTCTCGGCCGCGCTGTGCCTCGCGCTCCGGGGCGGGACCGTCACCCTGGCCGAGCGCTCGAAGAGCTTCGCCGAGGTGGGCGCCGGCATCCAGCTGGCCCCGAACGCGACCCGGATCCTGCGTCGTCTCGGCGTGCTCGACAAGATCATTCCGCTCGCCGTCCGGCCGCGGCGGCTGGTGCTGGCCGACGCGATCAACGACCGCGAGCTCACCTCGCTCGACCTGACCGACTTCCCGGCCCGCTACGGCGCGCCCTACCTGGTGCTCCACCGCGATGACCTGCTCAGCGCGCTGCTCGAAGGATGCCAGCGGAGCGGGGTCGAGCTGCACACCGACGCCCATGTCACGCGGCTGGAAGATACCGGGGACGGCGTGGTAGCCGCGTGCGCCGACGGCCGCGAGTTCCGCGCGGAGATCGCCATCGGCGCGGACGGGCTGCATTCGCGCATCCGCAAGCTCTTCGCCGACGACGAGCCGGTCAACTCGGGCTTCGTGGCCTACCGCGGCGCGGTCCCGATGGAGCAGGTCGAACGGCACGCCGACCTGCGCGACGTGGTGGCCTGGCTCGGCCCCGGCCTGCACCTGGTGCAGTACCCGCTGCGCTCGGGCCGGATGTACAACCAGGTGGCGGTGTTCCGCAGCCCGTCCTTCGCCCGGGGCGACAAAGACTACGGAAACCCCACCGAACTGAAAGAGGCCTTCGCCGGCTGCTGCGAGCACGTCCGGGAGTCGCTGGGCACGCTCAGCATCGAGAACCGCTGGCCGATGCTCGACCGTCCGCCGATACCGGGCTGGGCCCACGGCCGGCTGGCCCTGCTCGGCGACGCCGCTCACCCCATGCTGCAGTACCTGGCCCAGGGGGCCTGCCAGGCCCTGGAGGACTCCGACGCGCTGGCCGACGCGCTGGCGGCGGCGGGTAACGCGGGCCGCCCGCCCGCCGAGGGGCTGGCCGCGTACGCGGCGCGGCGCGCGCCGCGCGCGATGCGGGTGCAGCGCACGGCCAGGACCTGGGGCGAGATCTGGCACGTGGACGGCGTGGCCAAGCTGATCCGGGACGAGCTGCTGATCGACCGGGACGTGGCCGACCATAGACATGTGGCGTGGCTTTACGACGAGGCCGCGCTGGAAAGGAACGCGTCATGACCGACGTGATCGACGAAGGTGCCCTGCGCCAGCTGTACGACGACTTCGCCGCGGCCAGCCTGAAGCCGCTGTGGACCGAGATCGGCAACCTGCAGCCCGAGTTCCCCCAGCCCGACGCCCTCCCGCACCGCTGGGCCTGGGCCGACCTGCTCCCGCTGGCCGAACGGGCCGGGGACCTGGTCCCGGTCGGCCGCGGCGGCGAGCGCCGGGCCATCGCGCTGGCCAACCCGGGGCTCGGCGGCCAGCCGTTCGCCACCCCCACGCTGTGGGCCGCCATCCAGTACCTTGGGGCGGGCGAGGTGGCGCCGTCGCACCGGCACGCGCAGGGCGCGTTCCGGTTCGTCGTCCGCGGCGAGGCGGTCTGGACCGTGGTGAACGGCGACCCGGTGCAGATGCGGGCCGGGGACCTGCTGCTGACGCCATCGTGGCACTGGCACGGCCACCACCACGTCGGCGACGAGCCGATGGCCTGGCTTGACGGCCTTGCCATCCCGTTGGTGAAGAAGCTGGACGCCAGCTTCTTCGAGTTCGGCGACGACGGCATCGAGGACAAGGCCACCCCCGAGCAGTCCCGCTCCGAGCGACTGTGGGCGCACGCGGGCCGGCGTCCCCTCTCCGCGCTGGAAAACAAGCCCAACTCCCCGCTGATGGCCTACCGCTGGGCCGACACCGACGCGGCGCTGGCCGCCCAGCTCGAGCTGGAGGACGAGGGCTACCCCGGCGTGTACGAGCCCGGGCACGCGGCCCTGCGCTTCACCAACCCGATGACCGGCGGGGACGCCCTGCCGACGCTGCGCACCGAGATGCACCGGCTGCGCGCCGGCACCACCACCAGCACCCAGCGCAGCACCGGTTCGGCGGTCTGGCAGACGTTCCGCGGCCGCGGCACCGCCGAGCTGGCCGGGCAGCGCTTCGAGCTGGCCGAAGGCGACCTGATCACCGTGCCGGCCTGGGCCCCGCTGCGCTTCACCGCGCAGACCCAGCTGGACCTGTTCACCTTCAACGACCACCGCATTCTCGAGGTCCTGAACCTGGCCCGCGGCGGCACCGAACCGGTCCGCCCGTGACCGCCCTGCCCGCCTGGGACACGGTGACCAGCTGGGCGGCCGCGGGCCAGCAGCAAGTCGAGCGGGCCGCCGCCGGGCTGGATCCTGCCCTGGTAGCCGAACCGTCCCGGCTGCCCGGCTGGACCCGCGGGCACGTGCTGTCCCACCTGGCCCGCAACGCCGACGCACTGGTCAACCTGCTCACCTGGGCCCGCACCGGCGCCGAGACGCGGATGTACGCGTCCCCGTCCGACCGGGCCGACGGCATCGAAGCGGGCGCGTACCGCGCGCTGCCCGAACAGCTCGCGGACCTGACCGCCGCCGGCCAGCGGTTCGCCGCCGCGGCGGCGGCCGTCCCGGCCGATCGCCGGGAGTTCACGGTCCTGTCCGCGCAGGGCCGTGAGATCCCGGGCCGCGAGGTTCCCTGGCTGCGGGTCCGCGAGGTCTGGCTGCACCTGGTCGACCTGGGCACCGCATTCACCATCGACGACATTCCGGATGCCGTCGCCTGGACGCTGGCCGCGGACGTGGCCGGCTGGATGTCGTCCCGGACCGGGGTAACCGCCGAACTGCGCGCCACCGGCCAGCCGGACGCGATCAAGCTCGGCCCCGGCCCCCGCGGCGACGACACCGGGGCCGTCGCCACCGGGGCCGTCGTCGAGGGCACCCCGCAGCGGATCGCCGGCTGGCTGACCGGCCGGGTTCAGGGCCCCGGGGCGCAGGCCGGGCTCACCGTCACCGGTAATCCCGGCGAGCTACCGCGCTGGCTTTAATCCACTCCCGAAGGAAGACATGGAAACCGAGGAACAGCTCATCGCGGCGACCGCCCAGGCGAACCAGGCCCTGGCCGCGAGCGGCCAGTCGGACATGGTGTGGGGCCACGCCGCTATTCGTGACCCTGATAACCGTGGCGTCTGGATGAAGGCGTCGGGCTGGTCGTTCGGCGAAGTGACCGGGGACCGGGTCGCGCTGGTCTCGCCCGCGGGGGAGGTGCTGGCGGGCCACGGGCCGCGGCACATCGAGTACCCCATCCACACCGAGGTGATGCTGGCCCGCCCCGACGTCGGCTGCGTGGTGCACACCCACGCCCCGGCCGCGTGCGCGTTCGCCGCGCTGGACCGGCCGCTGCTGGCGCTGTCCCACGACGGGGTCGAGTTCGCCGACCCGCCGGTCGGCCGGTTCACCCGCACCGGCAGCCTGATCAGCTCGGCTGACCTCGGGAAAGCCCTGGCCGACGCGATCGGCGACGGGAACGGCGCCCTGCTCCCGAGACACGGCCTGGTCACCGTCGGCCCCGATCCGGCCCGGGCGGTCATGCGCGCGGCCCTGCTCGCCCGGGCCTGCCAGGTCCAGCTCCAGGCGCTGGCGGCGGGTGAGATCAAGACCTGGTCCGACGCGGCCGAGATCGAGCGGAAGAAGGCCGAGGTCTGGCCCGAGTCACAGTACAACGCCGGTTATGCCTACCTCTGCCGGCTAGCGGCCGCCGCCTCAATATGATCCCCGCATGAGGGAGATAACGGTCGGCGTCGTGGCCCCCGCCTACGTCAACGTCCCGCTGTGGATCGCGCAGGAACGAGGTTTCCTCGAACGGCGCGGCCTCGCCGCCACCGAAAACATCCTGGGCACCACGCACGGCGTGACCCAGGCGCTGCGCGACGGCACCATCGACATCGCCCTCGGCTCCCCCGAGGGCAGCATCGCCGACGCGGTATCCGGCGGCCATCTTCGCGTCGTAGCCGGACTCATCGACCGCCCCCCGCTGTCGATGATCGCCCTCGCCCGCCACAAGACATTCGCCGACCTGCGCGGCGGCCGGATCGGCACCTCCTCCCTGACCGAAGGCACCCGGCACGTCGCCGAGCGGATGCTCGCCGCCCACGGCCTTTATGCAGCCAAGGACTACGAGTTCGCGCTGGAGGGCTCGCACGTCGAACGGTGGAAGGCCCTGCAGGCGGGCACGATCGACGCGGCGCTGCAGATGATCCCGTACGACGCGATGGCGGTCGACGCCGGCTTCACTGACCTCGGGCCGGTGACCGAGGAATTTGCCCTGAGCGCCGTCTGCGTCAGGCTTCCGGCCGAACGGGCTATCGTCTCCCCCTTCCTCCAGGCGCTTGCGGACGCGACGCAGTGGTTCCGCGACCACGTCGAGGAATCCGCGGCCCTCGCCGCGGCGCGCACCTCCATTGATTCGCGTTATTCCAGCCGAGCCTGCCACAAGCTGGCCGCCGACGGCGTGATCCCGCCGGACCAGCGGTCGGCCCCCGCTGCCATCGGCGCCGCCGTCGAAGCCCTGCGTGCCACCGGTCAGCTTCCGTCCGGCGGCCGGCCCGACCCCGTCGAAACCGCCGTCGACTACTCGTACCTATGATGGGCCCCGTGCCTGACGGCCGCTACGACGTCGCGGTCGTCGGCGGCGGCCCGGTCGGCATGTGGCTGGCCGCCGAACTGCACCGCGGGGGAGTGCGCCCGGTCGTGCTGGAACGGCGCGCGCAGCGGCCGCCGTACTCCAAGGCCCTTACCCTTTACCCGCGCACGCTGGAAGTGTTCGCCATGCGCGGCCTCGTTCTGGGCGAGGGGACCCCAGTGCCGTCCTCGCACTTCGCGCTGCTGAAGAACCGGCTGGACTTCTCGGTCCTGCCCACCCGCTACCCGTATACGCTGTTCCTGCCGCAGCGCCGCACCGAGGAACTGCTCGAGGCCCACCTGGCCGAGCTCGGTGTCCCGTACCTGCGCGAGCACGCCGTGACCGGCCTGCGCCAGGACGAGGCCGGCGTGGAGCTCGACGTCGCTACGCCCGCCGGGGCGACGACCCTGCGGGCCCTGTTCGCGGTCGGCTGCGACGGCGCCTCCAGCCTGGTCCGCGCCACGGCCGGGATCGACTTCGCCGGCACCCCGGACACCTGGCGGACCATCCTCGGCGACGTCGGCCTGACCGACCCGCCGCAGGCCCCCGCGCTCAGCCTGAACGAGCCGGGCGGCTCGATGTACATGATCGCGATCGGCGGCGGCCGGTACCGGATCGCCACCATCGACCACGCGACGCTGGGCGACCCGCTCGACGCGCCCGCCACCTTCGACGAGCTGCAAGCCAGTACCCGGCGCCTGGCCGGGACCGATTTCGGTATGCAGGCCGATAAAGACATGTGGCTGAGCCGGGTCGGCAACGCCGCCCGGCAAGCCGAGCATTACCGGTCCGGCCGCATCCTGCTGGCCGGCGACGCGGCCCACATCCACTACCCGGCCGGCGGCCAGGGCCTGAACCTCGGCCTGCAAGACGCCGCCAACCTGGCCTGGAAGCTCGCGGCCGAGATCCGCGGCTGGGCGCCCCCCGGCCTGCTCGACAGCTACCACGCCGAACGCTATCCCGTCGGCCTGGACGTCATCGACGACTCCCTCGCCCAGTGCGGCCTGATCGCCAACCCCACCCGCGAAGGCGTCGTCCTGCGCGAGCGCTTCAACACCATCCTCGGCGCCTATCCCGCCCTAGCCCACGACCTGTCCCTGCGCCTGTCCGGCCTCGCCATCCACTACCCAACCGCGGACACCGCCCCCGCCGGCGAGCGAGCCCCCGACCTAGAACTCAAGGGCACCCCGGCCACCACGATCTTCGCCCTCCTCCCTCCCGCGAAGTTCGTCCTGCTCAACCTGGCCCCCGCGGCTCCGGTCCCGGCCGGCTACGCGGACCGCCTGACCGTCGTAACCGCCGAACTAGCCGAAGACCACCCCCCCTGGACCGGCCTGCGCGCCATCCTCATCCGCCCCGACGGCTACCTCGCCTGGGCCACCCGCGCCGCCGACCCCCCGCCCCTGCCCACCTGGCTCGGCCCCCCGTAAGCCGCCCGGCTCACTCCACGGCCGGGTCGTAATAGTGCGCGTACTGCCATATCCCGCGGCTGACCAGTTCCTCGTCCCCGAGCGGACCGAACCTCCCCGGCGCCAGCGCCTCTATCCCCATCGCGTCGCCCGAGGCAATCCACGAGGCCAGCCCTTCCCCGATCCCCAGCGAGGAGGAAAACCCCGATCCGTTGCACCCGCTGGCCACCCACAGCCCGTCCACCCCCGGCACCGGCCCGGCCACGAACCGCCCGTCCGGGCTCATGGTGAACAGCCCGCCCCGGTGCTCGGCCACCGGCGCCGCACCCGCGGCCGGAACCTCGGCGGTAACCTGGTCCGCCATCTTCCGCAGCACACCCAGGTCCAGCGGCAGGTCATCAGTGCTGAACGAAGCGGGCTCGCGAGCCGGATCGACCGGCAGCGGGTCCGCCTCGAACCCGCCGACCATGAGCCCGCCACGGGCCGGCCGCAGGTACACGGCGGCGTCGGCCACCCGCACGATCGGGTCGGCCGGATCGACCGCGCTGTCAGGTGAGGTGATCAGCAGCTGGTGCCGCACCGCGGCGACCGGCACCCGCGCCCCGGCCAGCGCGCCCACCGGCCGCGCCCACCCCCCGGCCGCGTCCACTACCGCCGGCGCCGTGATCGTCCGCCGCCCCGTCTCGACCCCGGTCACCCGGCCGCCCGATAGGAGAATCCCCGTAACCGGCTCGTTCTCCGCCACGTCCACCCCGAGCCGCCGCCCGGCCGCCAGGCACGCAGCGATGAGGCTGGCCGGCTCCTCGATGTAAATGTCTTCCGGGCACCACAGCGCGACGTCCGGCTCGTTCGGCCGGTAAAAGCTCACGGCGGCCAGCTGGCCCGCTTCCGCCGCGCGCACGTCGGCGCCCCAGCCCCGGGCCTGCGCCAGCTCCCGGCGCAGGTAATCGCCGTGCTCCCGGGTCCGGGCGATCAGGAAGCTGCCCGGAGAGGCCACCGCCAGCGGCTCCCCGGCCCAGTCGCCGAAGGTCGCCGCGAGGGTGATGCTGCGCCGCGCCAGCCGCGTCCGCAGCTCGTCGGCCTGGACCGACTTGAACAGGCCGGCCGCCCGGCCGGACGCCTGCGACCCGGCCGTCAGCCGCTCCAGCACCGTCACCGACCGCCCGGCCAGCGCGAGGTGCAGGGCGGTGCTCAGGCCGAGCGCGCCGGCCCCGATCACTACGACATCGGTGTCCACCAGCCCATTGTCCCCCGCAAAACATCAAAAACTAGGCACCGAACGGGGCAGCTTTCACGCCCTCCCGTCCGCCCCCTCGGCCTCACCTCGCCGTCGCGCCCATACCCCGCGGGAGGATAAAGCGTTAAAATCGCCTCGAAAACCGGCCATCAGTGCCCGGGCCCATTCCTCTCCGACGCCGCGAGGAGGCGTGGTTTGGCTGGCCATCGACCGCCCGTGCTCGGCGACAGTGCCCCGCGCGATAGTGCCCTGCGCGGGCGGCGCAGCGAACGTGCCGTGCTCGACCGGCTCGCCGACGCGGTGCGCGGCGGCCAGAGCCGGGTGCTGGTGCTGTACGGCGAGCCGGGCGTGGGCAAGACCATGCTGCTCGATTACCTGGTCAGCCAGGCGAAAGACTGCCAGGTGGTGCGCGCGGCGGGCGTGCAGTCGGA
Source organism: Nocardiopsis sp. (assembly GCA_021154785.1). Lineage (GTDB taxonomy): Bacteria > Actinomycetota > Actinomycetes > Streptosporangiales > Streptosporangiaceae > Palsa-504. Next base: position 24,284 of record JAJKHX010000479.1, read on the forward strand.
GATGGAGCTGCCCTTCGCCGGGCTGCACCAGCTGTGCGCGCCGATGCTGGACCGGCTCGAGCGACTGCCGGAACCCCAGCAGGAGGCGCTGCGGACCGCGTTCGGCATGAGCGCCGGGCCGGTGCCGGACCGGTTCCTGGTGGGCCTGGCCGTGCTCGGCCTCCTGACGGCCGGGGAGCGCCCGCTGATCTGCGTGATCGACGACCAGCAGTGGCTGGACCGGGCGTCGGCCCAGGCGTTCGGCTTCGTCGCGCGGCGGCTGGGAGCGGACCCGGTCGGCCTGGTCTTCGGCACCCGGGTGCCCGGCGCGGAGCTGGCGAGCCTGCCCGAGCTGCCGGTGGCCGGGCTGCGGGACGACGACGCGCGGGCGCTGCTCGGCTCGGTGCTGCCCGGGCCGCTGGACACGCGGGTACGCGATCAGATCGTGGCCGAGGCGGGCGGCAACCCGCTGGCGCTGCTCGAGCTGCCGCGGGGACTGACGGCGGGGCAGCTGGCGGGGGGGTTCGGGCTGCCGGGCGCGGTGTCGCTGTCGGGGCGGATCGAGGAGAGCTTCCGGCGGCAGCTGGATGTCCTCCCGCGGGAAACGCAACTGTTGCTGCTGCTGGCGGCGGCGGATCCGTCCGGCGACCCGGCGCTGGCCTGGCGGGCGGCCGGGTCGCTGGGGATCCCGTTCCAGGCGGTCGCGCCGGCCGCCGAGGCAGGCCTGGCGGAGTTCGGCACCCGGGTGCGGTTCCGGCATCCGCTGCTGCGCTCGGCGGCCTACCGGTCGGCCACGACGCAGGACCGGCAGGCCGTGCACCTCGCGCTGGCCGAGGCGACCGATCCGCTGGCCGACCCGGATCGCCGGGCCTGGCACCGGGCCCAGGCCGCACCGGGTCCGGACGAGGAGGTCGCGGCGGAGCTCGAGCGCTCGGCCGGCCGGGCCCTGAGCCGCGGCGGGCTGGCCGCGGCGGCGGCGTTCCTCGAGCGCGCGGTGCGGCTGACCGTCGACCCGGTGCGCCGGGTCGAGCGCACGCTGGCGGCGGCCCAGGTCAGCCTGGAGGCGGGCGAGTTCGGGCAGGCCCTCGGGCTGTTGGTGACCGCGGAGGACGGCGGGGACTTGGGGACCGGCCCGCTCGATGAGTTCGCCAGCGCCCGGGTGGACCTGCTGCGCGGGCAGATCATGTTCGCCTCCGGACTGGGCGGCGACGCCCCGCCGCTGCTGCTCAAGGCGGCCAAGCGGCTCGAGGCCCTCGACCCCGACCTGGCCCGCGAGACCTACCTGACTGCCTGGATGGCGGCCATGTTCGCCGGGCGCCTGGCGGGCGCCGGCGACCTGCTCGAGGTTTCCCGTGCGGCCCGGGCCCTGCCCGCGCCGGCCGAGCCGCCGCGTCCGGTCGACCTGGTCCTGGACGGCCTGACCCTGCTGGTCACCGACGGGCCGCGGGCCGCGGCGCCGACGCTGCGGCAGGCGGTCAGCGGCTACGTCGGCGCCGACATCGCGGTGGCCGACGAGCTCCGGTGGGGCTGGCTGGCGCAGGCGGCCGCCAGCGCCCTGTGGGACGACGATGCCTGGCGGGCCATGCTCACGAGGCAGGTCCGGCTGGCCCGCGACGCCGGCGCGCTCGACCAGCTGCCGATCCTGCTCGGTGCGCTGGGCACCGCCGTGGTCTGGAGCGGCGACTTCGCCGAGGCCGCGGCGCTGGTCGCCGAGTCCGAGGCGGTCTGCGCGGCGACCGGGACCCGGTCGGCCCCGTTCACCGCGATGATCCTGGCGGCTTTCCGCGGCGAGGCGGCCGAGGCCGCCCCGCTGGTCGAGGCCACCGTCGCCGACGCCACGGCCGCCGGCCAGGGCATCGCCGCGGCGTACGCCCGCTGGGTCGCCGCCATCCTCGGCAACGGCCTCGGCCGCTACGCCGAGGCCCAGGCCGCCGCCGCCCAGGCCGCCGC
>JAJKHX010000480.1 GCA_021154785.1 Nocardiopsis sp.
ATTCGTCGACGGCGGTGAGCGGCTGCGCCGACACGGCGGCGAGAAGATCCGCCCCGGCCCGCCCGCCGAGGACCGAAGCGGCGGCGGCGACCTCCCGCCCCGCCCGCGACAGCCGCGAGACACGCGCGAGCACGGCATCGCGGACCGTGGCCGGCACCTGCCCGGAGCCGGCCGCGACTACCTCCGTCACGTAGAACGGGTTCCCGCCCGTGAGCTGGAATAGCGCGTCGGCGTCCAGAGCCGAGCCGGCCGCGTCGAGGAGCCGCCGCACGCCGGTGACGCTGAGCGCGGGAAGCTGCATCCGGACCACGCCGGATGTCCCCGCGAGATCACCCATCGCCACGGTCAGCGGGTGCTCCCGGCCGACCTCCTCGGAGCGGAAGGTGGCCAGGATCATCAGCCGGGTCCCGGCCAGCCGGCGGCCCAGGAAGCGCAGGATGTCCAACGTCGCCTCGTCGGCCCAGTGGACGTCCTCGAGCAGGAGCAGCATCGGGGATGCGGTTAGCACGTCGCGTACCTGGCGGAACAGCCGGAGCCTGCTCACGCTGCCCGCACCGTCGATCGCCGCGGCGAGCTCGGGCAGGGCGTCGAGGACGGGGCCGAGCGCCTCGGCCGTCGTGACGCTGTCGCAGGAGCCGCGCCGGACCGCGGGTCCCGCGCTCTCACCGCCCGGCCTGGCACCGGCCTGGGCGGCAGCAGCCAGGGCGGCGGCGAGCGTGGTCTTGCCGACTCCGGCCTCCCCGCCCAGGAACACCAGCCGGCCGGCGCCGGCCAGCGCCTCACCGAGCAGGCCCTCCAGGGAGGTCAGGAACGCCGCACGCTCAATCAGCACACCAGCCATTTAATCCCGCGCCGGTGTGGCCGGCGAGGTGCGTGCCCGATACTTGACCGCGTGAGGCTGGATGAGAAGTCGTCCGCCGGGTTCGCGATGATCAGCTGGCACGACCAGCTGCAGCTTGCCTGGACCGGCAGTGACCTGCGCATCAACCTGGCGTCCACGCCCGACGGGAGTCAGGTCACCGCCAGGCAGCGGCTGGACCAGCGGAGCTTCAAGCAGGTGACGACCAGGACGGGAGATTCGTCATCGACCAGGCGGGTCGCGCTGGCTCCCTCGCTCGCCGCATCCGGGGACCGGCTGTACCTGGCCTGGACGGGCAGCAATGCGGCCCTGAACCTGCTGGCCGCCGAGGCGCCCGCACAGGCTCCGCTGACACTGAGGGAACGCAGCGGGCACTCACCATCCCTGGCCCCGTCGGGGGACGGCGGCCTCGTGCTGGCGTGGACCGGGACCGACCGGCACGTCAACCTGCTCCCCCTGGACCAGGGCCCGTACCCGGCCCCGGGAGCAGCCGGGGCCGCCAAGTCCACACTGGAGCAGGCACGCACCGCGGACCCGCCCGCGGTGTGCTTCCACCGGGGCAACCTGGTCCTCGCGTGGACGGGAACCGATCACTGCGTCAACATCGCGGCCGGCGTCACGCCTCCGGCCGTCCGGCCGGCCCGGCTGGACGGGGCGCGGACCTTGCACGCGCCCGCGCTCTGCAGTCACCAGGGCGGCCTCGTCCTGGCCTGGACGGGCACCGATCACCGGGTCAACATCTTGACTGGGGCGGAGGAGCCGCTCAGTACCCCGGTCCGGCTGGACGAGGCGCGGACCAGGCACGCGCCCGCGCTCTGCAGCTATCAGGACAGCCTGTTCGTCGCCTGGTGCGGCACCGATGGCCGCCTGAACCTGGCCCGCCTGCCCTAGGCAGCACCGTCCTAGGCAGGTGCCGACGGTCCGGACAGTGTCCAGACGGTGGTGCGGACCACGTCGCGGCTTTCCAGTGCGCCCAGGCCGGGGACGTCGTAGCTGGCCAGAGCCGTCAGCCGGGAGTACGGCAGGTACCGGCGGCCGAGGTCGCCGACCAGGACGCCGGTGCCGCGGGCCTGGCACCGGTCCAGGAACGCCGTCACCTGGCCGGCCAGGTCGCGTTCGTAGAAGGCGTCGGCCACCAGGACCAGGTCGGCGCCGGGCGGCGGCGGGCCGTCGCCGTCCAGGATGTCGGCACCGACGGCCCGGACCGTCACGCCGTTGGCGGCGGCGTTGACGCCGATGGCCGCGACGGCCAGCGGGTCGATGTCGTACGCGGTCACGGCCCCGGCCCCGGCCCTGGCCGCCGCGATAGCGACCAGGCCCGAGCCGGAGGCGACGTCGATCACCCGGCGGCCCCGGACCGCTTCCGGGTGATCGAGCAGGTAGCGCGCCAGCGCCTGGCCGCCCGCCCAGGGGAACGCCCAGAACGGCGGGTCCAGGACGTCCCGGCCGGCTGCCTGCTCGGTCTGCTGCCACATGCTGATCGGGTCACCGGCCTGGTGCAGCCGGATCTCGGGAAGCAGCGGCATGGACCTGAGCTCGGTACCGGTCCGGATGATCTCCGGTCCGGGCTGGATACGGCCGGCCACGACGGGCCTCAGCCCGCCCGCGCGGTGGTCGCGGTCCCGCGCCCGGCCGGCTTCTTCCGCGGCGGCGCGGTGCTGGCCCGGACGACCAGGGACGTGGTCAGCTCGACCCGGTTGCTCGAGGTGTCGGCGCGGCCGTCGAGCAGGGCCAGGACGGTGCGCGTGGCCATTGCCGCCATCTGGGCGAGCGGCTGGATGATCGTGGTCAGCGGCGGCGACACCCAGCCCGACATCGGCAGGTCGTCGAAGCCGACCACGCTCAGGTCGTCGGGGATCCGCAGCCGGTGCAGCCGGGCCGCCTCGTAGACCCCCATGGCCTGCATGTCGCTGCCGGCGAAGATGGCGGTCGGCGGGTCGGCGAGTTCCAGCATGCCGGTCGCCGCGACCAGGGCCGCCCCGAACAGGAAGTCCCCCGAGTAGACGAGCGCCGGGTCGGCCGGGATGCCCGCCCGCTCCAGCGCGGCCCGGTACCCGTCCAGCCGGGCCTGGCTGCACAGCAGCGACGGGCGGCCGGTGATGGTCCCGATCCGGCGGTGGCCGATCTCGATCAGGTGCTCGGTGGCCACCAGGCCGCCGGCCCAGTTGGTCGCGCCGATCGACGGGATCCGCGGGTCGGGCTGGCCGACCGGGTCCACGATCACTACCGGCATGTGCATGGCCGCGAGCCGCGCCCGGTAGGCGGGCGACAGCTCGGTCAGGACCAGGATGACGCCGTCGGTCTGGCTGGTCGAGAGCCGCGCCAGCCACTGCTCGGTGTCGGGCTCGCCGGATACGACCGAGACGGCGATCCGGCAGCCCTCCGCCGAGGCCGCTTCCTCGGCGCCGCGGATGATCTCGACCGCCCACGGGCTGAGATCGGCGAATACCAGGTCGATCAGGCAGGACCGGCCCGCGCGCCGGGGGGCCGCGTAGTTGTAGTCCGTGAGCAGCGCCTCGACCCGGGCCCGGGTCGAGGGCGCGACGTCGGCGTGACCGTTCAGCACCTTCGAAACCGTCGGCACCGACACTCCGGCGGCCGCGGCGATGTCGGCCAACGTCACCCGGTCGCGGGCGGCCCTGGGCTCGCTTGCCATTCATGCTCCCTTCGGCCGGGTCAGCACCCAGGGAGCCGCCTGCGCGCCGCGTCTGCCCGGCCGGACAGCGTCATCGTAATGCGCCCGCGATCCCAGGTGGCGCAGGGCGATATCCCGCGAGGGCTGGCGGCCCGGCGAGCTGGCCATTTCCTAGCGGACGCCGTAGAGATACTCGAGGGCCAGCTGGTCCAGCCGCTCGAAGGCCATCCCCTGGCGGCCGAGCTCGTCCGCGTCCGGGACGAAGCCCCGGATGTCGCGCCAGCTCTCGCCGTCGGCCAGCGTGGGCCGCGCCAGCTGGTCGACGCGAGCCGCGCGCACGGCCTCGGTGACGTCAGGATCGGCCCGGAAGGCGCGGACCTTGGCGCGCAGGATGAGGTAATTGCGCATGCAGGCGGCGGCGGAGGCCCAGACGCCGTCGTCGTCCTCGGTGCGCGGGGGCTTGTAGTCGAAGTGGACGGGACCGTCGTAGCCGCCCGCCTCGAGGGTATCGACGACCCAGAAGGCGCCGCGGGCGTTGCCGGCGCCGAAGCGCAGGTCCTGGTCGTAACGAGGGCCGTTCTGGCCGTTGAGGTCGATGTGGAAGAGCTTGCCGTGCCACAGCGCCTGGGCGATGCCGTGGGCGTAGTTCAGCCCGGACATCTCCTCGTGCCCGACCTCGGGATTGAGCCCGACCAGTTCGGGCCGGGCCAGGCTGTTGATGAAGGCCAGCGCGTGCCCGGCGGTGGGCAGCAAGATGTCGCCGCGCGGCTCGTTCGGCTTGGGCTCGATCGCGAACCGCAGGCCGTATCCCTGGTCGAGGACGTAGCCGGTGAGGATGTCGAACGCCTCCCGGAGCCGGTCCAGGGCGGCCCGGATGTCCTTGGCCGCGCCGGACTCGGCGCCGTCCCGGCCGCCCCAGAAGACGTAGGTCTGCGCCCCGAGCTCGGCGGCCAGGTCCAGGTTGCGCATCACCTTGGCCAGCGCGAACCGGCGCACGTCCCGGTCGTTGGCGGTGAAGCCGCCGTCCTTGAAGACCGGGTGGCTGAACAGGTTGGTGGTGGCGGTCGTCACGACCAGCCCGGTCTCGGCCAGCGCCTTGCGGAACGCGGCGACGCGCTCGTCCCGCTCGGCTTCGCCGGCGGCGAACCCGAACACGTCGTTGTCATGGAAGTTCACGCCGTAGGCGCCCAGCTCCGCCAGCTTGCGGACGGCGCGCTCGGCGGGCATCGGCGGCCGCACGGCGCTCCCGAAGACGTCGGCCCCCTGCCACCCCACGGTCCAGATGCCGAACGAGAACCGATCCTCCGGGGTCGGCACGAAACGATCAGCGGTCATGGTCCCTGTCCTTTCCCTGCCCCGTTTGGTCATATGCTTTTCGAAACTTTTAGCAAAAGTTTGAGCTGCTGGCAACGTAGGACGGACCCGCCGGGGTGTCAAGTGCCGACGGTGCCGAACGGTATTCATGCAAGTCAAGACGTGCAGTTGGACGGCCTCGGGCAGGCCCGGTTCCGAAGAGATCCGCGGCCGTTGGCGCGGCTATCGAAATTTTCGAAGCCGCCTTAGCTGTGGCCGCTGTCATCGAACTGGGCTTGGCATGGAGATGATGATCTTGTGTCCGGGTGGACTTGCCGGTCAGGACGCCGGGACGCCTCGCTCAGGGGGGCGGTGGCCGCCAGCCCGGTGCTCCTGCGGGGCACTCCCCCAAGCCGGACCCTGATGCGGCGGCCGGTAGCCGCATCGAAACCTTTTATCCGCTTCGCCCGCCTAACCGCCGGCCTGCGCGGCGGCCGCCAGGTCGGTGAAGACCTGCCGGGCCGAGCGGTGACCGGCTAGGAGCCGGTCCATGATCGCGTCCAGGGCGGGGGCGGGGCGGCACTGCTCCGGGTGCTCCGCCCGCCATCGCATCATGTCCGCGGCCGTGGCGTGGAACGTCCGCCGCGGGGCGAAGCCCGGCACGTACCGGCGGATCTTGGAGTTGTCGAACACGGCGCTGTGCGACAGGTCGCCGAGGATCAGCTCGGACCAGAACCAGTCCGGCGCGCCGGCCGCGATGTCCTCCGACGGGATTTGCACGATCCGCGGCTCGGTTCCCAGCGCGCCGCCGACGATCGAGTAGATCTGGTCCCAGGTGTAGACGTCGTCCGAGGTGATGTGGAAGACCTCGCCGACGGCGCGGGAGTTGCCGAGCAGGCCCACCAGGCCCTGGGCGAAGTCATCGGCGTGAGTCAGCGTCCACAGCGAGGTCCCGTCGCCGGGCACGATGACCCCGGCGCCGCGGGCGATCCGGTCGACGACCGTCCAGTCGCCGGGCAGCGGCGGCGACGCCTCGTCATAGGTATGCGACGGCCGCACGATCGTCACCGGGAACCCGGTGTCCGCGCAGGCCCGCATCAGCTCGTCCTCGGCGGCGATCTTCTCCCGGGAGTAGGCCACGTACGGGTTCTGCCGGAGGTTGGACTCCGTGATCGGCCATTGCAGCAGCGGCTTACGGTACAGCGACGCGGTGCTGATGTGCAGGTACTGCCGGGTCCGGCCACGGAAGAGACCGACCGCCCCGGCCGCGTCCGCGGCGTTGAACGACAGGAAGTTCGCGACCGCGCCGAACTCCAGGTCACCGAGGGCCTTGCGCACCGACCCGGCGTCGCCGATGTCGGCCTGGAGCCACGTCACTTCCTCCGGCAGCGAGCGCTGCCTGGCGTTCTGGCCGCGGTTCAGCACGGAGACCGACATGCCCGCGGCGACCGAGCGCCGGACGCACGAGGCGCTGATCGTGCCGGTTCCGCCGATGTACAGGACACTGAGGTCTGTCACGCTCGCCGCCCTCCGAGATCACAGCACAGTTGCCGAAAATTTCGATGCTTTCACGTGTATACGAGGGCAAGTAGATCGTCCGATAGTGTCTATGTCAAGCATGATCCCGCAGGCAAGCAAACCGAAAGTTTCACTACAGAAACTATTTCGGCGACACGACGCGACAGCATGCCGGATGCATGCGGACCGATGGGGGCATGACTGCGGCTCTCGCGAGGTGACACCAGGGGTGCGGGACTAGTGGTACCCGTGAGGCTCGCGGCCGCCCGTCCTGACCACGGCAATGCCCATTGCCGTGGTCAGGACAACAGCGATGCTCCATAGTGGGGCGGCGCAGCCGCTTCTCGGGCGGGGTCCGGACGGATGCGGTTTCTCCGGTCCCGTAGGCATCCTGCGCCCCAGACGTCTCGTGACGGGCGTGAGCCGGGCCGGCTCGATGTTCCATCGATCCGGTGGGAGGCGGCTGGATGTTCCATCGATCCGGTCCTGACGGCGGCGCTGCCGCTGCCTGCCGCATCCGCCCCGCAGTCCTTCTCCCGCCACCGGCACCGCCCCGGTCATTCCCGGCCGGTGGCACCCTCCCAGGCCCGCGGCGCAATAGCGGGGCCTTAAGTTATCAGGAATGATCAATGAGACAATTTTAAGAAGAGTTCTAAGCTCGGGGGAAATACGCGGGTAAATGTCGGGCATTGACCCGATGCGGGATGCATTTTACAGTCGAGCCAGAGACGGGCCAGGCAGCAGCCGGGTGCCACTCAGGGAGTCGAGCCAGCTGCGCGGCACGAACGGATATGGCCCCGGCTGGAAAGGCGCTTCGATGACGAGCGAGAACCAGGCAACCACGGCGGCCTCGAGCCAGGCGAGCACGGCCCCCCGGACCGGGCAAGGGCAGGCGGCGGAATTCGACGCGATCATCGTGGGGGCAGGCTTCTCCGGCCTCTACATGCTGCACTCGCTGCGGGAACTCGGGCTGTCGGTGCGGGTTCTCGAGCGGGGCGGCGGGGTCGGCGGGACCTGGTACTGGAACCGGTACCCGGGCGCGCGCTGTGACAGCGAGAGCGTTTACTACATGTTCTCGGACCACATGTCGCGGGAGATCCTCGACGAGTGGAACTGGTCGGAGCGCTACGCCGCCCAGCCGGAGATCCTGCGCTACCTGGAATTCGTCACCGACAAGATGGACCTGCGCCGCGATATCCAGTTCAACGCGAAGGTGACGGCCGCGGCCTACGACGCCGGGCGCAACCGCTGGGACGTCGGGCTCGCGGACGGCAGCACGCTGTCGGCGCGGTTCCTGGTCACCGCGGTCGGCTGCCTGTCGGCGACGAACACCCCGAAGTTCCCCGGCGTCGATACCTTTGCCGGCGACAGCTACCACACCGGCGCCTGGCCGCATGAGGGCGCCGACCTGGCCGGTAAGCGGGTGGCGATCATCGGCACCGGCGCCACCGCGGTGCAGGCCGTGCCGGAGATCGCCAAGCAGGCGGCGCACGTCTGGGTCTTCCAGCGGACCCCGAACTACGACATCCCGGGCCGGAACAAGCCGCTGCAGGCGGACTACGCCGCGAAGGTCAAGGCGGACTACCCGGACCTGTGGCAGAAGGCGCGGCTGTCCGGCTTCGGGCTCCCGTACGAGGTAGAAGAGCGGTCGGCGGTGGATTTCTCCCCTGAGGAGCGGCAGCCCATCTTCGAGGCCGCGTGGGCCAAGGGCGGCTTCTACATGGGGCTGGAGACGTTCAGCGACTACCTGGTCAACAAGGACAGCAACGACACGGTCTCCGAGTTCATCCGCGGCAAGATCCGCGAGATGGTCAAGGACCCGGCCACCGGGGAGATGCTGGCCCCGAAGGACCACCCGTTCTTCACCAAGCGGCCGCCGCTCGAGAACGGCTACTACGAGGCCTTCAACCGGGACAACGTGACGCTCCTGGACGCGCGGGCCGTGCCCATCGAGGAGATCACCCCGCGCGGCGTGCGCACCGCCGAGGACGAGTACGAGGTCGACGCGATCGTCTATGCCACCGGCTTCGACGCGATGACCGGCACCCTGTTCGGCATGGGCATCACCGGCCGGGACGGCCTGCGGCTGCAGGACAAGTGGGCGGACGGCCCGCAGACCTATCTGGGTCTCACCACCCGCGGTTTCCCGAACCTGTTCGTCATCACCGGGCCGCAGAGCCCGTCCGTGATGTCCAACATGCCGGTCGCGATCGAGCAGAACGTGGAGTGGATCGCCGGCCTGATCCAGTACATGCGCGCGCATGACCTCGACGTGGCGGAGCCCGCGCAGGAAGCGGAGGACAACTGGGTCGAGCACCACAACCAGGTCGCCGCGGCCACCCTGCTGCCCGAGACGGACTCCTGGTGGATGGGCGCTAACATCCCGGGCAAGCCGCGGACGCTGTACCCGTACGTGGGCGGGGTGGGCCCGTTCCGCGTCATCTGCCAGGAAGTCGCGGAAAAGGGTTACGAAGGCCTCATGCTGACCCCGGGTTAAGCCAGGCCGCGGCGCAGCGCCTCGTAGCGGCGGGTCCAGATCCGCTCGGCCAGCGGGGACTGCGGCGCGAACACCTCGGCCGCGTGGTACGCACCCGGGTTGACATGCAGCTCGGTCGGCACTCCGGCCTGCATGAGGCGCTGGGCGAACGCGATGTCCTCGTCCCGGAACAGGTCCACGGTGCCGACGTCGATGAATGTCGGCGGGAGGCCGGACAGGTCCTCGCAGCGGGACGGGGCGGCGTACTGGTCGGGCTTGCCGTCGCCCAGGTACCACTTCCAGGCCTCGATGTTGCCGTCGCGGTCCCACAGCCCGATGTCGGTGATCTCGTGGCTGGAGGGAGTCTCGTTGCGGTCGTCGATCATCGGGTAGATCGGCATCTGGAAGTGGATCGGCGGGCCGCCGCGGTCGCGGGCGAGCAGCACGGTGGCGATGGTGAGGCCGCCCCCCGCGCTGCCGCCGTAGACGGCCAGCCGCTCCGGGTCGAAGCCGAGCTCGGTGGCGTGGGCGGCCATCCAGACCAGGCCGGCGTAGCAGTCCTCGACCGGCGCCGGGTGCGGGTTCTCGGGGGCCAGGCGGTACTCGACGGAGACCACCACCGCGTCGACGTGCTCGCAGATGGCGCTCGCGACCGGGTCCTCTTCCTCGATGTTGCCCAGGATCATCCCGCCGCCGTGGATGAAGTAGATACCGGGCAGCGTGCCGGTGGCGTCGACCGGCCGGTAGATCCGCACCCTGATGTCCGGCGCGCCTTCGGGCCCGGGAACCGTCCGGTCCTCGGTGGCGACGCTGGGATTGGGCGGCACCTCGAGGGCGGACAGCAGCTGCGCTACCGCGGCCCGGCGCTCGACGATGTCGGGGATCGTGTTGAAGCCACCGGGGATCGCCTGCTGCAGCAGGTCCAGGGGTTCGCGGACATCCGGGTCAATGAGATCGCGACGGGACATGAACCCCTCCTGGCTGAGGACCGGTGCGGAATGCGTCGTTGGTACTGATCAGTCCACATCAAGGGACCGGACAGGTCAATGGGCACCTCAGGCGGTGCGGCCGTAGAACAGTTCCTGGGTGAGCGGCTTCAGCTTCATCCCCGGGCGCTCGCCGTAGGTCAGCACCGAGTTGATCCGCGGTCGCGGGCCGCTGACCGGGGTGACCCGGTGCAGGGCGTGCTGGCCGCGGAAGACCGCGAGCGTGCCCGGGCTGGTGGGGAGCCTGACGACGGCGGCGGGGTCGCCGAGCAGGACCTTCTGCACGCCCGGGTAGTTCTGGTCGTGCTCGTCGCGCAGGCCGGGACAGTAGTCGAAGTGGCCGCCCGCCTCGGACTCGGCGTACATCATGGTGACCGAGAACTCGCTGTTGTCGAAGTGCCAGCCGAGCTCGTCGCCATTGCCGAAGACCGCGATCTGCAGTGCGTCCATCGGGTCGGCGCTGCGGTAGAGCACCGGCTTGCCCAGCACCGCGGCGATGAACGCGGTGAGGTCATCGGACTCGTACAGCCGCCGGACCGGGGCGGAAGCCGGGATCAGGTCGTAGGCGATGCCCTTCTTGGCCGAGTGCTGCAAGAGCGCCCGGGGGTGATCGGCGCCGGCCGAGTCGTCCGGGGTCTCGAAGTAGACGGTGTGGGACTGGTCGCTGGCCCACGCGCGGTCCGCCAGGCGGCCGGACTCGGCGATCATCGCAGCTATGGCGGCCGGGGTGAGGAATCCTTCGAGCTGCGCGACGCCGCGGTCGCGGAGCTGGTCCCGGCAGGACTGCACCAGGGCCTGGTATTCGGTGCGGCCGGGCTCATTGATCGGATATCGCCGCAGGTCGACGACGTCCTCGTACGCGCTTGTGGTCATCATGATTACGAGCATCGCAGTGATTTATCCATTAGGCCAATTCCATTTACTGGTGGTTTTAATTAGCGTTGCTTATGCTTGACGCGTGCGGGATCGCTGGAGCGGGCTGGAGTTGCGCTACCTGGTCACGCTGGCCGAGGTAGGGCGCCAGGCGTCCTTCAGCAGGGCCGCGGACGCCCTCGGCTATACCCAGTCGGCGGTCAGCCAGCAGATCTCCCGCCTCGAGCACGTCGCCGGGACCCGGCTGGTGGAACGGCCCGGCGGGCCTAGGCCGGTATCCCTGACTCCGGCGGGGCGCCTGCTGGCCGGGCACGCCGAGGCCATCGCGGCCCGGCTGGCCAGCGCCGCCGCCGACCTCGACGCGCTGGCCGGCGGCACGGCCGGGCTGCTGCGGGTCGGCTGCTACCAGAGCGCCGGGTCGCGGCTGCTGCCGCCGGTGATGCGCGAGTTCGCCGCGGCCTGGCCGCAGGTCGAGGTGCGGCTCAGCGAGGCCCAGGACGACGGCGAGCTGCTGGCCGGCCTCGAAGGGGGCGAGCTCGACCTGACCTTCGTGGTCTTCCCGCTGACGCCCGGCCCGTTCGAGGCCCTGGAACTGCTCGAGGATCCCTACGTGCTGGCCGTGCCGGAAAATTCCGAGCTGGCCCGCCGTCCCTCCCCGGTGTCCCCGCGGCACCTGGACGGGGTGCCGCTGATCACGTACGCGCAGATGCGGGAGGTGCACTCCATCGAGAACCGGCTCGGCCGGCCGCGGCTGCGGAACCAGATCGTCTTCCGGTCGCACGACAACGCCACCATCTTGGGCCTGGCCGCCGCGGGCGTCGGCACCGCTATCCTGTCCTGGCTGTCGGTCGATCCGCACCGCCCGGGCCTGTGCTTTAAGCGCCTGGCCAAGGTCAGCCCGCGCATCGTGGGTATCGCCTGGCACCGGGACCGGTACCGCATCCCGGCCGCCGACGCCTTCATCAGGCTCACTCAGCAGGCCGCCGAACGGGAGCAGCAGGCCGCCCGGCTCCTGGATCAGTACCCCCCGGCCGCCGGGAATCCCGTCACCTGGCTCCGGGGTTGAGGAACACGATGAGCGAGCAACTGGAGCTGGCCGACTGGCGGCGCAGGGTGGCCGCGCTCTACGCGGCCGTGCGCGCCGAGGATGATCCGCGGCGCGGGCACGAGCGGTGGCGGCAGGGCCGGGACGAGCTGTTCCGGTCCCATCCGCAGAGCCCGCTGCCGCCCGGCGACCCGATGCGCGCCACCGGCGTGCCGTACTGGCCCTACGATCCGGAGCTGCGCTTCGAGCTGCCGCTGCTTCCGGCCGGGGAACTCAGGCTGGACGTGCCGACCAGCGAGGGCGTGACCGCGATGGACCGGGTCGGCTGCCTGCGGCTGCCGCCGCCGCTGGA
>JAJKHX010000481.1 GCA_021154785.1 Nocardiopsis sp.
CGAGGCGGACCTCGGCTCGTTCGAGCCCCTGGTCGCCGGCCTGCTGTCCTCCTACGACGCGGTCGAGGAACTGTACGCGCAATCCGCTCCCGAACCGCCGGACGGCCGCACCTGGAAGCGCCCCGACTCCGCGGAGAATCCGCTGGGCGCCTGGTACGTGCAGACCGAGATCCAGGAGCGCCCGGACGGCCCGCTGGCCGGGCGCCGGATCGCGATCAAGGACAACATCGAGGTCGCCGGGGTGCCGATGATGAACGGCTCGCACACCCTGGAAGGCTTCGTGCCCAGCCGGGACGCGACCGTGGTGACCCGGCTGCTGGCGGCGGGGGCGACCATCACCGGCAAGGCCGTCTGCGAGGACCTGTGCTTCTCCGGCGCCAGCCACACCTCGGTCACCGGGCCGGTCCGGAACCCCTGGGATACGGACCGGACGACCGGCGGGTCCTCGAGCGGCAGCGCGGCCCTGGTGGCGACCGGCGAAGTCGACCTCGCGGTGGGCGGCGACCAGGGCGGTTCGGTGCGGATCCCCAGCTCGTGGTGCGGCACGGTCGGCCATAAGCCCACCCATGGCCTGGTCCCGTACACCGGGGCGTTCCCGATCGAGTTCACCATCGACCATCTCGGGCCGATCACCCGCACCGTCGCCGACGCCGCGCTGATGCTGAACGTGATCGCCGGCCGGGACGGCTGGGATCCGCGTCAGCCCGCCGACCTGCGGCCGGACGATTACGTCGCGGCCCTAGGCCAGGACGTGACCGGCCTGCGGGTCGGCCTGGTGCGTGAGGGGTTCGGTCTTCCGGACCTGTCCGAGCCGCGGGTGGACGACACCGTCCGGGCCGCCGCGGACCGGCTGCGCGAGGCGGGGATGGGAGTCGAGGAGGTCAGCGTGCCCTGGCACCGGCACGCCATGCACGTCTGGAACGTGATCGCCACCGACGGGGCCGCGGTGCAGATGGTCGACGGGAACGGCTACGGCTACAACTGGGACGGCCTGTACGACCCGGAGCTGATCGCCTTCTACGGCCGGCAGCGCCGCGAGGTGGCCGACCACTGGTCCGAGACCGTCAAGCTAGTCGCCCTCGGCGGCCGCTACTCCGTTGAGAACTACCAGGCGCGCCACTACGCGATGGCCCGGAATCTCGTCTTCGAGGTCCGCCGCCGCTACGACGAGGCGCTCAGTTCGTACGACGTCCTGGTCATGCCGACCCTGCCGATGGTCGCCACTCCGCTGGTCACCGCGTCCGACTCACGCGAGACTTACATCGCCCGGGCGCTGGAGATGATCCCCAACACCGCGCCGTTCGACATCAGCGGCCACCCGGCCATCAGCGTCCCGGCTGGCCTGGCCGACGGCCTCCCGGTCGGCATGATGATCGTCGGGAAGCGGTTCGCCGACGCCACCTGCCTGCGCGTCGCCCACGCCTTCGAGACCCTGACCGGTGGCTTCCCCGCCCCGCCCGGGCTATCCCGGCCAGCGCGGCCCGCTTAATTTCCAGGGTTCTGGAAATTCTGTTTCCAGAACCCTGGAAATTGCATCCGACGTGCTCACAAAGGACGTGATATCCCGGCCCGCGGGTAAATTCTGGCTAGCCGTCTTTTCTTATTTTAGGCAGAGTTGGCCACGGAGGTCCAGATGCACATCGGATCATTGCTTCTCGTCGTCTGGCTGGTGATCGGCGGAATCGCCGCCGGGCAGCGCGGCGATTTCAAGGGATCCATCGGCTGCAGCAGCGCCAGCACGATCGCGGTGACGGTCCTGGCCGGTCCGCTGAATTACACCGGCGTGAACCCGCATATCAACTGCACCACGCGCCAGCCCAGCAATTAGCCGGCGGTCACGCCGGCGAGGCCGCCGGGGCGGCAGTCGTTTCTCCTGCCGGTATTCGACTGGCACCCCCGCCCCGGCGGCGGCCCGCTCGATGACGTGACCGGCGAAGAAGCCGTTGGGAATGTCATCGAGGCCGATCCGGAAGTCACCGCCGCGATCCGCCGCCCTGATGACGATCCTGGTCCGGGCGTCGATGGCGATCCGCCGCATGTCCGTCCAGGCCATGAGGCGTGACGCGGAACCGTCGGTGCCCGCCGGGGCGGTGATGCCCTGCCGGTCGATCCGCACCGGGCCGAAGCTGACCGGCTCGCCGGCGTCGAAAGCACTCAGCAGGGCGGGCACCACCCGCGGACCCAGGGCCGCGACGGCCCGGCGGGCGAGCACCGGTCCGCGCGCGGTCACCTGGTTGCCCGCCCCGTCGCGCACCGTACTCGGGCCGATGTACGCGTCGGAACCCTCCGGCCTGACGATCCGCACGCTGAGCGAGACCGCGTCGTCCCAGCGGACGACGCGCGGCCCGGCCTCGCCGGGGGTCAGCTGGACGACACCGCCGGCGTAGAAGCAGATCCGGTCGACGCGCTCCGGCCGGGCGCGCCCGATCCGCCACCCCCCGGCCGCGCCGACCCAGGTCAGGGCCACCGCGGCGATCACCCCGGTCGCGAACGCGGCCGGGTCGGAGGAGAGAAGCGCCACCACGGCGAGCGGGAACAGCACGATCGCCGCCGGGAGCAGGATCCAGCCCAGCGTGCGCGACCACTGCTGCGACGGCGAGTAGTACCGGATGACACGCGTCCGCTCGTACGCGCCGAGGCCGTACTCCGCGCCGAGCGCGGCCGGATCCAGCTTCCCCGGCCCGCCCGGCCCCCGTCCGGAAGCCATCTGCTTACGGTACCGGCGGCCCCGGCCCGGCGGCTTTGCCCGGTACCTCGATCAGGAACAGCCAGGCGTTGATCACGCCCCCGGTCAGGCTGGCCAGCACCGCCGGGATCAGCCAGTACAGGCCGCCGCCGGCCTTGAGCAGCAGCAGGAGCCCGGCCACGCCGGTCAGCACGGCCGTGACCATGTTGGGCGACGCCGCCTCGATGTAGCGGGCAACGCCGCTCTCGGGGTCGTGCCCGGCCCGCCGGTCCAGTACGAACAGGGCCGCCCCGGTGACCGCCGCCACCCCCAGCAGCTCCACGCCGATGGCCGGAGCGGGCTGCGGCGCCACCAGCACCACCGCGATCAGCGCCGACGTCACGAACAGGACCAGCGTCTGCGCGGCGCGGGAGCGCAGGGACCGGTCCAGCACCTCGCTCTTGATGGACAGGGCCACGAACAGCAGGCCGGTCAGCGCACCGGCCAGGCCGCCGACCGTGACCGCGAAGTCGTGCCACAGGTCCGGCGCGTAATCCATGCCGCCAGCATGCCAGAAACCAGAACAGCCGCCCGGCGGCCATGATCACGGTGATAACTGACCGTTACGCTTCCCGGAGGGAAAAATGTGGCATAACTCCGGGTGTAAGCCGACGACGGACAGCGGTGTCTCGTCGCTCGCGGGGGGATCGGACTGAGGAGACACCCATGAGTCCTGCCAACCGGAAGGCGTCCCGGCTGATCCGGCGCGCCCGGCCGGCGGTACGGCGCGCGCTGCCAGCGGTACGGCGCGCGCTGCCGGCGGCGGTCGCCCTGCTGGTGGTGGCGGTCAGCCTCACCATCATGGCCGCCTCCCGCCCGGCCGCCGCGGCCCGGTCCGGGGCAGTCGGCTGGATCACCAGCTGGAGCGCCAGCCCGCAGGAGCCCGGGCCCGGCACGCTCGCGGCTCGCGGATTCGGCAACCAGACGGTCCGCGAGGTCATCTTCGCCAGCGCGGGCGGTGGCCCGATCCGCCTCGAGCTGACGAACGCCTACGGCAGTACGCCCCTGCATGTCGGCCGGATGACGGTAGCGCAAGCCGATTCGCAGGACCCGGGGACTGCGGCGGTGCTCGGCCCGGTCCATCAGGTGACGTTCGGGGGCGCCGCGTCGGCGGTGATCCCGGCCGGCGCGCGGCTCCTGAGCGACCCGGTGGCCATGCGGGTGCAGCCGTTCGAGAACCTAGTGGTGAGCGTGTACCTGCCGGACCGCACCGGCCCGGCCACGATGCACTTCGACGCCCAGCAGCTCAGCTGGGTGTCGACCGCCGGTGACCACACCGCGGACGCGGGGACGGGTGCGTTTACCACCTCCACCTTGTCCTGGTACTACCTCAGCGGCCTCGTCGTCAGGTCCGCGGACGTGGCCGGAACTATCGTGGCGTTCGGCGACTCGATCACCGACGGCGTGGGCTCGACGGTCGGCGCCGACGCCCGCTGGCCCAACGACCTGGCCCGCCGACTGGACGCCCTGGGCGGCCCGGTGCTGTCGGTGGCCGACCAGGGGATCGGCGGCAACCGGCTGCTAGACGGCGCGGGGTGCTGCGGCGCCAGCGCCGGGGCTCGGTTCACCCGGGACGCCCTGGACCAGCCCGGCGTCCGGGACGTCATCGTGCTCGAGGGCATCAACGACATCGGGGTCGGCATGGCCTACCCGGGCCTCGAGAAGGTCAGCACCGACCTGATCATCGCCGAGTACCGGCGGCTGATCGCCGACGCGCACGCCCGCGGCCTGAAGATCTTCGGCGCGACCATCTTGCCGTACCAGGGCGCGGGGTACTTCACCGCGGCCGGCGAGACCATCCGCGAGCAGGTGAACGAGTGGATCCGCACCAGCCGTGCGTTCGACGGCGTCATCGACTTCAACGCGGTCATGAGCGATCCCGCCAACCCGCTGCGGCTGAACCCCATCTACGATTACGGCGACCACCTGCACCCGAACGACGCCGGCTACCAGGCCATGGCCGACGCCATCAACCTCCAGATGCTCTTCCCGCCGGGCTAACCCTGCCGGTTACCGGGGCGGCCACGGGATGAAGCCGCTGGTCCGCCGCACGTAGTCGGCGTACGCGTCGCCCTTGGACCGGTACATGTGCTTCTCCAGCAGCTTCTTGCCGGTATGGCGCACCAGCATGTTCGCCATGAAGACCGGGCACGCGACCAGCAGCAGGCCCAGCCAGTGCGAGCAGGCCAGCAGCCACAGGCCGAACCACGCCACGGCGTCGCCGAAGTAGTTCGGGTGCCGGGTGTAGCGCCAAAGCCCGGCGTCGAGCACCCGCCCGGCGTTGGCCGGGTCGGCCCGGAACCGGCGCAGCTGCGCGTCGCCGACCGCCTCGAAGCCGAACCCCACCGCCCACACCGCCGCCCCCAGCCAGGCGAGCCGGCCCAGGCCAGCGTGTTCATACATCGCCGCCTGCACCGGCAGCGACACGAACCACATGACCCGGCCCTGCATCCAGTAGATGTAGCGCAGCACGAA
>JAJKHX010000482.1 GCA_021154785.1 Nocardiopsis sp.
CGAGCGAGGCGGCCATGATCAGCTCCCCGGCATGCAGGTGCATCCCGATCCGCTGACAGAGCGCGAACGGCAGCAGGGAGACCGCGCCAGCCGCCCGGGCCAGCTCGACCTGCCGGATGGACAGCTCGCGCCAGCCCTCGTCGTCCCAGACGTCCACGGCACCGCGGGTCGCCGCAAACAGCCACCGAAGCTGCTCGTCGCCGGACACGTCGCCGTGGCGGAACACGCTGACCGCATGCCGCAGCACGGGTGTCCCGGCCTGATACCCGTCGGCGATCAACGTCGTCATGCCTTCGAGCAGGAGATCGGGCGCGCCGCGATCGCATGGCGACGGCACGCCGCGCGCCGCCCGCGCCACCTGCAGCGGGCCCGCCGGGCCGGCCCGGTGACCGAGCAGCGCCGCAGACAGCGCCTCCAGGTACGCCTCCCGGGCTAGCCGCGCGTCGAGCCGCTCGTAGCGGCCGGCCGCGTCGAGCAGCAACGGCAGGGATTCACCGCTCATCCCCGCGTGGAACGCCATCCGGCCGCGCAGCAGGCTCAGCCGCGCGCGGGCCTGCTCATCGTGCGGCCCGGTCTCCGTCATGGCCAGCAGTGTCGCGGCCGCGTCAGGCGCGCCGACCTGGTACTTGGCCTCCGCCGCCGCTATCGCGCGGACGCCCCGCCGGGTCGGATCCGGGGTCAGCCGCGCCGCGCGTTCCAGGAACGCGGCAGTGGCGGGCAGGCCGCCGCGAGCCCGGGCGCGGGTGGCCGACCGCTCAAGCCCGGCGGCGACGTCCTCATCCGGTTCGCGGGCCGCCGCTGCACGGTGCCAGGCGAGCAGATCGAGGTCGGAGACGGAGACGGTATCGGAGACGTCCGCCAGCGCGGCGTGCACCCGGCGGCGTTCCTCCGGCGACGCCGAAAGATAGGCCGCCAGGCGGGCCAGCGGATGACGGAACCGTACCCGCGTGCCGAACCGGACCAACCGCGTCGCCGTGGCCTGGTCCGCCGCTCCGGCGGGGATGCCCAGCCGCGCGGCCGCGCGCCAGATCATCAGCAGGTCACCCGATGGCTCGGCCGCGGCTACCTGAAGCAGCCGCCGGGACGTGCCTGGCATCGCATCAAGCTGCCGCCGGAAGCTTTCCTCGATCCGGCTGGCCAGCGGCGCCGCGCCCGGCAGCCAGAAGCCGCCCGCGAGCTGCTCCGGCGTCAGCCCCCGCGGCAGCTCGAGCAGGGCCAGCGGATTCCCGTGCGCCTCGGCGACGATCAGCTCCTTGACCTGCGGGTCCAGCGGTCCGACGAGCGCGGATTCCAGCAGTGCGCACGCGTCCGCCTCCCGCAGGCCCGTCACCGGCAGCTGCGGCAGCCCGTCCAGCTCAACGCCCGGGACACGGACCGCGAGGGCCAGCGCGATCGAATCCGCCAGGCGCCGGGCGACGAAGGCCAGGACGCGCGCCGAGGGCCGATCCAGCCACTGGTAGTCATCGACGAGGCAGACGACGGGCTCCTGCCTGGCCGCTTCCGACAGCAGTCCCAGCACCGCGAGCCCGATCAGGAACTGATCCGGCGATCCGGCGCGCATGCCGAACGCTGTCAGCAGCGCGTCGCGCTGCGGCCCCGCCAGTGTCTCCAGGTGGCTCAGCAGTGGCGCGCAGAGCTGGTGGAGCCCGGCGAAGGCCAGTTCCGAGTCCGGCTGCGAGCCCGCCACGCACAGCACCCGGCAGCCGGACGCGTGCCCGCTCAGGTAGCCGAGCAGCGCGGTCTTGCCCATCCCGGGCTCGCCGTGGACCACCAGGACCCGGCTTTGTCCCGACTGTACCGCCCTGACCAGCAGGTCGAGCGTGTGGCATTCCGCGCGGCGGCCGGTTAGCCAGTCCGTGTCCGCATCATGCCGATCAACCTCCAGGTCGTGCCCGCGACGGCCGGTCATCTCAGATACACCTCCTGCCTATCCGACGATCCTTGACGCGGGCAGCGGTGTCTTCCCGGCAGGCGGCCAGACTGCCTACCGGCTAGCGGTAAGGAAGCTGGCGGGAACCATGGCCGCCGGACGGTGAACTCAGTTCATCCCGAGCACGCGGCGGATGGCCACGGCGGACAGCTCGGTCTTGGGCAGGAACCCGGCGACGGGGACCTCCGCGATCAGGTCCGCGTAGTCGACCTCGGCGTGCGAGGAGATCATGATGAGCCAGGTCGCGTGCCCGCTGGCCGCAAGGTCCCGGGCCACGTCGAATCCGGACTCCGCGCCCAGGCGGATATCAATCAGGACGACGTCCGGGCGCAGCGCGGCAACACGCTGGGCCGCCGCGGTGCGGCTGCCGGCCACCCCGGCCACGACCACGCCACCTCGTTCCAGCGAATCCCGGACGACATCGAGAAACCTCGCGTCATCGTCGACGATCACACACCTCAACTGCACGCAGCCATTCTCCCCGCGCCCCGCGCCCCGCGCATTGCAGGTAGCAGGGTGTTGCCCCGGGTCAGCGCGCATCCAAGAAGGCCAGGACGGCCAGCACCCGGCGGTGAACCTCGGCGCTCTCCGGCAGCTGCAGCTTCATCAAGATGCTGCGCACGTGCTTCTCGACCGTTCCCTCCGTGACCCACAGCGCCTGCCCGATCCCCGCGTTCGACCGTCCCTCCGCCATCAGCGCGAGCACCTCCCGCTCCCGGCCGGTCAGCTCATCCAGCGGATTGCCCGGGTGCCGCGCCGCGACCAGTTCCTGGATCAGCGCGGGGTCCACCGCCGACCCGCCGCG
This sequence comes from Nocardiopsis sp., assembly GCA_021154785.1. Taxonomy (GTDB): domain Bacteria; phylum Actinomycetota; class Actinomycetes; order Streptosporangiales; family Streptosporangiaceae; genus Palsa-504. The sequence continues at coordinate 2,736 of JAJKHX010000482.1, forward strand.
GATCACCCGGTGCAGCGTCTGGATGAACTCCGTGACGTCGGTGACGCGGCTTTTCAGGAGATACCCGGTGCGCTCGCCGTTCGCGAGCAGGTCCATCGCATGCTCGACTTCCACGTGCGCCGATAGCACCACGACGGCCGTCTGCGGGTAGTGCCGCTTGATGAGCTGGGCAGCTGCCAGGCCCTCGGTCGAAAACTCCGGCGGCATCCGGATGTCGACCACGGCCAGGTCGGGCCGCTCCTGGCGGACGAGTTCGATGAGCCCGGCGGCGTCGCCTGCCTGGCCGACCACGTCAAGTCCCGAGCGATCGAGCAGGCTCGCCAGGCCCTCCCGCAGCAGGATGTCGTCGTCGGCCAGTACGACCCGGGCGCGGCTCGCGTTCACACGAGCATTATCGGCGGGCACCGGATGGTTCATCCCGGGCCGGTGCCCGGCCGGACGGAGCTGACGCCGACAGCGGTGACCGGAAGCTCTGCGGTCAGGACCGTTCCGCCGCCGTCCGGGCTGTCGAGCCGGAGGCGGCCGCCGAGCGCCTCGGCGCGGTCCTTGAGCCCGACCAGGCCGGTGCCGCCGCCGACAGCCGCGCCCCCGGTGCCGTCGTCGCTGACCGTGACGCGCAGCAGGTCGGCCGCCACCTCGACGCGGATGCTGACGGCCGAGGCGCGCGCATGCTTGGCCGCGTTAGTCAGCGCCTCGGCGACCACGTAGTACGCACTGACCTCGACGTGCTCGGGTAGCCGCTGCTCAGCGAGCACGTCCAGCCGGACTGGAACCGGGGAGCGCCGGGCGAGCGCCCGGAGGGCCGGACGCAAGCCGCCGCTGGCCAGGACGGCCGGATGAATGCCGCGCGCGATTTCGTGCACCTCGTCCAGAGCGTCATTGGCACTGGTCACGGCGTTGCCGAGCCGGGCGCGCAGATCTTCCAGCCCGGGCGGAACCGCCTCCTGCGCGTCGCGCAGGCGCAGGGCCAGCGAAACCAGCCGCTGCTGGGCCCCATCGTGCAGGTCGCGCTCGATGCGCTGGCGGGCCTGGTCGGCGGCGGCGACGATCCGCGCGCGGGAGGCGGCCACCTCGGCCCGCGCCTCGGCGTTCGCGATCGCAGTCGATATGAGCTCGGCGAACCCGGACAGCCGGGCCTCGGCATCCGACGGCAGCACCTCATCACGCATGAGCCCCGCCAGCAAGGCACCCCATAGCCGGCCCTGGACGGTGACCGGCACGCCACATGCCGACTGGTAGGGCGATTCCGTGGTCGCGATCTGACCGATCACGCCCGTGCTATGAGCGCGGCCAGCCCGCGCCGCGCGGCGCGTGCGGTGCACGAGCGTGGTCACGTTATGTCCGCCGAGTGGCAGCCTGTTTCCGACCGGAGTCGGCACGGTACCCCGCGCGGTCTGCCAGAGGCCCATGACTTCTCTCATGTCTGGCTCGTCGTACCGGATCAGGGCCGCGAAGTCGACGGCGAGTAGCTGCCCGGCCTCGGCGGCGACCGCGGCGAACACTGCCTCCGGTGGCTCGGCCCGGGCGACCAGCGTCGCCACCCGTCGCAATGCGGCCTGCTCGTCAGCGATCCGCCGGTACCCGGCGTACAGCTGGGCATTGTCCAGGGAGACCGCGAGCTGTCCGGCGATGAGCCCGACAGCTTCCAGCCGCGCGGTGGTGAAAGCGCCGCGGATGAGGCGGTTCTCCAGCAGGAGCACCGCACGCAGCGCGCCGCGGCCGAAGACCGGCACCGCCAGCAGCGAGCAGCAGGTGACGCCGTCGAAGTACGGGTCGCGGGCAAACCGGTCGTCGCTGGTGGCGTCGCTCACCGCCAGCGGTTCCTGCGTCCGGCGCAGGTAGCGCAGGACCGACACCGGTACGGCGGGGTCACGGCCGGTGCCACTGGACGGCCCGCCGGACGAAAGGCCGCCAGCGGGCGCAGGAAGCACCCAGTCCGGCCGGCCCTCGTCCCACAGCACCAGGTGCACGCCGGTGGCGCCGGTCATCGCGCTCAGCACCTCCACCACGCGGGCGTGCAGTCGTTCGACGCTCGTCTCGGAACTCAGGGCCCGCGCCGCGGACAAGATACCGAGCAGGTCGGTAGCGCCGGCGGTGACCGTGGCGCGGCGCGGATGGTCCGACGCCGGGCCGGCCTCGCTGACCGTGGCATCGGCCGACGGGCTGAGACCCGGATAGGCCCACTTCATCTGTTCAGCCTTGGCCACGGCCCCCCAGGTGAGGTACTGCTCACGGGCCTGGGCGAGGAGTTCATAGCCAGTGTGCTCGAGGCCGTGAGAGAGATAGAAATGGCCCGCGCGCTCGGCGATCAGCGCCCCGTGCCACGGGCGCTGCCGCCTCGCAACCTCCCGCCGGGCGGAGTCGAACGCGAACGCCGCGGCGCGAAAGTCGCCCATCGCCCACGCCTGCTCGGCCTCCACGAGCCGCAGCAGGTGCAGGAAGTTGTCCGGCGCGTCCGCGGCGCGTCCGCCCAGCCACCGCAGCACCTCGTCCAGGTCAGCCAGCAGGGCGGCGCGCTCGTCGCCGTCGGCGGACCGGGCCTGCCCGGCCAGGCCGAGCCCGTAGAGCGGGTGGGCCAGGGCGCTCATGGAAAATCCGGTGATTACAGGCAGCAGTCGTACCGCCGCCGCCCCTTGCCGCGCCAGCTCAGCCGGATCGCCGAAGATGGCCGCGGCGATAGCCCGGCACAGGTGGACGTGAATCAGGACGAGCGGGTTGCCTGCATACCGGTCGACGGGAATCACCTCGGGGGTCGCGGCCGAGCCCTCCCGGCGGAGCAGGTCGGCCAGCCACTGATAGCTCTCCAGCCATTGCGACGTCTGCTCGGTGCCGGTCCGCCGCGCGAAAGCCAGCGCCGCGTTCACCTGCGCC
>JAJKHX010000483.1 GCA_021154785.1 Nocardiopsis sp.
AGGTCCGCGGCCGTGGCGAGCTCGCGCTGGCCGTGCTAGTGGAGCAGATGCGCCGGGAGGGCTACGAGCTGACCGTGGGCCGGCCGTCCGCCGTCACCCGCGAGGTGGACGGCGCCGTCTACGAGCCGGTGGAGCGCCTGTCGGTGGACGTGCCCGAGGAGTACCTGGGCGCCGTGACCTCGCTGATGGCGGTGCGCCGGGGCCGGATGGAGTCGATGACCAACCACGGCACCGGCTGGGTCAGGCTCGAGTTCATCGTGCCCGCCCGCGGGCTGATCGGCTTCCGCACCCAGTTCCTGACCGAGACCCGCGGTACCGGGATCATGCACCACGTCTTCGAGGGGTACGAGCCGTGGGCGGGCGCCATGCGCGGCCGCGCGACCGGCTCGCTGGTCGCCGACCGGTCCGGCACCGCGTCCGCGTACGCCATGTTCAACCTGCAGGAACGCGGCTCGCTGTTCGTCGCCCCGGGCACCGAGGTGTACGAGGGGATGATCGTGGGGGAGAACTCGCGGACCGACGACATGGACGTGAACATCACCCGCGAGCGCAAGGTCACCAACGTGCGCCAGTCCACCGGCGAGGAACTCGAGCGGCTGGTGCCACCGCGGCTGCTCAGCCTGGAGCAGGCCCTGGAGTTCTGCGCCGACGACGAGTGCGTGGAGGTCACCGCCAGAGCCGTCCGCCTGCGCAAGACCACCCTGGACGCCAAGGAACGCGGCCGCCAGCGCGGCCGCGCCTCCCGCGCCACCTGACGACCTCCTGCACCGGCCCTGCCGGGAAGCGGGGCCGGGCCGCCTTTTACTGCTCGCGGTCCCGGCGCAGCCGGTCGATGACGTCGTCCGGGTTGTCATCCGCGACACGGATCATGGCGCGGACGGCGTCGGCCAGCGAGACCCGGGGCACGTCGAGCGTCACGGCCGCCGCATCCGCCCACGAGGTCAGCTGGCGGTAGAGCTCGGGGCTCAGGTCCAGGGTGATCCGGACCGGCTTGGACCGGATCGCCGTGCGGCCCGCGGGCTGGGCGTCCGGCGTCGCGCGCCGGCCGGCCGCGGCGGCCATCTGTGCCTTCCGCTGTTCTCGCTGAGTCGTCATGACGCCTCTTCCGGTCATCCCTGGCTCAGGACCGAACCGAGCATAGAGGAGCGCACCGGTCGATGACCTCGCGGGCCACCTGCTGCCAGATCTCGCACCCGTTCTGCTTGATCGGCAGGCCGAAGCTCTGCGCGTACACCTCACGCCGCGGCACCGCCGTGGTCAGCACGTCGTAGCCGAGGCCCGCCAGCGCCTCGCGGGCATCGACGGTGGAATGCGCCCGCGCGATGCACCGGTTCAGCAGGACGGCCGAACGCGCCGGCTGTTCCCTGATCGCCGAGATCTCCGCGATCTCGTCCCGGACCGGGGTGGTCCGGTTGATCTCGATCGGGCTCGGCGCGCACGGGATGAGGATCTCGTCGGCGTACCGCAACGCCGACCGGGCGATGGCGGCGTGGTCCTCGAGCTGCGGCGTGTCGATGATCACCACGTCGTCCGCCTGGGCGATCTCGGGCAGGCGGCGGTGCAGCTCCCGCGAGGGCAGCGCCACGATCCGGAACGGGAAGGCCGCCTCGGGCGACGCCAGGTGCGGATCCATGGCGGCCAGATCGGACCACTCCAGCGCGCTGCCGGACGGGTCCGCGTCGACCAGCAGTACGCTATTCCCGGCCTGCGCGAAAACGTGGGCCAGCCAGACCGCCGATGTGGTCTTGCCGGTACCCGGCTTCAAGTTGGCCAGGGCGAGGCTCAGCCCTGTCATCTACGCATTATCGCAGCGCCTGCGGCCTTTCGGTAGCCCAATGCCGACTTGAAGGTTAACGCGGCTAATAACCGCGCGGCCGGTCTCTCCCTGCGGTAGTGACGCCCAGTCACCATACTGGCAGCAAAATGCGCCTGGCAATCGCGGCGTTCGCCGTCGGCTGTGGATGCCGCGACCCGCTGTCCAGTACGGCTTATCGTTATCCCATCGTTATCCACAGCATGTGGACGATCACCATGAGTGATCGCGCCGGTCCCGTAGCTCGAGCCGAGCCCGTTCGGATCAAAGATCTTTAAAGACCTTGACCGCCAAACGGGGTACCGTGCCCGCCCCGGGCCCGCCTCAGCCGGCCGCGATGGCAGCGAGCTGTGCCTTGACCTGCGCGGCGGACGGATTGGTGAGCGCGGTGCCGTCCGGGAAGACCACCGTGGGCACGGTCTGGTTGCCGCCGTTCACCGACATCACGAACTCGGCCGCGGCCTCGTCGCGCTCGATGTCGATCTCGGCCATCTCGATCCCGTCCCGGGCGAGCTGCCGCTTCAGGTTCCGGCAGAAGCCGCACCAGGGGGTGGTGTACATCGTCAGCTGGCCGGACAACCGTAGCCTCCTAGAGTTCGCTTCAACACGTTCAGGTCTCGTGTAACACCGCCAGCCCTCCCGCTCTTCCCCCGTCCCCGCCACCGCCCGCCCGCCCGGCTCCCCTTCCTCGCGCTATGCGGCGCCTCCGATCTCCCCTTACCTTCGCGATGCGGCAGGATGAGGCGATGGCCGACGCGATGACCGTTACCTCGGAGGCGCTGCTGGCCGGGCTGGACCCGGAGCAGCGCGAGGCGGCCCTGGCCGGCCGCGGCCCGGTCTGCGTGCTGGCCGGCGCGGGCACCGGCAAGACCCGCGCGATCACCTACCGGATCGCCTACGCCGCCGCGACCGGCGCGGTGGACCCGGCCCACGTGCTGGCCCTCACCTTCACCGTGCGGGCGGCCGGTGAGCTGCGCGGCCGGCTCCGGCAGCTGGGCGTCGGGCTGGTACGGGCGTCCACGTTCCACGCGGCTGCGCTGCGCCAGCTCAACTACTTCTGGCCGCGGGTCGTCGGCGGACGCCCGCCGCAGCTGGTCGACGGCAAGGTCAGCCTGGTGCGCGAGGCCGCCAAGCGGGCCCAGGTCCGCCTGGACGGCGGTGCGGGGAATCTCGCCGACGCCGCCAGCGAGATCGAGTGGGCCAAGGTCACTCAGGTCCGCCCGGACGGCTACGCGGCCGCCGCGGCCGCCGCGGGCCGCTCGCCCGCCGCCGGGGCGGCCAGCCAGGCCGCGGTCTACGCCGCCTACGAGGAGCTGCGCCGGGAACGGCACCTGATCGACTTCGAGTCCATCCTGGAGCTGACCGCCGCCATCCTGCTCGACAACCGGACCGCCGCCGACCAGGTGCACGACCTGTTCCGGCATTTCGTGGTGGACGAGTACCAGGATGTGAACCCGCTGCAGAAGCTGCTGCTCGACGTGTGGCTGGGCGACCGCGACGACCTGTGCGTGGTCGGCGATCCGCACCAGGTGATCTACTCCTTCACCGGGGCCACCCCGGCCTACCTGACCGGCTTCACCGCCGAGTTCCCCGGCGCCACCGTGGTCCGGCTGGTGCGCGACTACCGCTCCACGCCGCAGGTGGTGGCGGTGGCCAACCAGCTGGCGCGAACGGCCGCCCCGCTGGTGGCGCAGCGCGCGCCGGGTCCGCCGCCGGTGCTCACCGAGTACCCCGACGAGACCGCGGAGGCGGGCGGTCTCGCGATCCAGGTCCAGGCGCTGCGGGCCCGGGGCGTGCCGCTCCGCGAGATCGCCGTGCTGGTGCGGGTCAACGCCGACACCGAGCGGTTCGAGCGGGCGCTGGCCGAAGCCGGGGTACCCTTCATGGTCCGCGGGGCCGAGCGGTTCTACGAGCGGCCGGTGGTACGCCAGGCGCTGGTGCTGCTGCGCGGGGCGGCCCGCGGTGAATCGGCGGCCGACCACGGCCCGGGGCGCGGTGATCCGCTACCGACCGCGGTCCGGGCCGTGCTGACCGGCATCGGCCTGACCACCGCGCCCGCCGGCGTCGGCGCGGCGGCGCAGGAAAGGTGGGAATCGCTCACCGCGATCGCGCAGCTCGCCGACGACATGCACGCAGCCCGCCCGCAGGCTACCCTGGCCGACTTCTCATCCGAGCTGACCGAACGCTCCGAGCTCGGCCACGCCCCCGCGGTCGACGGCGTGACGCTGGCCTCCATGCACGCGGCCAAGGGCCTGGAGTGGGACGCGGTACTGCTCCCCGGCCTGGTCGAGGGACTGATGCCGATCGTGCACGCCCGCACGCCGGAGGCGGTCGAGGAGGAAAAGCGGCTGTTCTATGTCGCGGTGACCCGGGCCCGCGAGCACCTGCACCTGTCGTGGGCGCCGGCCCGGACCCCGGGCGCCCGCGGCGTGGGCCGGCCACGGTCCCGCTTCCTCGACGGCATCAGGCTAGGGTGAAGCCTCATGGGTAAGGCGCTCGACCGGCTGCTTGACCTGCTCGACCTAGAGCAGATCGAGGTCAACATCTTCCGCGGCCGCAGTCCCGAGGAGCGGGTCCAGCGGGTGTTCGGCGGCCAGGTGGCCGGGCAGGCGCTGGTCGCGGCCGGCCGGACCGTGCCCGCGGACCGCCCGGTGCACTCGCTGCACGCCTACTTCATCCGCCCGGGCGACCCGGCCGTGCCGATCGTGTACCTGGTAGACCGGGTGCGGGACGGGCGGTCGTTCACCACCCGGCGGGTGTCGGCCGTCCAGCACGGCGAGGCGATCTTCACCCTGTCCGCGTCCTTCCATCACGAGGAGCCGGGCCCGGAGCACGCCGACCCGATGCCGGACGTGCCGCCGCCCGATGCGGTCGAGCGGAACTGGGACCGGATGGCGCGGCTGCTCGGCAAGACGCCTCCATCGGTCTTCGATAACCCCGTCGACCTGCGTTCGGTCGGGCCGATGTCGGGGGAGGCGGCGCGCGACCCGTCGCTGCGGACGACCAGGAATCTCATCTGGCTCCGGGTCGACGGCGAGCTGCCCGACGACCCGCTGCTGCACGTCTGCCTGATGACCTACGCCTCGGACATGACGCTGCTCGACTCGGTGCTGCTCGGGCACGGCCTGTCCTGGCTGGACGGCCGCACCTCGGGTGCCAGCCTGGACCACGCCATGTGGTTTCACCGCCCGTTCCGGGCCGACCGGTGGCTGCTGTACGCGCAGGAGTCACCGGTCGCCTCCGGCGCCCGCGGCCTGGCCACCGGCCAGGTGTTTACCGCCGAAGGTGAGCTCGTCGTCTCGGTCGTGCAAGAAGGCCTGATCCGGGCCATCCCGCCCCGCTGATTCCTCCAGGTCAGCCCGGAGCGGTCTGTAGGCCCTCAAGAAAACTAAAACCGCAGGTCAAAAAAGTGTTGCTCCCTTAAGGGGGCAGCACTTACGCTTCTCTACATGTCCGTGGGCTAGCAACCGAGACTCCTGGAAGGGGGTGCCCGACGTGACGAACTTCTACTCAGACGCTCTGTCTGACCCGAACTGGGCTTCGCGCCTGGGTGTCTCCAGCCTGCCGTCGATCGGCTGCCCGGGGACAAGTGTGCCCACTGCCGAGCCGTTCGCCATCCCGGTTGACGCGCTTCCGCGCGTTCGGGGCCGGGTTGCGGTTCTCGTTCCGCAGGCGCACTAGGTCGCCGTCGGCCAGACGAATATCCACAACTACATGACCGGCGCCACCGCCGTTGGTGAGGGCGCGTCGGGTCCACCTCGAGATAGAGAACCGGTCTAACTAGACCGGCCAGCAAAACCTCTCGAGGCCGCGGACCCGAAACACAGGGTCCGCGGCCTAGTTATTTCGGCCTAGGTCCCAAGACGGGCGAGAAATCGCGTGTGACGACAACTAGGACCGGCAAGCGAGAGGGGATGGCACCGATGCAGTGGCGCGATGCCACCGTCACCGAGACGGACGCAACGGGGTTCGAGGCGTCTGGATTCGTGGCGACGCGGCAGGAGCCAGAGGTCAGGCAGGCATTCGATCAGGTCGGAATCGTCGCAGTGGCCGGACCGGCCACCGCGCTCCCGGGTGGCCTGGATCTTCCGTGCACGGAAGACCCGGAGCTGTTCTTCGCCGAGTCTCCGGAGGACGTGGAGACGGCCAAGGCGATGTGCCGGGGATGCGAGGCCCGGCTGGCTTGCCTGAACGGTGCGCTCGAGCGCAGGGAGCCCTGGGGTGTCTGGGGCGGCGAACTGCTGATGCGCGGCGCGATCGTGCCGCGTAAGCGCCCGCGCGGACGTCCGCGCAAGACCGAAGTGGCCGCGTAGGCCACTCACATCACGACAAGCGCAGTGGCCAGGAAGCCCGGCCACGCCGCCACCGGCGGCCGCGCGGCGGACAAGCAGCCGCGCGGCCGTGTGCCGCACACAATGCATACACACAACGGAGTGTCTTTCACATGCGAACTGAATCGCTGGCGCGCGAGCGAACGCGCACCAACCTGCAAGAAGCGGAACAACTGCGTCACTCACGCCGGATGCGCTCGCTCCGCCGGGCGAGCCGGATCGAGCACCGTGCCGAGCGCCGGATGGTAGAAGCCTGGCGCCGCACCGCGGAACTCCGCAGTGCCCTGGAAACCGCCGACTACTAAGCCGGGACCCCGGCTCACATCCCTTCACCCTCGTGGCCAGCTCGGGAACGGTTCCCGAGCTGGCCACGATCCGTTCGGGCGACAGGCCAGGACTACTCGATCACTTCGGTCCTGATCGTGGCTCCATGCTCGTCCCGGTACCTGGCCCGGATCTGGTCGCCGTCGAGGTCGAAGACCGCGAACCCGAACAGCGCCCACCGCTGCCCGCCGGAGTCGAGGTACCCGGTCGGCTCCCAGGCCCAGGGCGCGGGAGGCTTCTCGGCCGTGGTGTGCGTCTGGGGGACCGGCACCCCGCCGTGGCCGATGCAGCGCGGAAACCTGACTCCCCCGGTCTCCCCGAAGCCTACGCAGCGGTGCTCATGGCCCCACCACCAGCCGGTGACCCGGCCGCTGCCGAGCACTGACCCGAGCTTGGCGGTCAGCACCGGCCCGATGTCGGCCTGGTCGTAGACCGTGGCGAGCTGGTGGTGGCTCAGCAGGACTAGCTTGCGATCCGAGGCCCTCGCCACCTGCTCGACGTACTCCGCCTGCGGATCCTGCAATACCCCCGATGCTCCCTTGGACAGCACGTCCGTGTCCCAGGAGGTATCGAGGCCGACGAACTCCCAGCCCGGAGCGGTCAGCCGGAAGAAGCTCGTGGACGCGCCGTCGGCCGAGTGCTGCGCCGCGAACCGCGGGTCGGCGAGCAGCGTGTCGTAGTAGCCGTAGCCGCCGCTGTACATGTCGTGGTTGCCGTTGAGCGACCACGACGTCACGCCCGCCCTGGCCTGGGCAGCCGTAACCGGCCAGGGCTCGAGTACGTGCCGCCGCACCTCCACGGGCAGCCCTGAGTAGTACACGTCGCCCAGGTGGATCACGTGCGCCTCACGCCCGCTCCTCAGCGCGTCGGTGACCTCTTCGGCCATGTACGTGGCCACGGCCCGCGCCCGGGGTAGCCCGGTACCCCAGTCTCCGACCACGACGAGCCGCGCCGTGCCGCTGATCGCGTGCTCGGCCGGCTTCGGATTGAACGGGTGGTTGCCCTTGGCCAGATGGCCGAGCGTAGATTCCGCGATCTTGATGACCCAGTCCGGGTCCTGCGGGCCGAAGTTTCCCCGGTGCAGGAAGCCCTCGACGATCCGGACGATCTTCTCCCAGAGGCCCTCAGGTCCTGGCGGCTGGTCCGGCACGCCCCGCTCGCGCAGGGCGTCCTCCACGGCGCTTTGCACCAGGCTCACCGTCGGCTCCCTGGCCAGGTAGGGAACCGCGCCACCCGCCCCGCCACCCGAGGAAGGCTCGGCCTGCCGGGCGCTGGGCAACGCTCCGCTCACCTTGTCCACCGGGTCGCCGGAGCCGGGAATCACCGTCGCGGCCCGGCTCACCGAATCCCTCAGCGCCGCATCAGGCAACTGCCGGCGGACGGCTTCCACGTACTGTTCCACCGAGTCACGATCGTACGCCTGCCTCCTCATCGCCACCTCCGCCCCCAACATAGCGGCGGTCGCACCCACCCCACCAGCCATGCCAAAGCCCGTCCCGCCTCCGCCTCCCGCCTCCGCCCCGGTGCCACATCGATCCGCATAGCGCGGTCTTGTCCGAGTCCCAGCGGGTCCTGGCGGCCCAGCGAACCGGCTCAATGCTCCATCGATCCGCCCAGGACCGGCTCGATGCTCCATCGATCCGGCCAACGGTGGCTTTATCCAGATTCCGTACTGGCCTGCCGGCACTACGTGTGAGCTCGATATAACAGCGAGCAGCATAAGAGCGATGTCGCGGCAGGTGAGGCAGAGTCTTCCAGGCTGTCGCCGAAGGTCACGCTCAGTTGGACGGCGAGCGCCTCCGCGAGCTGCATTAGCTGGGCGCGATCCAGTATGACCTTTTTGAGGTGATGGACCCCGCTCACCGTGGCGAGATCGTTGTCGCGCAAATCGCAGCCGGGGTACCGGCCGGGTCCGAAGCTGGCTAGCGTCAGGTCGCACCGGCTGAGCAGGGAACCAGCCAGGTGACAATCGGCGAACTCGGCTTCCCGCAGCGAGCACCCGGTGAACATGACCGGGCCCACCGCCCGGATCCGGCTGAGCATCGCGTAGTCCATCTTGCAGCCGGCGAAGAGCACGTGGTCGAGGGTGACGTCCTCGAACCGTGCGCCGACCAGCTGACAGTCACTGAACCGGGTCCGCGAGATCTTCCCCCCAGTCCACCGCAGCGAGCCCAGCTCGCAACCGGCGAACTCCACCGACCGGACCTGCGTGCCGGTCATGCTGGTTTCCCCGGTCCGGACCTTGCCGATCTTGCCGGTAACCAGCGTGACGTCCTTCAGCTCCAGGGCAGGCACGCGAGCCCCGGAGAACTCGAACCGGCTGATCAGGGCGGCCGCCCCGCCCAGGGCAGACACCGCGTCGAGTTCGGTGTCCGCAGCAAGGGCGGGCAGGTCGACGCTGAGCCCGCGGACCGTGATCTGCCCCATGAACGTCACCATAGCCCCGCCTGCCCGGACTTCCCCGACGGCGGCTGCTCCCGGCCGCGATCACAGTCGGCGGCGCGGGCTCAGGCAGGCCACGAGATAGGCGACACCGAACGGGTCGTCGCAATAGAGCACCTCGGTCATCAGGGCGCCATCCACCCTGGTGCCATCCGGTCCAGCTTCGTCCGGCATAGCACCGGCCAGCACCTGCCAGGCCGGGCGCCCGGTGACCATCAAGTCGCGGGCCAGCGCCTCGTCCAGCTCGAGCAGGGCACTGAGCCGCCCAGCCCGGACCGCCTGCTCCACGTCCGCGTCAAAGGGTTCAGCCCGCGGGTCCAGATGGCCCGGTGCCTTCAGGCTCCGGCGAGCGCTTCCGTCCCCCATCACCAGCAGCGCCGTCCGAGTCCCTCCGGCGGCAAGTTCGGCGCCCAGGGCGGCGCACGCACCCGCCGGCGCGTCCGGCCCCACCGCGAACAGACGCCGCAACCCCCGGTATTGACCCTGGTCCAGCAGCATGGCGCCCAACCCGAGCGACAGCGGCAGCATCCCCGCCACGCCCGTGGCGGCAGAACCAGAGACGGTACGACCCGAGACACCAGAATCCGAGACAGCAGGAGCCGAGACTACGAGACCCGAGACAGCAGGACCCGGAACGGCAGCACCCGGGGCAAAAGCCGCCGCGTCAAGCCGTCCGGCGGCATCCCACTCCCCGGTGACAGCAGCGGGCCCCACGACCACGATCACCTCAGGCTCCTCGCGCAGCAGCCGCGCGACCGCCTCGGCGCAGGCCGAACGCAGCTCAGGAAGAACCGCTGCGCGGCCAGTCAAAGCCGGATGCAGCAGCGGGGGAGAGGCGCACAGCGCCGCCGCGACGATCACGCGTGCCCCCGGTCCGGGCAAGCCATCATGATCACGCCAGCCCGCGCACCACGCGGGCAGGCAGAATGTCGCCCTGGATAGCCGACACCGTGTCCAGCACCTGACGCGTCTCGCGCACCTGGTGCGCGCGGAAGACGCGGGCCCCGAGCCACGCGCTGACCGCTGTCGCGGCCAGTGTCCCGGCCAGCCGCTCGTCCACCGGAAGATCCAGGGTCTCGCCGACGAAGTCCTTGTTCGACAGCGACACCAGCACCGGCCAGCCAGTGGAAACAAGCTCGCCCAGCCGCCGGGTGATCTCCAGCGAGTGCCAGGTGTTCTTGCCGAAGTCGTGGGCCGGGTCGATGATGATCCGCTCCCGGGCCACGCCCGCCGAGACCGCCCGCGCGGCCAGCGCAAGCGTGACGTCAAGCACATCCTGCACAACGTCGGAAAAAGCGACCCGGAACGGCCGGGTACGCGGCGGCACCCCGCCGGCGTGCGAGCAGACGAGAGCGGCGCCGCAGGAAGCCGCCACCTCGGCCAGCTGGGGGTCCCAGCCGCCCCAGGTGTCGTTGAGCAGGTCCGCGCCGGCCGCGCAGGCCTCCCGGCCGACCTCGTGCCGCCAGGTGTCCGCGCTGATGATCAAGTCCGGGTAGGCGTCGCGGACAGCCGCGATGAACGGCACGGTGCGCCGGATCTCCTCGCGCACGTCCACGTCGTCGGGCGGCTTGGCGGGCACGCCGCCGATGTCGAGGATGTCCGCGCCCTCGGCCACCACCTCATGCACCCGCTCCATCGCCGCCGCCAGCTCCCAGGTCAGGCCGGGGCGGTAGAACGAGTCCGGGGTGCGGTTGACGATAGCCATCACCAGCCGCTGCTCCGGACCGAACACCCGCCGCCCCAGCCACAGCTCCCCAGCCGACGCGGCCGACCCAGCCGACGCGGCCGACCCGGTGTGCTCGGTCTGCCTGACGCCGCTCATTCGGTGGTGCTCGCTAGCCGAAGACTCCCGGCTACGCTCTCCGCCGGCGGTCGCTCGTCCATGGGCACCGCCCGCGAACGCTGACGCAGTTCGCCGCCGTCACGGTCGAACTGCTCGAGCGTCTCCCCGGGGATCAGCCGGTGCGGCCCGCCGTGCCGTCGTGCCGCCACCGCGAGCAGCTCGGCCGCCATCACCGCCAGGTCGTGGTTGGCCTGGTGCTTGTGGGCCCGGGAGCCCAGGTCCACCTGGGCCAGCGCGTCCAGCCCGTGCCGGGACGCGGTGTCGAGCAGCGCCGCCAGCTCCACCCCGTACCCGACCGGAACGTGAAGCGACTCCATCAGGCTCCGCCGGGCGCCCCATTCCCCGGCCAGCGGCTGCACCACGCCCGCCAGGTGCGGCCACCACAGGCTCAGCAGCGGGCGGGCCACCAGCTCGGTGACCCGGCCGCCCTCGGTCGAGACCGAGCCGTCCGCCTCGGTCCGCACCCGGGCGTAGAACCCCTTGACCAGCTGTACGACCGGCTCGGCCAGCAGCGGCCCGAGCAGCCCGGTGACGAAGTGCGGGCCCCACTGGGTCAGGTCGGCGTCCACGAAGACCAGCAGATCACCCCGGGTGACCAGCAGCGACTTCCACAGCGCCTCCCCCTTGCCCGGATAGGAGCCCAGCGATGGGGCGATGTCGCCGGCCCGGTGCACCACCGCGCCCGCCGCGGCGGCTGCGGCCGCCGTCCCGTCGGTGGAGTCGGAATCGATCACCACGAGCTCGTCGACCAGCGGCGCGTCCGTCACCAGGGCCCGGTGCAGCGGTCCTACCACGCTCGCCACCGTGCGTTCTTCGTTCCGGGCCGGGATGACCACGCTGATCCGGGTGCCCTCGCGCCGCTTCAGCTCGAGCAGCCGCCCGAGCGGCCATTCCTGCCAGTGCGTAGTGCGCCGCCGGTACCAGGCTTCGGCGCGTTGGTCCATGAGCGCCAGGCTACCGGGTACCGCTAGGCCAGCCCGTAAACGGGGATGGCCACCCGGAGATCAGAAGGCCGGTGCATCTCCTGCGCCTGCACGCCGGGGACCGATTCCAGGATCTGGCGCGGCGGCGTGTAGACCTCGAAGTCGAGCTCGGCGATCCACTCGGCCCGGCGGTTCCCGTCCATGCCCCATGGTCGCCCTTACCGCGCCACCCGGTACAGCCGGTACCGTCGCCGGCCAGCCAGCGCGCCGCCGCCATCGTCAGGGCCAGGCCGATCACGATCCGCACCGCCCCCGGAACTCCTCAAGCCGGCCAGGCGGCGACGGTGGCCGACGGGCTCATCGGCGGCTGATCAGGCGGATACCGGCGCGTCTGCCTAGGGTTGAAGATTAGTAGATTAAGTTATATTAATATACCCTATCGGCTAATCTATGGACCGGTTGAGGTCCGGTAAGGCAGGGGTGGAGTGAACAGTGTGAACATCGCGGCGTTGCTGCTTCGCCTTGCGGTCGGCGGCACCATGATCGCGCACGGCTGGCACCACGCCTTCGGCGGCGGCAAGCTGCCCGGCACGGCGCGGTGGTTCGAGTCCATCGGCATCCGGCCCGGCCGGGTGCACGCGCTGGCCGCCACCGTGACCGAACTCGGCGCGGGCGGGCTGCTCGTGCTCGGCCTGCTCACCCCTCTAGCCGCGGCCGGAGTCGTCGGGACGATGGTGGTCGCACTGGTCGCCAACCACGCCAGGAACGGCTTTTTCATCTTCCGGCCCGGTGAGGGCTATGAGTACGTGCTGATGATCACGCTGGCGGCCTGCGCAATCGGTGCGCTCGGCGGGGGCGGCTGGTCCCTGGACGACGCGGCCGGGTTCAGCGTGCCCGGGGGGGCCGGCCTGGCCATCGCGGCGCTGGCCGGGGCGGGCGGTGCCGTGCTGATCCTGGTCACGTCGTGGCGGCCGGGCCCCGCCGCGTCACCCGCCTCCGCTTCCGTCCCGGCCGATGGCCAATCAGTAAAAAAAGTTATATGATTAAGTTCTCTCGATATGATCGCCGGAGGCTGACATGACCGGACTTGAATACGGGCTGTTCGACTGCGACACCCACTGCTACGAGACGCGCGACTCGTTCACCAGGTACCTGCCCGACAAGTGGCGGCCGTACGCGATCGCGCCGGTGCGGCTGCACGACGGCACCGAGCGCATCCTGGCCGCGGACCGGATCGCGGTCTTCAACTCCGAGCAGGGCCTCGGCTTCGACCTGGCCTACCGGCCGGGCTCGCTCAAGGAGATGCTCCGCCAGATGGCCTCGGGCAACCCGGACGAGACCTACCAGCCCGAGCCGATGCGGCCGGAGTATCTCGACCGCGAGGCCAGGCTCAAGCTCATGGAGGCACAGGGCGTGGAACGGGCTGTGGTGTTCCCCTCGGCGATGGCGCTGTCCGTGGAGAACTACGTCAAGCATGTTCCGGCCGCCTACGCCAACATCCATTCCTTCAACCGGTGGTTCGACGAGGAGTGGGGCTTCAGCCGCGGCGGGCAGATCTTCGCCCCCGCGCTGCTGTCCCTGGCCGACCGTGACCTCGCGGTCGCCGAGCTCGATTTCGTGCTCGGTAAGGGGGCCCGGATCATCTTGCTGCCCACCGGGCCTGCGGGCGGGCGGTCGCCGGGCGACCCCTATTTCGACCCGATCTGGGCGCGGCTGAACGAGGCGGGTGTC
>JAJKHX010000484.1 GCA_021154785.1 Nocardiopsis sp.
CTGGCCGGGGCCGACCTGATCCTGGCGGCGGGCTTCGACCCGGTCGAGCTGATCAGCCCGTGGTCGGTCAGCACCCCGGTCCTGCACCTGGACACCACCCCGAACACCGACCAGGTCTACGCCGCCGAGCACGAGCTGGTCGGCTCCGTCGGGGCACTGCTGGGCTGGCTGACCGCGCAGTGGACGGGGGAGCCTCGCTGGGACGAGGCCGCGGTGGCGGCGCACCGGGCCCGGCTGCGCGCGGCCTGGCTGGCCGGCCGGACGCCGGGCCGCCTCAATCCCTCGGACGTGGTCACGATCGCCCGGGAGGCCGCGCCGCCCGGCACGATCCTGGCCACCGACGTCGGCTCGCACAAGATCATGGCGGGCCAGGCGTGGCAGGCCGGCGAGCCCCGCTCGGTGCTGATTCCCAACGGCCTGTCGGCCATGGGATTCGGCGTTCCCGCGGCGATCGCGGCCCGGCTCACCCGGCCTGGCCGGCCGGTGCTGGCCCTGGTCGGCGACGGCGGCTTCGCCATGGCGGCGACGGAGCTGCGGGTCGCCTCGTCGCTCGGCCTGCCGGTCACGGTGGTGGTGTTCACCGACGGCAGCCTGAACCGGATCGAGCTGCGCCAGCAGTCGGCCGGCTACCCGCCCACCGCCACCCGGATGGACGGCATGGACCTGGTCGCCCTGGCCGAGGCCACCGGCTGCGACGGCGTCCGGGCCGACACCCCGGCCGCCCTGGAGCAGGTCCTGGCCGGCTTCGCCGCCCGCTCCCGCCCCCTGATCGTCGAGGCCCGCATCGACCCCGCCCAGTACCAGGCCCAGTTCTAACTCGCCCCTGTCGTCCACAGCCCCGGCTGCCCCATCAACCCCGCAGCCCGCAACCCCTAGCTACCCCACCAACCCGGCAGCCCCGCAACCCCTAGCTACCCCACCATCGCCTACGCTCTCAGCTGCGCTATCAGCAGCATCCTGCCCAGTCGCCCCAATAGCCTGCGAAACTACCAGGCCGCAGCCGCCGTAGTCATAGCTCCGATACCGCCGGGCCGCAGCCGCCGTAGTCACAGCTGCGATAGCGCCGGGCCGCAGCCGCCGTAGTCACAGCTGTCGCATCAGCAGCGCCTACCCCATCTTTACTCTCCGTCGCCGTCCCCGCCTGACCGCGCTGTCCGAAATGCCCGCAATGCGAGTTATGACTGGTAAGTCCAACCGGCTCTATGCTCCATCGATCCGGTAGCAGCCGGCTCTATGCTCCATCGATCCGGCTCTTGGGCGACCGCTGGTGTCGGTCGCCGGTGATGCCGTCGCTGCCGGAGCTAGCCAATTCGCTACTCGGGCGGCACTAAACTCGCCCAGGTGAGTCTGTCTATCGGCATTGTCGGCCTGCCCAACGTCGGCAAGTCCACCTTGTTCAATGCGCTGACCCGGGCCAGTGCGCTGGCGTCGAACTACCCGTTCGCCACGATCGAGCCGAACGTGGGCGTGGTCGGCGTGCCCGATCCGCGGCTGGCCGAGCTGGCCAGGCTGTATGACTCGGCCCGGATCGTGCCGGCCAGCGTGCGGTTCACCGACATCGCGGGCCTGGTCCGCGGCGCCTCGCAGGGCCAGGGGCTGGGTAACCAGTTTCTCGCCCATATCCGCGAGACCGACGCGATCTGCCAGGTGGTGCGGGTCTTCACCGACCCGGACGTGACGCACGTGGACGGTGACGTGTCACCGGAGCGCGACATCGAGACCGTCATCACCGAGCTGATCCTGGCCGACCTGCAGACCCTGGAGAAGGCGCTGCCACGGCTGGTCAAGGAGACCAAGTTCGCCAAGGACCCCGAGAAGGCGCAGGCGGTGGCGGCCGCCGAGGCGGCGCAGCGGCTGCTGGATTCCGGGACCGCCCTGTCGGCGGGCGCCGCGGCCGCCGGGATCGACTTGCACGCGCTGCGCGAGCTGCACCTGCTGACGGCCAAGCCGTTCCTGTACGTGTTCAACGTGGACGTGGCCGAGCTGGCCGACGAGGATCTGCGCAAGCGGCTCACTGAGCTAGTGGCCCCGGCCGAGGCGATCTTCCTGGACGCCAAGACCGAAGCGGACCTGGCCGAGCTGCCCGCGGACGAGGCCGCCGAGCTGCTCGCCGAGGCCGGGATGGGCGAGCCGGGGCTGGCCCAGCTGGCCCGGGCCGGGTTCCGCGCGCTGGGCCTGGCGACATTCCTCACCGCGGGCCCGAAGGAGACCCGGGCCTGGGAGATCCGAGCCGGGGCGACGGCGCCCGAGGCGGCCGGCGTCATCCACACCGACTTCCAGCGCGGCTTCATCAAGGCCGAGGTGGTTTCCTACGACGACCTGATCGCGGCCGGCTCCCTGCCCGCGGCCCGCGCCGCGGGCAAGGCCCGCATCGAGGGCAAGGACTACGTCATGCGCGATGGCGACGTCGTGGAATTCCGCTTCAACGTCTGAGCCAGGCCAGCGCTGGCGGGTCCACACCGGTGACTCTTCGGCCCGGTCGCTGTTCGTCATTGCGATCCCGTGGCCGCCAGCGCCGCGGTGATGGGTTCGAGTTCGGTGATCAGCTCGTCGAGCTCGGCGGGGGATAGTGCATCGTACGGCGGGGCGGCGAGCTCGTCGGTGAGGGCTTCGATGCGTTGCTTGGTCTCGCGGCCGGCGTCGGTGAAACACCCGTCGGCGTCGACCAGACCGCGCTCGCGCAGCCCGTCCATGACCTCCGCCAGCCGCTTTTTCGGCAGGTGGTGGATGCGCCCGAACGACTCCGGCGGGTGGATGCCCATATCCAGCGCGGAGAGCACGTGGGCCTCCGTGCCGCCGATGCGCGCACCGACGAGAGCGGCGACGTGCCCGTCGCCGCGGTGCTCGCGCAGCATGGTCGCGGAGTGCCACAGCCGGGCGACCGGGTCGCTGGGTACCGGAAGGGTGCGCAGGCCGGCGTACATCACCCGGCCCGCCATGGGCGCGCTCGTCGCGGCCTTGGTGGTCAGGTCGGCGGCGCGCGTCAGGCCGGGGGAGCCGGCCCGCTCGTCGCCGAGGATCCGTCGTAGCGAGGCGGTGCTGCCCCGTAGCCGGGCGGCGACGGATGCCTCGGGCGGGATCGTCTCCCATGCGCTCGGGATGTGCCGCGCGGCCTCGCCCTCGGCGAAGCTGTAGAAGGCCGCGTGCACGACTTCGGCCGGCACTCGTCCCAGCGGCGCGGCGCGGCTGGCGAAGTAGCCGTCCCAGTAGGTGCGGTGGCCGAGCGCGGCCAGCTCCTCGTTGCATTCGTCGGCGAGGAAGGTGACCAGGCAGATCGGCTCGAGGAGCCCGAACATGCGGCGGGCGGTTGTCGCGGTTGTCATGACTGGTCAGACCGGGCGAGCGATCCGGACTCATCGGTGTCCCCAGCGAAAGCCGGCCAAGCCCGGCCGACGGCGATGCCGCCGCAATGAAGCCTCGCGCTCATCCTCGGGCGGCTCGCGGTTGTCCGACAACTCCTCGAGCTCCTGGTCCAGGGGTTCCCGGGCCTGTGAGCAGCGCCTGAGAAACGGGCCGATGCACAGCGCGGCCACGATCGAGACCAGAAACCAGGCGGCCAGGCCTATCGGTACCCACCACCACGGGTCCACGTTTCCTCCCCGTGGCTGCCTCCCCTGCAACCACGTCTTATTTCATACAGTAACATTCTGTTCTCATCCTGC
This sequence comes from Nocardiopsis sp., assembly GCA_021154785.1. Lineage (GTDB taxonomy): Bacteria > Actinomycetota > Actinomycetes > Streptosporangiales > Streptosporangiaceae > Palsa-504. The sequence continues at coordinate 3,663 of JAJKHX010000484.1, forward strand.
AATACTTTCTCGCTGTCGCTACGGCCGAGGATCGTCGTCACTGGGCAGTACCGCGGTTCAGTACCTACGAGGCGCGCTGACCGGTCACGGCCGGGCGGCGGGTGCCCGGAATGTGCAGGACCGGCTCGCCGGTGCCTGCGCCCGTGCTCGGCCATACCGGTGAGAGAGGCCGCTCGTCCCGCTGCTGATCCGCGGACTCCCGGGCCAGGGAGCAGTTTTTGAGAACCGGGCCGATGCACAGCCCTATCACGACCGAGACCAGGAACCAGGCGGCTATGCCAACCGGTATCCATATCAGATCCATCGTTTCCTCCCCCGAGGTTTCTACCCCTGCCGCCAGATCTAACCTCGTGGTTACTACCCCCGTAACCAGGGTCAATTCCAGACAGTAACTACTATATACCTCATTGTTACGTCAGCTACAACCCAGTTGCGAAGCGAGGACCTGGCTGGCGTCCGTGGGTGCACTGTGCCATCCGCGGCTGGAACGGCCCTGGAGCGGCTCTTAAACGGCGGGTAACGACGGGCCGCACGGGCCCCGGCCGGGGGGTCCCTGGAACTGCCGCGCCTCAGTCAGGGATTGGGGGACTGCCAGTCCCGATACGGCGGCTGCGGTTCCTGATACGGCTGCCATGATCCTGGCGGCGGGGACGCGAACGGGTACCCGGCTCTGCGCGCCGCCTCGGCCTGGATCTCGTACTGCTGTTGCGCGGCGGCCACCTGTGCCTGGTACTGCCACTGCGCCCGGGCGGCCTTCGCCGCCTCCGTTTCCGGCATCAAGGCGACGATCACGATACCGAGGACGCCCAGGAGCAGGCCGATCGCAAACCCGGCGCCCGGGTAGCCCTTCGGCTTCCCGATGGCCTGACCGGCGAAGCCGCAAGCCAGTGCGACGATGACGACGACGAACATGATGCCTGGTCCCATTGCCTGCTGCCCTCCTCGGTGAGACGCAAAGCCCGCGAAAACGGATGGCGGCCCGTGCCGTAACTGTAATCCAGCCGGGCACCGCCGCCACTGGGTCGCCTGAAGCTTTCCCGCCGGTCCGGTGCCCGGGCGCCAGCGACCGCCAGGGGTAAGCGCGGACCGAGGGTAAGCGGGGGCGGAAAGTGAACGCAGGCGGACGGGCAACCCGGTTTCCGCGGCGACGTGGTGCCATACCCGGCCCGGGCGGCGGACGCCCCGTAACCGCCGACGGCGGGGCGGTCGGCTGAGCCTCGGACGTGTCGGGTCCTTCAGTGCTCAGGCCGCCTACACATTGACATTAATCGTACTTATGTTCGATAATAGACGTGCTGCGCATCCTGCTGTTGAGCCGGATGCGAATCAAGGTGATGCCGCAGGCGCCGTCCGCCACCGGGCGGCCCGCTGCGACGGCGGTGCTGACCTGGCTGGCCAGGCGGCTGGGGTGATCGCGCACGTGCGGAACGAGACGCGGGGTGCGTAAGAAATCGTTAAGGCTTCCGGTAACGAATGGTAGTTCTCGCAGCTCATGGAGTGGTTAGGGGGTGATGGCGGACATGGCGGACGCCTGGGGCGGTAAGGCGTGCGTTCTGGGTGCGCGAGGCGCTAGCCGGGTCCGGCCTCGCGGGCCACTGGCTAGTAAAACGACGACTACCTGGGAATATGCCGACGACCGGTCTCGTATGCGGTCCGGAACTCCCCGCCCTGGCGGCCCCGTGCGCCGAGCCGGTCGGACCGGACACGCGCTGAACTCACTTGAACCCGCTGGGTATCGGGAACGTATCAGGGTTGCTGGTCGTTTTGTCCGTGCGGATGCTCCGGTGTTCGGCTGTATCCGGTTCCGCACCGTGACTTCTTGGCGCACAATGGAGCGCGAGGCCAGCACGAAAGGGACGGCCGCCCCGGGGTTTTCCGGGGTGGAAACGTGCGGAGGTGTGATGGTTCGCGGGCCGGCATCCGGTGACGGAGAGCGGTCTGGTGCGTACTATCCCGGTCCGGCGGACCTGGTTCCGCCGCGTCCTGCGGCTCGAGCTCTCTATGGTGACCGGGCTTCTTACGGCGATCGGGCCACTGACAGCGATAGGGAATGGTACGGCGAGACGGCGCTATACGACGAGCTGGATCCGTTCCTCGCGGGCATGCAGGCTGACGGGACGGTAGCCGCCCGCGCGGACTTCGGCCCGGATCGCCGCGGCGCGGGCGGCCGGTGGCTGCTGTGGCCGCTCCGGATCGTGCTCTGGGCAGCCCTGCTGGTCATCGTGTTCCGTGGCCTCACCGCGATCGTCTTCGACCGCGCGCTGGCTCCGGCGGGCGGCGGGCCAGCGCCGGGAAGCACAGCGCCGGGAAACGCGGCCACCGGGCAGTTCCCGGTGGCTCTGGCCGAGGCTTACGCCACCGAGTTCGGCCGGGTCTACCTCGGGTTCAGCCCGCGGAGCCTTCTCCAGCGGGAACAGGCCCTGGAGGCGTTCGTGCCGCCCGGCGTCCTGGCCGCGGACCCCAACCTGGGCTGGAACGGCATCGGTCAGGTCAACCTGCAGGCCTTGCAGATCGCGGGCATCAAGGTCCAGGATCCGCGGCACGCCGTGGTCACGCTGCTCGCCTTGATCGGCGGCCAGCTCACGGAGCTAGGGGTGCCGGTGGCCGCGGCTGGCGGCAGCCTGGTGGTCACCGGCCAGCCCGCCTGGCTGCCCGCGCCCCAGCGGATCCTGCCGCCGGCCACGGCCGCCCCGCGCGGTTCGGACCAGGCGGCCAGAAGCCAGCTGATGAATGAGCTGCCGGCCTTTTTCCAGGCCTACGCTAGTGGTGACAGCGCCGCGCTGAACCGGTTCCTGGCCCCGGGCACGTCGCTGACCGGGCTCGGCGGCGCGGTGACGTTCGACTCGATCGGCGCGCTGGTCGTGCCGCCGGGCGGCACGACCAGGCAGATTACAGTGACCGTGATATGGCAGGTCGCTGAGCAGCCAGGATCCGCCGCCGGAAATCTAGGGATGGCATCGAAACTCGAGATGACATATGGTATGTCGGTTGTCGACCTTCAAAGCGGCAAATGGTATGTAAAACAGATTGGAGCATCAACCGAGGCGGTGGGAGCCCGATGACCAGGATAGGGCCAGGTGAAGCCGCCATGCCCGCCTGCAGGCGCACCCCGCCACGCCGACCGGCTCTGACTCGGCCCCGCTCTGGTGAACTAATCGTCGCCCGGTCCGCCGACGCGCCAGCCTTCGCCCGGGCTCTGTTCCCCGGCGAGGAGTCCTTCAAACCTGGCCCGGGCCGGCTGACGGCCCGCCCTCGCCGGCTCTGCCTGGGCGGCCAGCTGACGCGGCACCCGCGCACTGGAGCGCCGTGCCCGCCATACTTCCGGCTGCCCGCGCATCCGCTTTACTTGTACCTGCTCAAGCGGCCTGCTGTAGCACTATCTGGATGTCCATCTGCTCCCGGAAGGGACATGTTATGCATACTCACCTCACCGCCGCGATGGCTCCAGTGGCCTTGAGCACGCAGGGGCTCGTTACCTACCTGCAGGGTCTGTTCGGGCCATTGTTCCTGGGTATCGTCGGGATCGTAGCGATCTTCTTCCTGTTCACGCGTGAGATCACCCGGTTCGTGCAGTTCATCGTGCTGGCCGTGGCCATCGCGGTCATCTTCTACACGCCCGGCATCGTGCACACGCTGGCCACTGGCATAGCGAACGCGCTCGGAGTCCACTGATCCCGAATCAGGAAGAAGGGGCGCGCCACTAGTGGACCTTCCCACTTACACAAATATCTGGCGAATCGAAAAGCGACTCTACAAGCTTTACGATTTCCGCCTGCCGGCACCTTTGCCGATCACCTGGATCGGCGTTTTCGTGGGAATTACCGTTCCCTACGTGTTCTTCCTGATTGCCGTCGGGCTGCCCTTTAATCACAATCTTGTTTGGCTTTACGTACTTCCTCCGGGTGTCCTTACCTGGCTGACGACGAGACCGGTCATCGAAAGCAAGCGGCTGCCGGAGCTGGTGAGCTCGCAGCTGCGGTACGTGTCGGAACCGCGGACGTGGTGCCGGCTCGCGCCGTTCGCGGAGAAGGACGAGATCACGGTGTCGGCCCGGGTGTGGCACCGGCACCCGCCCAAAGGCCGGCCCAAGAAGGCGAAGAGGTCCCCGGCCAGGGTCCGGTCGGGTGCTCCCGCGCGGCAGGCATCAGCGGCCCGGCCAGCTCGGGCCGGGGCCAGGCCAGCCCGGGCCGGGATGCGCGTGCCGCGGCCGCCGCGAACCGCGGCGACGCCACTGGCCACCGCCCAGCCGCTGGAGACGGCTCCGCTGCCGGCCGTCCCGCAGGTGGCCATGCCGCCGCTCGCGGGCCCGTCGCCCGAGCCAGCCCCCGGGATGAGCCCGGAGCTGGGCACCGTACCGTCGCCGGTCCAGGTGCCGGAACGCACGCCGGCCCGCCGGATGCCGAGGCGTCCCCAGAACCGGCCCGCCGCCGATCCGCAGAACCAGCCCGCGGTCGATCCGAGCCCGCGGCCCTCGTGGCCGTCCTGGCCGCTGGTCCCTGAGCCCGGCATCGCCACCGGCCCGGCCGACCGGGAAACCGGGACAGCCCGGCCTTCCGCGTGGACGAGCCCGCCTTCGGCCGAACGGCCGGACAGCCGGCCCTTCGAGGTCGCGCACGATTCCGATCCCGTTCCCGGCGCCCTGAACGAGTCGTCCGGCCCGACCGCCTGGCCGTCGGCCGAGGCCAGCCTGCTGCCGTTGGTCCGCCCGCTCCCCGAGCCGGCCCCGTTCCCCGAGGCCGGCGCGTTCCCCGAGGTCAACCTCGATCCCGAGCCTGACACCGGGTCGGCGTCTAACGGCGGCCCGGCCGTCGGCTGGGACCCCGCCGCTGACGACGAGTACAACGGCGGATCGCGCTCCGGATCGGTGACCGGCCCGGCCCGACGGCACCTGGCCGGGCTCCGGCATGGCCTGGGGCGCAAGGCCGGCCGCCCGGCCGACCCGGTCTCACCGCCCGCCCAGGACGCCGCGCCGGCGGCTCCGGCCTGGCCGCAGCCGCCCGCCGCGCTGGCCAAGGCCCGGGCCCGCTGGATGCTCCGCGCTCAGCCCCGCCCAGCCCAGGCCCCGCCCGCCGGACCGCCCGTAACCGCCGGACTGCCTCCGGCCCCCTCGGCACCGCCGGCGCCCGAAATCACGACACCCGAGACAGCCGGCCCCGAGGCCGAGACGGCAGCGCTGCAGACCGAGCTGGCAGCCCCTGAGCCTGAGCCGGCCGAGCCTGAGCCGGTGGAGGCTGAGCTGATCCAGCCTGAGGCGTTCGAGGCTGAGCCAGTTGAGGCAGCCGTGCCCGCCAGGGCGGAGCGCCCAGCCGACGCGGTGACGCGCGAAGCTGCGGCGCCCGCGCCGAGCCACCCGGAGCCCGCACC
>JAJKHX010000485.1 GCA_021154785.1 Nocardiopsis sp.
CCAGCCCGGATCCGCCGGGTCCACCGCTACCTCGGTCATCGCGGCCAGTTCCCCGGTGTCGTCATGCCGGGCCGCCACCGCGTAGTGGTTCATCCCGTACCGGGGCTGCAGGTCGTTGACACGTTCGCGGACGCGCTGGGCGTCCCACTCCTCCGCCGCGGTCCCGGGTTCATGCGGGGCGTCGCCCATCGCGTTGTAGACCGCTGCCACCCCGTCGGTGAACTCCTCGGGTACCGGCCCGGTCCAGGACACCAGCGAGTAGCCGGCCGCGGCCCGCTCAGCCGGCCCGCGCAGCCGGGTGCGCTTAACCTGGTCCAGGGTGGCGACGTCGAGGACACGCTGGATGTCCGCCAGGCCCGGCTTCGCCCCGGCCACGCGCGCGAACGCCTCGCCGGGGGAGCCCTGGCGCGCGACGCCCTTGAGTACCGAGCGCCCGTTCGCCGCCGCCCGGCCCGCCGCGTGCCGCAGCAGGGCGCGGCCGGCGCCGCGCCGCCGCTCGGCCGGGTGCACGATCAGGTTCAGGTTCGCCTGGTCCAGGTTCTCCCTGGACGGCAGCTCCAAGCGGTACCAGCCGACGACCGGGCCGTCATCCCGGCGGGCCTGCCACAGTTCCCGCGGATTGCCGTCCCAGCCGACCGCGAGCCAGCCCGCGTAAGCCCGGTCGGTGAACCACGGTGCTCCCGGTTCGTCGACCCGCTGGGCGGCCAGGTACACCTCGTGGCACTCGCGTGCCTTCCGCGTGTCGGCCGGGTCGGCCTGCTCGATGCGCATCCCCCCAGCCAACCGCCCCGCCCCGGCCGGCGCCACCGAATATCGCGCCGGCGTCGCCACCGAATATCGCCCCGGCCGGCGCCACTGGATGGCGCGCCGCCCGGCCCGGCCCGCGCCGCTATGTGCGCCCGCGCCACTGCGGCCTCGATCCGGCTGATAGTGTGGGTCGCAATGTTGCGCGAGCTGCTCCTCCTTAGCGGCCGCGGCGGGGGCCGATAGGCCGGCTCCCTCGCCGCGGGGTGTTGGTGTGTCCGCTGGCCGTTAGTCAGGCATCAACCGCCCCTTAGCTTCAAGGAAGCAGCAGACCATGCAGCAAGAACCCGCGTTCAAACGCGTCACCCCCGTACGCCAGCAGCCCAGCGGCATGCCGTGCCATCGCTACTCGGCCTTCCCGCCCGTCGAGCTGCCGGACCGCATCTGGCCGTCCCAGACCATCACTAAGGCTCCGCGCTGGCTGGCCACCGACCTGCGGGACGGCAACCAGGCGCTGGTCGACCCGATGAGCCCGGCCCGCAAGCACAAGATGTTCGAGCTGCTGGTGCGGATGGGCTACAAGGAGATCGAAGTCGGGTTCCCGGCCTCGGGCCAGACCGACTTCGACTTCATCCGCGAGCTCATCGAGGAAGACCGCATCCCGGACGACGTCCGGATCTCCGTGCTGACCCAGGCCCGCGACGAGCTCATCGAGCGGTCGGTCCAGTCGCTGGCCGGCGCCCGGATGGCCACCGTGCACCTGTACAACGCGACCGCCCCGATCTTCCGCAAGGTGGTGTTCCGCATTGACCGCGAGGAATGCCAGGCGCTCGCGGTGGAGGGCACCCGCAGCGTGATGAAGTACGGCGAGCAGTACCTGGACGGCACCGACTTCGGTTACGAGTACTCGCCCGAGATCTTCATGGACACCGAGCTCGACTTCGCCCGCGACGTGTGCGCGGCCGTCATGGACGTCTGGCAGCCCGGCCCAGGCCGGGAGATCATCCTCAACCTGCCGTGCACGGTCGAGCGGTCCACCCCGAACGTCTACGCCGACCAGATCGAGTGGATGAGCCGGAACCTGCCCAGCCGCGACCACGTGTGCGTGTCCGTGCACACGCACAATGACCGCGGCACCGCAGTCGCCGACGCCGAGCTGGCCGTGCTCGCGGGCGCCGACCGGATCGAGGGGTGCCTGTTCGGCAACGGCGAGCGCACCGGCAACGTATGCCTGGTCACGCTGGGCCTCAACCTGTTCAGCCAGGGCATCGACCCGATGATCGACTTCTCGGACATCGACGAGATCCGGCGTACGGTCGAGTACTGCAACCAGCTGCCCGTCCACCCGCGGCACCAGTACGCGGGAGACCTGGTCTACACCGCGTTCTCGGGCTCTCATCAGGACGGGATCAAGAAGGGCTTCGAGGCCCTGGAGGCCGAGGCGGCCAGCGCCGGCGTCCCGTTCGCCGAGTACCCGTGGGCCGTGCCCTACCTGCCGATCGACCCGCACGACGTGGGCCGGACCTACGAGGCGGTCATTCGGGTCAACTCGCAGTCCGGCAAGGGCGGCGTGGCGTACCTGATGAAGACCGAGCACCAGCTGGACCTGCCCCGCCGTCTGCAGATCGAGTTCTCCCGGGTGATCCAGGGGCACACCGACGCCGAGGGCGGCGAGGTGCCGGCCGGGCAGATGTGGGAGATCTTCTCGGGCGAGTACCTGGCCGCGGGTCCGGTGTCGCTGCTGGACCACCAGCAGTCCTCGGTGATCGAGGCTAAGCACGCACTGTCCGCGGAGGTTTGCGTGGACGGGCAGCCGCGGCAGGTCGAGGGCGTGGGCAACGGCCCCATCTCGGCGTTCTGTGACGCGCTCGACTCCATCGGGGTGACCGCGCGCGTGCTCGACTATGCCGAGCACGCGCTGACCGAGGGCACCGACGCCCAGGCCGCCGCGTACGTCGAGTGCGAGATCGCCGGCCAGGTCTTCTGGGGCGTCGGCATCGACACGAACACGGTCACCGCGTCGATGCGCGCGGTCCTGTCCGCGGTGAACCGCTCCCGCCGGGGCTGAACCCGGGCTGAACTGAGGCTCATCGGGGGGCGACTCGCGAGGTCACTCGCGGGTCGTCCTCCGTGCGCGGGCGCCGGGACTTACCCAGCCCCGCCGCCGGCAGCACCCGGCAGCCCCGGCACCGGCAGCACCCGGCAGCACCCGGCGTACCGCCCGGAGATCCCGGCGTACCGCCCGGTGCTGCCGTCGTTCCGCATCGCGGCGAGATCGTTAAGGTTGGGGACATGAGCGACTCGCACGACCAACGACCTGAATTGCGCATTTCTGACACAGATCGTGACCGTGCCGCGGAGGTGCTCCGCGAGGCGCACGCGCACGGCCGGATCACCGTCGACGAGCTGGACGAACGGCTGACCAGCGTCTACGCGGCCAAGACGGAGGCCGATCTGGTCCCGGTGACCCGTGACCTCCCGGCCACCCGGGGTCCGGCGGCCGCGGCCATGGCCCCCGCCCGCGGCCGGATCGGCGGTACCCCCCGGTTCAGGACGTCGCTGGCGATCCTGGGCGGGGCTAGCCGCAACGGCGCGTGGGTCGTGCCGCCGGAGTACAAGGCCGTCGCCACCCTGGGCGGGATCGACCTCGACATGAGCAACTCCGCCTTCGCCGAAGCCGAGACGGTCATCAAGGTGTACGCCGTGCTGGGTGGCGTGGAGATTACCGTGCCGGAGGACGCGGAAGTGGACGTCGGCGTCGTCGGCGTCCTGGGCGGCGTCGACAACGGCGGGGAAGGGCCGGGCGTCCCCGGCGGGCCCCGGATCCGCATCGTCGGCGTCGCCGTGATGGGCGGCATCGAGGTCAAGCGGGCCAAGTCCAAGCGGCCAGGCCGGGCGGAACTGTCCTCCAGCTAGCGTCCTGCGGCGGAATGTCCCTGCTATACGGGAGAATGGCTGGGTGCAGCTCTACCGGGATGACGGGATCGTGCTGCGGACGCAGAAGCTGGGCGAGGCGGACCGGATCATCACCATCCTCGGCCGCACCAGCGGGCGGATCCGCGCCGTGGCCAAGGGCGTCCGCCGGACCAAGTCCAGGTTCGGCGCCCGGCTCGAGCCGTTTACGCACGTCGACCTGATGCTGCACGCCGGACGATCGCTGGACGTGATTACCCAGGCCGAGGTGATCCGCTCCTACGGAGAGACGCTGACCGGGGACTACCCCCGCTACACGGCCGGGGTGGCGATGCTGGAGACGGCCGAGCGGTTCACCCCCGTGGAGAAGGAGCCCTCGCTGCGCGAGCTGCTCCTGCTCATCGGCGGGCTGCGCGCCCTCAACGAGGGGGAGCACGCTTCCGGGCTGGTGCTCGACGCCTTCATGCTCCGTTCGCTCGCGGTCGCCGGGTACGCGCCGGCCCTGGAGGAGTGCGCCCGCTGCGGCGCCCCCAGCGGCGACGGGACGGGCAGCGGGCGCAGGTTGCCGGCTTTCGCGGTCGCGGCCGGGGGCATGGTCTGCGCCACCTGCCGGCCGCCCGGCGCGGCCTCGCCCGCCGGGCCGACGGTGGCGCTGATGCTCGCCCTGCTCCGCGGCGACTGGGAAGGCGCCGATCGCAGCGAGCGCAGGCACCGGGTAGAGTGCAGCGGTTTGGTGGCCGCCTACCTGCAATGGCACCTGGAGCACTCGATCCGTTCGCTGCGTCACGTGGAGCGCGTCTGATGGCGCCCCGACCGCCCGACCCGCACCCGAGCGGGGCTAAGCCGCCGGACATGCCGGCCGAGTTCGTTCCCCGGCACGTCGCCCTGGTGATGGACGGCGACGGGCGGTGGGCGAAGAATCGCGGGCTGCCCCGGACCGAGGGCCATAAGGAAGGCGAGTCCTCGCTGCTCGACGTGATCATGGGGGCGATCGAGCTCGGCATTCCCTACCTGTCCGCCTACGCGTTCTCGACCGAGAACTGGCGGCGCTCACCCGATGAGGTCCGCTTCCTCATGGGCTTCAACCGGGACGTCATCCACCGGCGCCGGGACCTGCTGAACGAGATGGGCGTCCGCATCCGCTGGGCCGGGCGCCGGCCGAAGCTGTGGCGCAGCGTCATCAGCGAGCTCGAGACCGCGGAGCAGATGTCCGCCGGCAATTCCGTACTGACCCTGCAATTCTGCGTGAACTACGGGGGACGGGCCGAGATCGCCGACGCGGCCGCCGCCATCGCCGCCGACGTGGCCGCGGGGAGGCTCCGGGCGGACCGGGTCAACGAAAAGCTTTTCGCCCGCTACCTGTATGAACCTGCCATTCCCGAAGTCGACCTTTTCGTCAGATCGTCCGGTGAGCAGCGGCTTTCTAACTTCCTGCTCTGGCAGTCCGCTTATGCCGAGTTGGTTTTCCTCGATACCCTTTGGCCCGATTTCGACCGGCGACATTTGTGGCACGCCTGCGAGATTTACGCGAGCCGCGACCGCCGGTACGGCGGTGCCGTGCCGAACCCGGTGCCGGCCGAGCCGGCGCCGTAGCCGACTGCGTCCTCCACTATCAAACACCAAGCCTAATAATCCCTGCTTACCAGGCCCGACGACCAGCCGCACTACCACTGCGCCGTCGGCTGGGCCACGCAACACGCCCGGGATCCCCAGTAACTTCTGAGTAACTGTGCGTAACCCGCCTGGGGCTGGGCACTATTAGCGCGACTGGTGCTCAGGGGACAGCGCTCGTGAGTGGATACCTGTTTTTGGCGTGCCTACGGGGCCAGCGTAAAGATAAGAAAACCGTGACATACGGCGGATATGCGGTGAGCGTACCCGCGAGCTGGCCGGTCTACGACCTGACGAAGGACCCCCGGCAGTGCGTCCGCTACGACAGGCACGCCGTCTATCTCGGCACCCCGGGGCCGGACCAGGACTGCCCGCCCGGCGTGGTCGGGCGAGTCGACACGGTCAGCATCGGCGCGACCCGAAGGACCCCAGCGGCCCAAAGGACCCCAGCGGCCCATGGGAGCCCAGCGGCCCTGCCCGGCACCCCGGTGAACCAGGAGAGCAAGACGGGGGACCGCAAGGGCCCGGCCCAGACCGGTCAGCAGGCGCCCAAGCCGGGCACCGTCTTCCAGGACCCGGACCAGCACGAACTCGCGCTCACCATGCCGGCCGCCGCGCCGCCGGCGACCCCGAAGGGCCCGCTGGCCGGCTTCGACACCTGCGCGGCTCCCTCACTGCCGACCGTGAAGGCGTGGCGGGCCAGGTACGCCGCCACCTCGGTCTACATCGGCGGCCAGATGATGGGCTGCGGCCAGAACAGCCTGTCGGCCGGCTGGGTCCAGCAGGCCAAGGCGGCCGGCTGGTCGCTGCTGCCCGCTTTCGCCGGGCTGCAGGCGCCGTGCGACAGCTGCTCCGGCAAGGTCAACGCCAGGCAGGCGGCCTCGCAGGGAACCGCGGCGGCCAGCCAGGCGGTCGCCGACGCCAGGACGTACGGCATCGGCCAGGGCTCGCCCATCTACTACGACATGGAGGGCTACGACCGGACCAACTCCGGCCGCCGACCTGGACGGAACGCCCTACGTGTCGTCCGCGGTGTGGCCGTCGTCCGGCCGGTCCAAGCAGTACCAGGGCAACAAGACGGTCAAGGTCGGCGGGATATCGCTGCAGATCGACGCCGACATGGTGGCCAGCGCGGTGGTGCGCGGGTGACCGGCCAGTCACCCAGCCGTACCGGCTGAATTCAATTCGCGATCACCGGCGCGGGCTCCTAAGCTAGGGGCACCCGGCCCCGGAGCCCCTCGCCCGCGCCGGAGATCACCTCGGGATTCGCGCCCGCCGACCGCCAGCCGGATGGAGACCTTCACCATGGCATTGCGCAGTGACCGCCTCGACGCCATCGTCAGCCTGAGCAAGCGGCGGGGGTTCGTCTACCCGTCCAGCGAGATCTACGGAGGCCTGCGGGCTTCCTGGGACTACGGCCCGCTCGGCGTCGAGCTGAAGAACAACATCAAGCGCCAGTGGTGGCGCTCGATGGTCACCGAGCGCGATGACATCGTGGGCCTGGACTCCTCGGTCATCCTGGCCCGGGAGGTCTGGGAGGCCAGCGGGCACGTCACCGAGTTCGTCGACCCGCTGACCGAGTGCACCTTCTGCCACAAGCGGTACCGGGCCGACCACCTGATCGAGGCCTACGAGGAGCGGCACGGCCACGCCCCGGTCGGCGGCCTGGAGGAACTTTCCTGCCCGAACTGCGGCAACCGGGGCACGTTCAGCGAGCCGCGCATGTTCAACGGCCTGCTCCGCACCCACCTCGGCCCGGTCGAGGACGAGTCGGGCCTGGCCTACCTGCGCCCGGAGACCGCGCAGGGCATCTTCATCAACTTCAAGAACGTCCTGCAGACCTCGCGCAAGAAGATCCCGTTCGGCATCGGCCAGATCGGCAAGTCGTTCCGCAACGAGATCACCCCGGGCAACTTCATCTTCCGGACCCGGGAATTCGAGCAGATGGAGATGGAGTTCTTCGTCAAGGAGGGCAGCGACGAGGAATGGCACGACTACTGGATCAAGACCCGTCTCGCCTGGTACACCGACCTCGGTATCCGTGCGGACAACCTGCGCCTGTACGAGCACCCGAAGGAAAAGCTGTCGCACTACTCCAAGCGCACGGTGGACATCGAGTACAAGTTTGACTTCGCCGGCACCGAGTGGGGCGAGCTCGAGGGCGTCGCCAACCGCACCAGCTTCGACCTGACCACTCACGCCGAAGCGTCCAAGCAGGACCTGTCCTACCTGGACCAGGAGTCGGGCGAGCGGTTCATCCCGTGGGTCATCGAGCCGGCCGCCGGCGTGGACCGCGGCGCGCTGGTCTTCCTGCTCGACGCCTACGCCGAGGACGAGGCGCCGGACGCCAAGGGCAAGCTGGAGAAGCGCACCGTGCTGCGCCTCGACCCGCGGCTCGCCCCGGTCAAGGTCGCGGTCCTGCCTGTCCCGCAATACCGACCTGTCGCCGAAGGCCAAGGACCTGGCCGCCACCCTGCGCAAGCGGTGGGTGGCCGAGTTCGACGA
>JAJKHX010000486.1 GCA_021154785.1 Nocardiopsis sp.
CACGACGGCGAGGGCGACTTCATCTCCGTCGGCGCGGGCGGGTGGGACGGCGGGCACCGGCCGTCCTGGGTCAGCCTGGACCGGGTGATCCGGGTCCACGAGGGCGGGATGCGCCGGGAAGCGGCGGCCCTGCCGCGCGAGCCGTTCGAGCGGGTCACGGACCGCCTGCAGCAGCGCTACGGCTGGCGCTAGCTTCCGGGGCTTCGCTGCTAGGCGGTGCGGTTGGGGATAATGAGGTATTTCGAGCCGGTCGCCTGCCGGCCGTATCCGGCGATCGCGTCGAGGGAGAGCGCGCCCGGGAGTGATACCTGCGCGGTGTAGCTGCTGGCGAACGTCGTCCTGAGCCCGGCCGCGACCTGGCTGCGCAGCTGCGCGACGCGGGCCGGGCCGGCCTTCTGCAGGAACGGGGTCAGCAGCCACCCGCCGATGCCCCAGGCCGTGCCGTAGCTGCGGGTCAGCTCGGTCGGGCCGCGGTCAAGCGATCCGTAGATGTAGACCTGCTTGTGCACGGCCGACCCGTACCTGCTGTAGCCGCCCGCGGCGGCGCTGGCGGCGGCTTCCATGCCCGTCAGGATCTGGCTGGCCAGCCGGCCGCCGCCGATGGCGTCGAAGGCCAGCGTGGCACCGGTTGCCGAGAGCGCGCCGGCCAGCTCGGCCATGAAGCCGTCGGATGCCGAATTGCAGACGTGCAGGGCACCGGCCGTGCGGAGCATCGCTTCCTGGTCCGTTTTCCGCACGATGTTCACGAGCGGGATCTGCTGCTCGATGCAGACCCGGTTGAGCATCTGGCCGAGGTTGGAGGCTGCGGCCGTGTGGACCAGCGCGCGGTGATTCTCCGTCCGCATGGTCTCGACCATGCCGAGCACTGTCATCGGGTTCACGAACGAGGCCGCGCCGTCGATCGCCGTCGCCCCAGCCGGGAGCTCCAGGCACAGCGCGACGTTGACCGACCGGTACTGCGAGTACATCCCGCCGCCCGCCGCCGCGACGGCCTTGCCCAGCAGGGCCTGCGCGGCCGCGGACTCACCGGCCGCCACGACCGTGCCCGCGCCCTCGTTGCCGGCTGGCATGGGCTTCCCGGCCCGGCCCGCGAGGCCGCGCATGGCGGCATCGGGGATGGGCGCGGTGACGACCGGGCGGTCAGCGGATCCGCCCGCCACCGCGGCCGCCATGTCAGCCCCGCCGAACAGCAGGCCCATGTCGGACGGGTTGAGCGGTGCCGCCTCAACCCTGATCAGAACCTCGTCTGGTCCCGGCTCCGGCACCGGGACCATGTCCAGGGACAGTTCGAGGATCTGATCGGCTCTCACCAGCGATCGCAGCTGGAGCGCTTCGGCCGGAATATCTGCAGGCATAGGTGAGATCTTCTCAGAACACGCCGCCCAGCCGCCGGTAACCGCTCATCGAACCGCTGGCGGTGATAGCGAGTCGGCTCCCGCCGCCGTCCAGCCCGAGCCGGGGTCTACGGGACCATTCTCAGCACAGGCGGATCCAGCGGTAGCCGTAGCCGCCCACCGCGAGCTTAGCCAGGTCGATGTCGCCGTAGTCGCGGTCGGCGAGCATCTCTTCGGGCGGCCCGGCGATGCCGGCGAGGCTGCTGAGGTCGACGGTGGCGTCCTGGTCGTCGAGGTTGTGCAGGAACAGCATGGTGCCGGTCGTGTCGTCGGCGCGGTGCGCGAGTACGCCGGGCGGGGCGGGCACGTCGACGTGCGTGCAGGAGCCGGTGTTGATTTCGGGGCACTCGCGCAGCGTGCGCGTCATCTGCTCGAACCAGCTCAGCAGCGAGTCGTGGTCGTTGCGCTGCGCCCTGACGTTGACCTTGCCGTAGCCGAATGTGCCGTCGGCGACCACCGGGCGGACCAGCTGACCGGATGCGGCGGTGGAGAAGCCCGCGTTGGGCCGGTGCGACCACTGCATCGGCGTACGGATCGCCTCCCGATCCGGCAGCGACAGGTCGTCGCCCATGCCGATCTCCTCGCCGTAGCGGATGACCGGTGTGCCGCGCAGAGTGAACTGAAGGGAGTACGCCAGCTGGATGCGGGACTGGTCGCCGCCGAGCATCGGCGCGAGCCGACGGCGGATCCCCCGCCCGTACAGGCGCATGTCCTCCTGCGGAGCGAACTCGGCGAAGACCTCCTGCCGCTGGTCAGCGGTGAGCCGGGACAGGTCGACCTCGTCGTGGTTGCGCAGGAACGTTGCCCATTGTGACCCTGCGGGCAGCGGCGGGGTATCGCGCAGCGCCCCGATGACCGGCTCGGGGTCCCGGCGGGCGAGCGCCAGCATGATCTGGCCGTTGAGCAGGAAGTCGAACAGCATGTGCAGCCGGTTCGCCGAGCCGCCGCTGTCGCCGAAGTAGGTGGGGAGCTGGTCGGGGTCGACGTTCGCCTCGGCCAGCAGCAGCGCGTCCGGGCGCTGCCACTGGACGTGCTGGCGCAGTTCGGTGAGGTACCCGAAGTCCTTGTCGCCCATGCTGCCGTCCGGATTGGTGGTCTCGATGAGGAACGGCACCGCATCCATCCGGAACCCGGCCACCCCGAGCCGCAGCCAGAACGACGCGATCTTCTTGATCTCGTCGCGGACCCGGGGGTTGCTGATGTTGAGATCCGGCTGGAACCGGTAGAACCGGTGGTAGTACCAGGCGGCCGCGGTCTTGTCGTAAGACCAGGTCTCCTTCTGCTCGCCGGGGAAGACGATGCCCTGGCGCCGGTCGGCCGGCGCCCGTTCGGACCAGACGTACCAGTCCCGGTAGGGCGAGTCCGCCGAGGAACGCGCGGACTGGAACCACGGGTGCTCGTCCGACGTGTGGTTGACCACCAGGTCGATGATGACCCGGATCCCGCGGCTGTCTGCCGCCTGCAGGAACTCCGCGAAGTCGCCCAGTGTGCCCAGCCGGGGATGCACGTTGTAGTAGTCGGTGACGTCGTAGCCGCCATCGCGGCCCGGGGAGGGGTGGATCGGGTTCAGCCACAGGCAGTCGACGCCGAGCCGGGCCAGGTAGTCCAGCCGGCGGGTCAGCCCGGCGAAGTCACCGGCGCCGTCGCCGTCGGAGTCCTGGAACGTCTCCGTGTCCAGGCAGTAAATGATCGCCTTCTGGTACCAGCGCTCAGTCATGTGGTTGCGTACTTCCCGCAGCCGACCGCGGCAAACGCCTTCCGCGGCTGGGTGCTTCGCGCAGCGGCGAAAGTGCCGCGATGAGCGCGGCGAACCCGAAACGGAAAACGCGCCGAACAGCAGCAGGACGATGACCAGTATCCAGATGTGCAGTACGCCGATCAGCCGCAGGATCGGGATCGCGCCCAGGAGAGAGCACGCCCGATGCTCGCCCATACCAGTACGGGTTTCCGGCGCCACCGGTCGGTGTACACGCCGGCGGTGAGCCCGAGCAGCGCATACGGCACGAACTGGGCAGCGTTCACCACACCGACCTCGAACGGCGTCGCGCCGAGCAACTGGACAACCAGGACGGGCACCGCAACCGCGGTCACCGCCGATCCGAGGGAACTGATCGCGGCTGCCGTCCAGTAACGAGCGAACGAAGAGCGAGGAGGCGGAGCGAGAGCGTCTCCCATCCACCCACTCCTTTCACGTCTGCGCTACGCCGGAACGGCGTGATGGCGACGCCGGGTCGGTGCCTGGCCGATGGACGACATGCCCCTAGCCTTGCAGTCATGGCCGAGACCTCACGCAGCACAGCTGACCTGATCGTGGAATGCCTGGAGAACGAGGGTGTCACCCACGTGTTCGGGATCCCCGGTGAGGAGAACATCCGCTTGGTGGAGGCCATCTCCCGCTCCTCGATCCGGTACGTGCTGACGCGCCACGAGCAGGGGGCGTCGTTCATGGCCGAGACCTACGGCCGGCTGACGGGCCGGGCCGGGGTGTGTTCGGCGACGCTAGGCCCGGGAGCGATCAACCTGCTGCTGGGGACCGCGGACGCGACCACCAACTCCACGCCGCTGATCGCGCTGTCGGCCCAGGTCGGCATGAACCGCAGCTTCAAGGAATCCCACCAGGGCGTGGACCTGGTGGCGATGTTCACGCCGGCGGTCAAGTGGTCGGCGCTGGTGGCCACGCCGGGCGCGGTCCCGGAGATGATCCGCAAGGCGTTCAAGCTCGCCCAGACCGAACGGCCCGGCGCCGTCTACCTCGCGGTCCCCGAGGACGTGGACCAGGCGCCGGCACCGGGCGGGCGAGCGCCGCTGCCGGTCAACGTGCCGCGGGCGGACGAGCCGTCCCCCGGGCAGGTGGAGCGGGCCGCGGTGCTGCTGCGCGCGGCGCGCCGGCCTATCGTGCTGGCCGGGCACGGGGCCGCGCGGGCTGGGGCGGCCCCGGCGCTGCGCCGCTTCGCCGAGACCATGGGCATCCCGGTCGCGACCACGTTTCACGGCAAGGGCGTGTTCCCTGACGATCACCCGCTGGCCCTGGGGGCGGTGGGGTTCATGCGCCACGACTACGTCAACTTCGGCTTCGACCAGGCTGACCTGATCATCGCGGTCGGGTATGAGCTCCAGGAGTTCGACCCGGTGCGGATCAACCCGCGTGGCGATGCCAAGATCATCCACCTGCACCGGTTCCCCGCCGAGGTCGATGCGCACTACGACGTCGCCGTCGGACTGCACTCCGACATCAGCCGCAGCCTCGATGCGCTCACCGGTGCCGTCGGGCCGCGCACCACCGGCACTCCGGCCCCGGACCGGATCCGCGCGCTGCTGGACGGCGAACTGGCCCGGGGCCAGCGTGACGACCGGTTCCCGCTCGCGCCGGCCCGGATCGTGGCCGACACGCGCGCGGCGCTGGGCCGCGAGGACATCGTCCTGGTCGACACCGGGGCGCTGAAAATGTGGATGGCGCGGCTGTACCCGACCTACGAGCCGAATACCTGCCTGATCTCCAACGGCCTGTCCACCATGGCCTGGACGGTGCCCGGCGCCATCGGCGCGAAGATCGCCCGGCCGGGCTGCCGGGTCCTCGTCGCTACCGGCGACGGCGCGTTCCTGATGAACTCCCAGGAAATCGAGACCGCGCTGCGGCTGGGCGTGCCGTTCGTCGTCCTGATCTGGGTCGACGACGCCTATGGGCTGATCAGCTGGAAGATGGACCTGGAGATCGGCCGGAATGTGGACACCACCTTCGCCAACCCGGACTTCGTCGCCTACGCCGAGAGCTTCGGCGCGGCCGGCTACCGGATCGGGTCAGCCGCGGAGCTGCTCCCGGTGCTGCGTACCGCGCTGGCCGCCGACACCGTGTCGGTGATCGCCTGCCCCGTCGACTACTCCGCCAACCTCGAGCTCATCGAATCGCTCGGTGACCTGGACGAGCCACTGTCATGATGTGCCGCCGGTGTCGTCGGCCGGCTCGAAAAGCGTGCGGTAGGCGCCGTAGCCCTCGCGTTCCAGGTCCGCGGCCGGGACGAAGCGCAGGGCGGCGGAGTTGATGCAGTAGCGCAGGCCTCCGGCTTCCTTGGGCCCGTCGTGGAACAGGTGGCCCAGGTGGCTGCCGCCGTGGGCGGAGCGGACCTCGGTCCTGGGGAGCAAGAGCTTGAAGTCGCGGCGCTGGACCACGTTGCCCGGCTCGAGGGGGGCCGAGAAGCTGGGCCAGCCGGTGCGGCTGTCGAACTTGCTGACCGAGGCGAACAGCGGCTCGCCGGACACGACGTCGACGTAGATGCCGGGCTCCTTGCTGTCCCAGTAGTCGTTCCGGAACGGCGGCTCGGTGCCGTTCTTCTGGGTGACCCGGTACTGCTCCGGGGTAAGCCGCGAGATGGCCTCGGGGTCCTTGCGGTAATCGTCAGTCATGTCAGCTCCCTGATATGGCGGCTGCGGCGGCGCGGGCTAGGGCCGCGACCGGCCGGGACGTACTGTGGGCGGGCCAGGCGAGCAGAAGGGCGACCGGGGGGAGGTCCGTCATCGGGACGGTGATCAGGTCGTCGCGCAGCGGCCTGGTCAGTACCCGGGGTAGCACGGCGACCGTGCGTCCCAGGGCGATCAGGTGCATCAGTTCGCTGAGGGGCTTCATCGCGCCGGGATCGGCGGGCTTGCGGTGCAGGTTCTCGCCTGCCAGGTCGGCCATCCGCAGGCTGGCCCGGTGCGCGAGCGGGTGGGACACGGGCAGCACGGCGACCGGTGCTTCGGTCAGCAATGTTTCGGTGTCCAGCCCGGCCAGTTCGTCGGGCGGCGCGTGCAGCAGCGCCGCATCGGCCTGTCCTTCGCGCAGCATGCGTGAGGGGGCCGCCCCGAAGACCACCTCGACCGGCAAGGCCTGCGGCTCGCGGTCGTAGGCGGCGAGGATGGCCGGGAGCAGTCCCGCGTCGCCGCCGGGCTTCATGGCCAGGAGCAGGCGCGGGTCGCGGGTGCCGGCCCGCTGCGTTCGCAGCGCCGCCGCGGACATCGCCGCCAGGGCGACGCCCGCCTCGCGGGCGAGTACCCGGCCGGCTTCGGTCAGCGCGACCGCACGGCTGGTCCGCTCGAACAGGGTGACGCCGAGCCTGCGTTCTAGTTGCCGGACCGTCTTGGACAGTGCGGGCTGCGCGATGCCCAGCCGGATCGCGGCCCGGCCGAAGTGAAGCTCTTCGGCCACCGCCAGGAAGTACGCCAGTTCCCGGGTCTCGAGCCGGTCCATTCCTCCAGGTTACCGATCGCAGCCCGGCCGGTCTTAGACGCGTCGGGGGCACCGGTGGTGAGCTGGGGCCATCTCACTCGTACGCACCCATCCAAGGAGATCATCATGCCCGCGATCGCGCTCGTGGCTGCCGGGGCACGCCTCGGCCTGTCCCTCGGGAAGGTCTTCGGCGGTCACGGATTCGATGTCGCGCTGATCGCCCGTTCCGCCGAGCGGCTCAGCGGGCTCGCCGGGAAACTCGCGGCCGAAGGAGTTACCGCGGCCGGCTTTCCCGCCGACGTCACCGACCGTCCCGCCTTGGCCGCGGCTTTGGACAGCGCCGCGGGACGGTTCGGCGGGATCGGCGTGCTGCACTACTCCAGTCCCGGCGCGGGAACCACGGAAAGCCTGCGCAGCACCGGAGCGCTGGACGTCACCGTGGATAACCTCCGGCCGCAGCTCGAGTGCGTCTGCTACGGCGCGATCACCGCGACCCGCGCGGTGCTGCCGGCCATGCTGGCGGCCGGCACCGGAACACTGCTGTACACCACGGGCGCCTCCTCGGTCACGCCCGCGCCGGTGTTCGTCAGTGCCGGCATGGCGGGCGCGGCCCTGCGCAAGTGGGCCCTGACCCTCAACGGGGCGCTGGCCGGCCGGGGCGTCTACGCCGGTCATGTCGCGATCGGCACCTGGATCGCCGGCACGCCCGGTGCCCCCGAAGACGCCCCGGTCAAGGACCCCGACGACATCGCACGCCTCTACTGGGACCTTCACGCCGGCCGCGAGCCCGCCGAGCACCTCATCGCCGCCTGACCCGGCGGAGGTGGTCGTAATCACCACGTCGTAGTAGCCGTCCTGGTCGGGTCAGGCGCCGCCGGCGGTCACGACCATGTCGGTGACGAAGCCCGCCGACAACCCGAGCAGGACGCCCCAGTAGATGAGGTCCTTCTGGCCGTTCTTGTACGCGACTCCGAGCAGCTGGATGACAACGTAGAGGATGGACCCGGCGGCCAGGGTCAGGAAGATCACGCTCATCGCGTCGCTGGTGAACTGCCGGCCCACCGCGGTGCCGACGAACGTGGGGCCGCCGCCGATGAGCCCCATGAGCAGGAGAAACCCCCAGGAGGGGCGGTCTTTCTCGGCCGCCAGCGGGGCCACGATGCCGAACCCCTCGGTGCCGTTGTGCAGCGCGAACCCGATGACCAAGACGGTGGCCAGGCCGATCTCGCCGCTGGCGGCGCTGCCGCCGATGGCCAGCCCTTCACCGAAGTTGTGCAGCCCGATGCCGACGGCGATCAGCAGGGACAGGCGCCGGGCGGCGGGCCACCCGGAGATGCCGCGGGCCCGCGACGAAGAAACAGCCAGTTCCTCCGCCGCCATCGCGCCCGGCCCGAAGTTCCGCGACGACGTGGCGGCCCGGGCCCGCGAGCTCAGCCACCCCTCGTAGAGCACCAGGCTGCCGAGCCCGACGGTGATGCCGAGGAAGAACAGGGCTGCGTACCCGGCGACCGGGCCGATTCCGCCGCTGCCGTCGTGCAGCTTGCCCAGGGCGTTGTCCACCGGCTCGAACGCGTGGACCAGCACGTCCCAGATCAGGAAGATCAGGATGCCGATGGCGATGGCGTTGAGGAACTGCCGGGTCCCGGGCTTGACCGAGCGCACCCGGCCCAGCGGAAGTCCGATGAGGATGGTCACCCCGGCGATGAAGCCGAGCAGCAGAGTCTGGGTTTCGCTCATCTACCTTTCCCGTCAGGCCAGAGGATACGAAGGCATCCGTCCGTCGAGGATAGGCCAGCCTAACCTAACTCACAAGCGCCAGACCCGGGAACTGCCGAGGTGGACTAGAGCGTCAATCCCACCTGCCCCCTGCATACCATTTCGGTTCAGTGGTTGTGGCACCCTACCGAATAGAGCGGGTAGAACGTCACAATCACTGAATTTCAGAGATAGCTAAAGGTTTGCGGGACTGGATCGGTATCTCGGCCTGCTGCACGACGACGGCTGGTCGCGCTTCCTGGGCCGCCTGGCCGCCGTGACCGGCGGCGGCGAGCGGTTCACTCGCACTCAAGTGCGTGGTAACGGGTCAGCGTCCTGCCTTGCGGCGCTGTGCCTTGCGGGCGGTCCGCTGGGATACGGCGGTGACCGTCGAGTCGGCCTGGTGCAGCGCCTTCGCTGTCCGGGTAGATGGATCACGGCGCTCGGCGGCCAGCGCCAGGCGATGCACGAACGCCCGCGTCAGTGGCAGGGCGATGGCCAGCAGCAGCCACGTCCGCAGGCGCCTAGAGAAAAATGCCCACATGCTGAGGTCCTTTCGTCGTCCTCCCGCGTGATGCCCCGCCGCTACCCGCCTTGTCCCGGGCTAACCGCATGTGGCTACCGGCTGGCCCGGGCGGCGTCGCAGACGCGACGTGACCACCGGGTTCGGCAGGTTGACGGGTTTCCGGCTAAGGTTGGCCGCGATCTCAGCGACCTATCACGGAACCGTTCCACGATGCTTATCTTCGTCCCACCATCGGAGACCAAGGCCTTCCCGGCTGAGGAGGCCCCGGTCGAACTGGGTTCCCTGACGCTGCCCGAACTCACGCCGGTCAGGGCCAGGCTGCTTAAGGCACTGATCCGCCTGGCTCGTGGCCGGGCACCGGCCGCACTGGCGGCGCTGGGCCTGAGCCCGGGCCAGTCCGGTGAACTCGCCCATAACCGCGAGCTGCTCGCGGCGCCCGCTGGCGTGGCGGCCGGGGTGTACACCGGCGTGCTCTACGACGCCCTCGACCTGCCCGGCCTGCACCGCCGGGGCATGACGACGGATCATGTGCTGATCTTCTCGGGCCTGTGGGGAGTGCTCCGGCCCACTGACCGGATCCCGCACTACCGTTGCCCGGCCGGGGCGAAGCTGCCCGCGGCGGGTCCGGTGTCAGCGGCCTGGCGCAAGGCGCTGCGTGCTCCCCTGGCCGCGCAGGTCGGCGACCGGCTGGTGGTGGACCTGCGTTCGAGCGCGTACGTGAGCCTGTGGACTCCAGGTGCCAACGCCGTCACTGTCCGGGTGCTGCACGAGCGTGAGTCCGGCGGCGTCGTCCGGCGTTCTGTGGTCTCGCATTTCAACAAGGCGACGAAGGGACGACTCACCCGGGCACTGCTGGAATCGGGACAGCAGCCCGGCAAACCCGAGGAGTTCGCCGACTTGGTGCGCGCTCTCGGTTACACGGTCGAGCCGGGTCCCGCGTTCAGCGGCCAGCATGCCCCGACCGCGTTGGACATCGTGGTGCGCGCACTTCAATCAGAAGGTGGTGCTGCCGCGGTGCGGGTACCGCCGCCCGTTCGGAAAAAAGGACCATTGATCCCGAACGGCCTGGAGTTTCTCTGGACGGTGCTCGCCCAGCCGCTCAGCTCGGTGGCGCCGCTGTTGTCCGCTCCTCCTCGATCCGCGCTATCCGGGCTGGTGGTCTTCAGGGCGGGGCTGTGCGTGCGGCTGTGTTCCGGTGAACAGGTCGCGGACCGAGGCGGTCAGGATGCGGATCGCGTCGTCCGGCCTGATCTGGCCGGCCCGGACCTGGTCGGAGCAGGCGTGGATGAGCGCGACGGCCGCGGTCACCAGCCACCCGGCGGGCAGGTCGGTCCGGAAGCAGCCGTCGGCCTGCCCGCGCTCCACCAGCGTGCCGATCGTGTGGTGGGCGGCGCGGTGGGTCCGCGTGACGGCCTCGGGGCTGAGGAACTCGGCCACCGCCGCGGCCATCGCCTGGTAGGACGCCAGGTGCTGCCAGGCCGCGGCGATCATCCGGTCCAGTGCCTCGGGGGCCGGGCCGTCGTCGGGGCGGACGGACTGCAGGGCCGCCATCGTCCGCTGCACGGCCCGCTCCACCGCCGCCTCCAGGAGCGCCTGCCAGGTCGGGAAGTGCGCGTATACCGTGACCCGCGACACCCCGGTCCGGATAACCGCTTACCTGGACACAGTCCAGGAGGGACAGTATCTGTTACACCGCTGACTCCGCGTGCACCATCCGGTCTAGCCACACCCGGTCTCTGAGCTCGGTTGAGTGACCCGGCCGGTGCTGCGCTCACCCGGCCGGCCCGGTCCGGTGCCTGGCTATCGCCTGGAGGACCGACTCGGCCTCGGCGTGCGCGATGTCGAGGTCCGCGGGCTGGGCGACTTCCCGTTCGGCGTCGGCGACGAGGAGCCGGGTCTGCTCGCCGATGGCCGCGCCGTGGCCGGGGTCGTCCCCGGCCACCGCGGCGCAGTTGCCGAGCAGCCGCAGCAGGGCATGCGCGACGGTCGGCTCGCTGGCCCCGTAGCGGCGGATGAGCCCGCACATCACCGACAGGTAGTCGCCGAACCGCCGGGCCGGGATGATGACGGTACCCTGGCCGTCACGGACGACGTGGGTGCCCAGCGGCCGCTGGGCGAGCGCGCAGAAGATCACCGACAGGTGATCGACGGCTTGGACCGCGGTGTAGGGGTCGTTGACCGCCGGGGACAGCGCCTTGCAGGCCACGTCGACGAGCTGCCGGATGCCGAACGCGGCGTCCTGCGCGACGGTCCGCTCGAACCCGATCCGGACCCCGCTGTCCAGCGCCCGGGCGAAGGCCCCCGGATCCGGGGCGGGATCCCCGGGTGAGGCAGGCCAGATCCAGGCCAGCACCGTGCCGGCCACCACGTGCTCGCCGACCCGGGGCCTGAGCCGCAGGCACACGCCGTCCCGGGCGGCAGCCGGCAGCAGCGCCTGCGGTCGCACCCCCTGCACGTACCCCGAGCGCCGGGACACGGCCGGCACGGCCCAGGCCGGCACGGCGGGCGCCTCCTGGCCGCCGGCCAGCAGCCCGTCCCCGATCACCGCCAGGGTGCTGCGCTGGACCGTTTCCATGATCGCGTCGACCTGGATCGAGTGCAGCAGGTGGTCGGCGAAGAACACGAGCAGCCCCAGGCTGGCGAACAGCAGCACGATCGCGCCGCTGACCGCGAGGCGGGGAAAGGCGGCGGTGCGGTTACCGCCGGACACGCCGACCGTGTAGAGCCCGGCCGCGCAGTAGGCGAAGGTGGCGACGAACGCGCTGAGCACCACCTGGTTCGGCCGGTCCCGCAGGAAGTTGCGCAGCAGCCGCGGCGAGAACTGGGTCGAGGACAGCTGCAGGGCCACCACCGCCAGGCCGAGCAGCAGCGCGATGATGGTGATCATCGTGCCGGTGATCCCGAGCAGCAGCGTCCGCGCGTCATCCGGGGTTCCCTGGAACGCCAGCGGCGACCGCGGCCCGGTGCTGACCGACGACAGCACCGCCCCCGCGGCCAGGGCCGCCAGCACCGACAGCCCCGGCAGCACCCACAACGACCCGCGCACGTACTCACGCAGCGCATCACGACCCACCACGCCCACCTCCGTGATCCGGCTCTGGTCCGGCCCTTACCACAGCCTGGCACCTTGGCGGCTAGGCCGCGCGGCGGCCGCCGTCGCCAGTGGCGCCTGATGTCGGCACCGGGAACACCGGCGGCGTGGCGAGCTTCGCGGGGGAGGGCGGCCCTCGCATACGCTTATCGTAGAGCGATATAATGACAGGGCAAAGCTGGCCTTAGCCCTGGTTGGCTGATCATCCGGGAGGAACCATGGAACATCGTGACCCGAGTTCACCGCTGCCGCCCGATCCGGCCGGCCGCGAGGACATCATGTCGGACGAGCCGGGCGCCGAGGCGCCCCCAGCCGCCAGAGAGGGCGCGCCGCTGTCACCCGATCCTGCCAGTCGCGAGGACGTCATCCCGGAGAACCGGCCGGGACGCGGCTGTTAGAACAGCGCGTGAGCGGGTAAGCGGCGCCCCATGGCAGATGCAGACGCAATCTTCATCGGCGGGCCCCGGGATGACACCGTTTTCCCGGCGCCGGATTCGGGACTCGTCGAGGTGCCCATCGGGGGCCTGACGCACCGCTAC
>JAJKHX010000487.1 GCA_021154785.1 Nocardiopsis sp.
CGGGGCCAGCGCCCGGCCGCACGCGGCCAGCCGCTGCGCGAACACCGGGCACGACGCCGCGAGGTCCCGGCCCATTCCGGCCCACTGGCCGCCCTGGCCGGGGAACACGAACACGATCTTCCCTGGCGCAGGCGTCCCGATGGCCACTCCGGATACGACTCCGGCCGAGGGCTCCCCGGCCGCCACCGCGGCCAGCCCTGCGGCCAGGTCCTCCCGGCCGGTCCCCACGATCGCGGCCCGTTGCTCGAACCCCTGCCGCGACGTCGCCAGCGACCACGCCGTATCCGCCAGGCCAAGCTCCGGCCGGGACGCGACGGACGCGCGCAGCCGGGCCGCCTGCGCGGCGAGCGCCCCGACGCTGCGGCCCGACACCAGCCACGCCACCGGCCCGTCCGGGAACAGCCCCGCGTACCCGCCAGCCCGGTCATCTCCGGCCTCCGGGGGAGCCTGTTCCACGATCACGTGCGCGTTCGTCCCGCCCAGCCCGAACGACGACACCCCCGCCCGCCGCGGCCGCCCGGTCACCGGCCAGCTCACCGGCTCGGTCACCAGCCGCACCGCGCCTGATCCCCACTCCACCCGCGACGAGGGGGCATCCACGTGCAGCGTCGCCGGCACCACCCCGTGGCCCACGGCCGCGATCATCTTGATCAGCCCGGCCACCCCGGCCGCCGCCTGGGCATGCCCGATATTTGACTTCACCGACCCCAGCAGTACCGGGTTGTCCGGGGAACGCCCCTGCCCGTAGGTCGCCAGCAGCGCACCCGCCTCGACCGGATCACCCACCCGGGTCCCGGTGCCATGCCCCTCGATCACGTCCACCTGGTCCGCGCTCAGCCCGGCCGACGCCAGCGCCGCACGGATCACGCGCTGCTGCGCCGCCCCGTCCGGCACCGTCAGCCCGTTGCTCGCACCGTCCTGGTTGACCGCGCTGCCGGCTAGCACCGCCAGCACCCGGTGACCGTTCCGCCGCGCGTCGGACAGGCGCTCCAGGACCACGATGCCCGCGCCCTCGCCCCACACTGTCCCGGCTGCCGCCTCGGCGAACGGCCGGCACCGGCCGTCAGGGGCCAGGCCGCCCAGCCGGGCGAACTCCGCGAACAGCGACGGGGTGGCCATCACGGCCACGCCCCCGGCCAGCGCCAGGTCACACTCACCCGACCGCAGCGACTGACCGGCCATATGCACCGCCACCAGCGACGACGACGTCGCCGTATCCACCGTCACCGCCGGCCCGCCTAGCCCCAGCACGTACGAGACCCGGCCCGAGATCACCGCCCCCGCGGTCCCGGTCAGCCCGAACCCCGGCACCCCCGCATACCCCGACGAGGACGCGCCGACGAACACCCCTGCCTGCGACCCGTGCAGGCCCGCCGGAACGATCCCCGCGTCCTCCAGCGCCTCCCAGCACACCTCCAGCAGCACCCGCTGCTGCGGATCCATCCCCACTGCCTCCCGTGGGCTGATCCCGAAGAACCCCGCATCAAACCCCGCCACATCAGCCAGGAACCCGCCCCGCCGGGCAAAACCACCCTCTGCCGGGACATCCCAGCCCCGGTCCCCGGGGAACCCGCCGACGGCATCGCGCCCGCCCGCGACCACGTCCCACAGCCCGGCCCGGCCCGCCGCCCCGCCGGCAAGCCGGCACCCGGCGCCCACAACGGCCAGCACGTCGTCACGAGCCAGCCCGCACGCAGGCGCGGTCTGGGCTCGGTGATCCATCGGCCGGTGGCTCCTCACGCTGGCGGCGGGAAACGGTCAGAATTCACGCGCCGCGGGTCCGGCGAAAACCCCTTGGCGCTAGCCCGGGATATAAATCTCCGCGCTGTCAAGACCGTTCACCTGATGAACGGCCGGAGGCCAGAAAACGGGTACGTAAACTCATCGGGCAACGGAATGTACGCCATCCGCCATGACGATAATCGACGGTTGCGGGGCGGAGATAGACCGGTGTTCAACTGCGGCGGCGTGTCAGTTGAGCAGTTAGCTGGGCAAGCAGTGAGACCGTTCGGGATAAAATAAATGGCGCGGCCGGGACGTTTATCTCAAGCCGGAGGTGGTCTCGGGTATTGGCCGGGGTTGCTTTTCGATTCTGCGGCCGGCTATGGATTCCTTTGGCCTGAGAATTCCACCGGACCGCCGTTCAGGCGAAGTACGGGGGACGGCGGATTTACCCATCGCCCCCCGAGGGGAGGCGTGCGTGGTGCCAGGTTCGGTTCACGATGCGTACAGCAGGCCCGTCACGGCCGACGAATGGTGGCGGCTCGGCGCTCCGCCGGGCCTGGTCACCGAGGTCCAGCTCTGCGTCGAGGGTGACGGCGCCATCGATCCCGCGGCGCTCACCGCCGCCGTCGCCACCGCCTCGCAGGCCTGCCCCGGCACCCGCCTGGTGCGGCGCGGGCAGCGGTGGGTGGACAGCGGCCGGACGCCGGACGTCCGGGTCGCGAAGGCGGACGGCTACGACCGGGACCGGCTGGATTCTCCGCTGCTCCGCACGCCCCTGGCCTGCCAGGGCAGGTCCAGCTGCGAGGTAGTCCTGATCCAGGGGACGCCGGCCACGATCATCTTCCGGGCCCACCCGGGCATGATGGACGGCCGCGGCGTCATGCTGTGGCAGCGGGAGATCTTCCGCGCCCTGCGCGGTGAGGCCGTCGAGCCGGCCGACTCCCGGCTGACCCACGAGGACGTCATGGCCGATATCGCCGCCCGGCTGAACATCGGGCTGCCGCCGCGCACCGGCCCCAATGAGCACAAGTGGCGGTCGGTGATGGGCACGGTGCCCAGCGGCCCCCGTCGGACCCTGTGGCGCCGTCGCACGATCGACGGCATCCACCTGGGGGTTTCTGCGAAGATCGCGCGGCTGGTGACGGCGTACGGCGCGGAGGGCGGGGAGGGCCTCGTCGGCATGCCGGTAGACATGCGCGAGTTCCTGCCCGGCCTGCGGACCACGGCCGGAGTCACCGGGCACGTGAAGGTCTACGTCGGCCGGGACGACAGCTGGACCGACGTGGACGCCAAGCTGCTCACCGGACTGGGCGAGCTCCAGTTCCTGGCCCACCGGGGCGACCCGGCGGCGCTCACCATGTCGGTGCCGTTCATGCGCGAGATGCGCCGGTGGCTGGACAACCTGGCCCGGCAGAACCACGACACGGTCTGGGAGAAGCGGCTCGCCGAGTTCGTCGCGGGCGTCTCCCACCTGGGTGCCGTTGACCTGGATGAGCTCAGCACCGACGAGTTCGCGGCGACCTCGTGCTACTGCCTGGGGGCGGTCAGCTTCGCCCCGGAACTCGACATACTCGAGAGCCGCGGCCGGACCGAGCTCACCCTCACCTGGCGGGACGGCCCCGGTGTGGCCGGACGCGCCGAGGCCCTGCTCGACCACATCGAGGAATATCTCTCACCGCGCGCCCACCGCAGCTGGGACGGTAACCTCACCGGCCGCCCGGTGGTGCCGGAGACGCTCACCCGGCTGTTTGCCCGCCAGGCGGTCCGGACACCCGGCGCGCTGGCCGTCCGCAGCCGCACCGACGGCGAGCTGACCTATGCCGAGCTCGACGGCCGCGCGGCCGCCGTGGCCGCCGCCCTGCAGGCTCGCGGCATCGGCCGCGGCGACCTGATCGGCCTGGTCGCCGGGCGGACGCCCGCCGCGATCGCGGCCATCTGGGGCATCCTGAAGGCCGGCGCGGCCTACCTGCCCCTCGACGCCAGCTATCCCGACGCGCGGATCACCCAGCTGCTCACCGACGCCGGGGCGGCGGCATGCCTGCTCGAGCCGCCGGCCGGGCAGCGCGACTGCCTGCCGCCCGGCTGCCCGGGCATCGGCCTGGACACCCTGCCGCTCGTGGCGCCCGGGTGGCAGGACGTGGACGGCGAGCCGGACGACCTGGCCTGCGTCATCTACACCTCAGGTTCGACCGGCGCGCCCAAGGGCGTCGAGATCGAGCACCGCAGCCTGGTCAACTACGTGCACTGGGCGACCAGGGAGGCGGGCATCGACGGCAGCGCCAGGATGCCGCTGGTCGCCTCGATCTCCTTCGACATGGCCGGCTGCGCGATCTACCTGCCGCTGCTGAACGGCGGCGCCGTGCTCCCGGTCCGCGACGTGAACGCGGTCACGCTGCGCGAGGTCTTGGAGGACGATGGCGCGACCGCGATGGCGATCACGCCGTCGCACCTGGAGATGATCAACCAGTCCGGCGTCCGCCGCTCCGCCATGCGCGTGATCATGACCGCGGGCGAGCTGCTGCGCCGGGCCACCGCGATACGGGCCCTGGATATCTTCGGGCCCCAGTGCCGGATCTTGTGCCAGTGGGGCCCGACCGAGACGACCATCGTCAACACCTCCCATGAGTTCGACCCCGGGCAGGACACCGACGCCGGCGTGCCATTCGGCCGGCCCATGGACAACAACACGGTCTACCTGCTGGACCCGCAGGGCCGGTTCGTGCCGCCCGGCGAGCCCGGCGAGGCCTACGTCGGCGGCGTCCAGGTGGCCCGCGGATACCTCGGCCGGGCGGGCCTGACCCGGCAGCGCTTCGTCTGCCTGGCCGACGGCACCCGCGTCTACCGCACCGGCGACATCGCGCGCCTGCTGCCCGCCGGCGAGCTGGCCTTCATCAGCCGGGCCGACGACCAGGTGAAGGTGGCGGGCCACCGGATCGAGCCCGCCGAGGTAGCCCAGGCGCTGGAAGAGCACCCCGGCGTCCGGGAGGCGGCCGTGATCGCCCGCAGCCGCCCGGGCCGCCACGACAAGGAGCTGTGCGCGTACGTCACGGGCGACTCCGGTGTCGCCGCGGCGGCCCTGAAGGAGTTCCTGGCTGGGCGGCTGCCCCGGTACATGGTCCCGGCCGCGATCATCACCGTGCCTGAGATTCCCCGCACCGCCAACGGCAAGACCGACCCGCGCCGGCTGCCCGACCCGTTCGGCGAAACGGCCGGCGACCAGGCCAGCGCCGGGGACCGCCCCGGCGCCCCCGCCGCGGGCCGCGACGCGATCACCAGCGCGGTCGCTGACATCTGGGCCCGGGCACTGCAGCTAGACCCGCACCTCATCGACGAGCAGACCGACTTCCGCGAGCTCGGCGGCAGCTCCATGCTGATGCTGTCCATGATCGACGAGGTGAACCGGTCGGTGGTCGAGGGCGGTCCCGAGGAGTTCCTCAGCCAGCTGGCCCAGATCATCCGCAAGCCGACGCTCCGCACGGTCAGCATCGTGGCCAGGCAGACGCGGATCAGGACCCTGAGCCGGTAGCCGCTCCCATGTTCAGCTGCGGAATCGCGTCGCTTGAACGCGGAACCGGCCTGTCCGGGTCAGCCGAGGTAGCGCACCCGCGGCCAGATGCGCGCCCAGCTCTGCTTCAGCTGGGTGCAGATCCAGACCGGCTTGCCCTGCTCGGCGGTGCCGACACCGACGCGGTTGTCGAGGCTGGCGGCGACCCGGGCCGTCCCGCAGAACCCGATCTGGGCCTGGTCGGCGCCGACGATGATGGCCACGGTCTTCGATGCGGGCGGCGGCCCCCAGTACCAGAACCCGGTCTCCGGGCTGTAGGCGGCGGGCAGGCGGTAGGCCGGCCCGAACCGGTCCACCGCCCCCGCCTCGGCGTAGTTGCTGGTCACTATGACGGCCGCGGCCTGCTGCGCGGCCGGCAGCGAGTGGTACACCCGGGCGATCTCCCGGACGTAGGCGGGCCAGCCGATGGTCGCGCTGGTGTCGTAGCTGACGGGGAACGGCGAGTGGCGCAGCGCCGTGACCGGCAAGATGGGCAGGCTGGCCGGGAGGATCGCGACGCTGAGCACCAGCCCGGCGGCGAGCAGCCCGCGCCGCAGCCTCGGCTGCGCCCGGCCGATCCAGTCCATCGCGGGCTGGGCGCCGGCGGCCAGCAGCAGCGGGAGCATGACGGCCAGGTAATAAGGCTTGCCGCCGGTCGCCATGAACAGCACGGCCAGCACTCCGAACGCGACGCCGACGGCCCGGTAGGGGCGCAGCTCGCCGTCCCGCAGCAGCCGGACCAGTCCGGCGATCCAGACCGGGGCGAACCAGACCGGCACCTGGTCCAGCTGGCCGGGCACGATGTCCCACCACGGGGCCGAGGACCCGCTGCCCCCGGCGGCGATGGAGTGCGCGACGGCCAGTTCGGGCCAGCCGTGGCTGGCCTGCCAGGCCAGGTAGGGCGCCCACAGGGCCAGCGCGACCGCGCCGCCGGCGTAGAACCAGCCACAGCGCAGCGGCCACCGGGGCCCGGCGATGGCCAGCCCGGCCACCACGGCGCACATGAGGAAGGCGACCAGGTCGCTGTCGAGCAGGCCGGCCCCGGCGATCAGGCCCACGCCCAGCCATCCCCGCGGCTCACCGGTCCGCAGGATGCGGACCACGAGCCAGCCCAGCAGCACGGAGAACAGCAGGTCGAAGCCCTCCGTGCCGAGGCCGTACATGGTCGCGATGAGGGGCGCCGCCGCCGTCACCGCGCAGGCCAGCAGCTGCGCCGCCCGGCCGCCGCGGAACTCGCGGGTGAGCAGGGCGGTCAGCAGCACCAGCGCGCCGGCGGACAGCGCGGCCGGCAGCCGCAGCAGCACCAGCGACCCGGGGTCCAGGCCGGACATGAGCCGGGCGACCAGCGGGACGAACGGCGGCTGGTCCGGATAGCCCCAGGCCAGATGCTGGCCGGCCTGGAGGAAATACAGCTCGTCGCCGTGGTATCCGTACCGGCCGCCGAGGGCCACGAGGACGATGGTGACCGCCGCGGCCAGGGCCAGTACCGGCCGCAGGGCCAGCGGCGGCAGGCCCGGACCGGGCGGGGATTGGTGAGCCGCGGTCGCGGGCCTGATGGAGAGCATGACGCGAGAGACGGGCCCGGTGCCGTTCTTGCTGATAGCCATTTTCCGCCAATCTGGAGTCGGGACCGGAAAACCGCAGGTATCGCGGTGAGGGCGGCTGAACGCCGACGTGTTATCGCCTTTCCGAAGCCAGGCAATCTTTCACCGGCGTCATTCTCATGCCAACCCAGGATCCGGAGCCCGCACCGAATAGCGCTCTGACCTGGGGAATAACACCTGACCGGCGGAAATCCGACCGGCAATTACGGGGACGCCACCGCAATGATGTGCGTTTATCCGGATAACCGCAGGCAGTTCACGTATTTATGACCGGGCCGCGCTGCGGTAGAATCTGTCGTCAGTCGCGGGGATTGTCCGACAGGCGAGGTGAAGGCTTGGTGACCTTGAACCGGAAAACGGCCCCGGACGTGGCGAAGAGCGGACCGGCGCTCGCTACCGACCACCTGACCAAGCGCTTCGGCGCCCGCATCGCGTTCAGCGACGTCTCCTTCGAGGTCGGTCACGGCGAGGTGTTCGGATTCCTGGGGCCGAATGGCGCCGGGAAGACCACGACCATGCGGACCCTCGGCACCCTCCTCACGCCGACCTCGGGCTCGGCGACCGTCGCGGGGCTGCCGCTCACGCCGGGAAACGAAGTGGAGATCCGCCGCCGGATCGCGGTCATGCCCGAGGCGCCTGGCCTGTATCTGCGGCTGACCGTGGCCGAGAACCTGGAATGTTTCGCCGGCCTCTACGAGGCACCTGACCCGGGCGAGCGCATCAGCCGCGCCCTGCAGGCCGTCAAGCTGACCGACCGGGCCGGCGACCCGTGCGGCTCGCTGTCCAAGGGGCTCCGCCAGCGGGTCGCCCTGGCCCGGGCGCTGCTGTCCGATCCGCAGGTGCTGTTCCTCGACGAGCCGACGTCCGGCCTGGATCCGGTCGCCGCCCGCGACGTCCACGAGCTGATCGACGACCTGCGCCAGCGCGGCGTCACCATCTTCCTCAGCACGCACCGGCTCGAGGAAGCCGAGCGGCTGTGCGACCGGGTCGCCATCCTGAACACGACCCTGCGCACGATCGGCCGGCCGGATGAGCTCCGCGAGCGGCTGTTCGCCAAGACGCTCACGGTCAGGACGCTCGCCCCGCTGGCCGACCCGGACCGCCTGTTCGGCGGCCTGCCCGCCGTCAACGGCTGGCGCCCGGACGGCCCGGGCGGTTACGTCGTCACCGTGGACGACCCGGCCGTCGCGGCGCCCGCGGTCACCCGTGCCCTGGTCCAGGCCGGCGCCGACGTGCTATCCATCGGTTCGTCACAGCACTCGCTCGAGGATGTCTATCTCGAGCTGGTCAACCAGGACGCGGAACTGGAGGCGAACCACCCGTGACCGTGAGCAGGACGCGCATCCGGGCGATCTTCCGCAAGGAACTCAGGGAGTTCCGGCGCAACCGCCAGATCATCGCGTCGATGGCGGTCTTCCCGCTGTTCTTCACCGTCTACCCGATCGTCGAGATCTTCGCACTGCCCTCGTCGTCGGCCAGCGCGCTGGCGCAGAGACAGCCGCTGGTCTACATGCTGGGCATCCCGGCCCTCGTGCCGGCGGCCATCGCCGCCTACTCGATAGCCGGGGAGCGCCAGCAGGGCACGCTCGAGCCGGTGCTCACCACCCCGATCCGCGCCGAGGAGCTTCTCCTGGGCAAGGCCCTGGCCGTGCTGGTGCCCGCGCTGGCCGTCTCGTACGGAGTGTTCGGGATCTTCGTCGCCGCCATCGAGCTGCTGGCCCAGCCCGCCGTGACCGCCGCCGTCCTGCACGGCCCCGAGGTGCTCGCCCAGCTGGTGTTCACGCCGCTCATCGCCGCCTTGTCGATCTGGGTCGCGATCGCGATCTCGACCCGGTCGAACGACACCCGGGTGGCCCAGCAGCTCAGCATCCTGGCCAGCCTCCCCACGATCGTCGTGACCACCACGATCGCGGTCGGCGGGCTCCGGGCGACGATCCACGTCGCCGCCGCCTTCTTCGTCCTGCTGCTGATCATGGACAGCCTGGGCTGGCGGGTCGTGTCCCCCCTGATGAACCGCGAGCGGCTCATCACCGGAACCAAGTCGTAACGGCCCGGAGCGCCTTTAATACCCGTATCTGATCACGGCTCCAGGCGTCCTGGCCAGCGGCCGAGCCGTCCATTTACAATTCTCGGCATAAGGGGCCCGTCCGCTAATTCTCGCATTCCGCGAATTTACGACAGACATAGCGGCACTGAAGTCGGGAGAAATTCATGCATAAAATCCTACGGCTGGCGGCGGTCTTGTCGCTGGTGCCCGGGGCCGTCGTCC
Organism: Nocardiopsis sp.; assembly: GCA_021154785.1. Taxonomy (GTDB): domain Bacteria; phylum Actinomycetota; class Actinomycetes; order Streptosporangiales; family Streptosporangiaceae; genus Palsa-504. The sequence goes on from JAJKHX010000487.1 coordinate 9,143, forward strand.
TGGGCGCGGGCGCAGTGCACGCCGCCGGGTCCGGCCAGGCCTGCACGGGCACGCTGCAGTCACCGGGCGTCCTGGCCGGTACCTACCGGGGCGACGTCACCGTGACCGGCCTGTGCATCGTCGACAGCGGCGCGGCCGTGATCAACGGAGACCTGATCGTGGCGCCCGACGCGGCGGTGGGGGCCACCTACGCCCACAACGACGTAGCCGGATCGGGCGCCTCCAGCCTGACCGTGCGCGGTGACGTCACGGTGAGATCCGGCGGGGTCCTGGCGCTGGGCTGCGAGCCGACGTACGGGCCCTGCGCCGACGATCCGGACGGCACCGCCCAGGGCCGGGTAGCCGGTGACATCCGGGCGTCGCAGGCGCTGGGGGTCGTCATCTTGGCCAGCACGGTCAACGGCGACGTCCGGGTGACCGGCGGGGGCGGCGGGGTAACCTGCGACCCGCCATTTCCCGGGATCTTCGCGGCCCTCGGTTCGCCGGCCTTCGTCGACGCCGAGGACAACACCATCGGCGGTGACCTGACCTACACCGCCGTGCAGTCCTGCTGGCTGGGGGCGATGCGGAACACGGTGCGCGGGGACGTGACCGTCAAGGGCAACACGCTGGCCGACTCCACCGCCGACTCGATCGCCGGAAACCGGGTCAGCGGTGACCTCGCCTGCGCCGCCAATAGCCCGGCGGCCCAGTTCGGCTTCGCCGGTACCCCGAACCGGGTCCGGGGCCGGGCGTCCGGCCAGTGCGCCTTCACCGTGAAGAAGCCGGATCCGGTTCCCGACGGCCCGCTCACGCCGATCTCCGTCCGGGCCTGATCTCGCTTCATCCCGGCCAGCCGCCGGGCCACCCGTCGCGGGCGGCCCGGCGGTTTGCTGCGGGCGGGACCGGGGTGGCCATGCCTTCTTCACAGGATTTCTTCACAAGGTAGCGAGCCAGCCGGTGACGGCCTCGGCGGTGGTGGCGGCGTGCTCCGACATCATCGTGAAGTGATCGCCGGGCACGTCGATGACGGTGAGCCGGCGGGAGAGCGCCCAGGAGAATTCCGGGGCCGCTGAGCCGCCCCGGGCCTGCTGCGCCCGGACCAGCAGGGTGGGCAGGTCCGTCCGGCTCATGGCGGTCCAGTCGAGGCAGAAATAGTGCGCCATGGCGGTGAGCCAGGCGTCCTCCCCGGCGTCGTCGGGCTGCCCGCTGCCCGCCAGCACCACGCGGGGCAGCGTCGACAGGATCATGTCGGACATCTCGGTCCGGGCGGGCGGGTACGTGTCGAGAAGCACCACGGCCGCCGGCGGCAGGCCGGCCTCGTGCAGGTGAGCGGCCAAGGCGTGCGCGACCAGGCCACCGGTGGAATGCCCGGCCAGGACGAACGGCGTGCCGTCGGCGCCGGCCCGGATGTTCTGCGCGTGCACGGCGATCAGGGCGGCCACCGAGGCGGGCAGCGGCTCCCCGGCGGCGAACCCCGGCGCCGGGATCACCGACACCGGGCGGATCCCGCGGAACCCGGCGGCGAACCGCGCGTACTCCTGCGGGCCGCCGACGAACGACGGGAGGCAGACCAGGCCGGGCGCGGCCGGGCCGTGGCACACCGGGACCGGCCGCGGAATGCCGCCCAGGTCCCCGGGGCCCGTGAAGGCGGGGCGGAACGCGGCCAGGCCCTGGACCAGCCGCATGAGCTGCGGCGCCTGGCCCATCCGGGCCGCCTGCGCGTAGAGCCCGCCGAGGAAGGGGGCCGCCTCCGCGCGGTCCGCCGGGCCGGCCGCGTCCGCCGCTACGGTGTACCGGCGCTCGTCAGCTGCCTTCGGTGGCGCACCGTCGCTGACCGCCGGCCCGGCGGCCAGCGCACCGGCCACGGTGAGCTGCGCGCGCAGCTCGCCGGCCAGCGCCAGCGGGGTGGGGTAGTCGAACGCCGCGGTGGCGGGCAGCTGCAGTCCGGTGGCCTTGCTGAGCCGGTTCCGCAGTTCGACCGCGGTCAGCGAGTCCAGTCCGAGTTCGAGGAACCCGGCCTCGGGTCCGATCGCCTCCGGCGAGGGATGGCCGAGCACCGCGGCGGCCTCGGCCCGGACCAGGTCGGTCAGCACGCGTTCCTGCCCGTCCTCGCCCGCCTCGGACAGCCGGTCCCGCACCGCGGGCTCGCCCGCGCCGGTACCCGCGTCCGTGTCCGCCGCGGCGGCCGGGCGCCGGACCGTGACCAGGCGGGCGAACAGCGCGGGCACCTCCCCGCCCGGGTACCGGGCGGCCAGCCCGGCCACGTCCAGCCGGACCGGGATCAGCAGGGCCTCGTCCCGGCCCAGGGCCATGTCCATCAGGGCCAGGCCGTCGGCCGCGGACAGCGCGCTGCCTCCGCTGCGCGCGATCCTGGCCCGGTCGGCCGCGCTCAGGGTGCCGGTCAGGCCGCTGACATCGGCCCAGAGACCCCAGGCCAGCGAGGTCGCGGGCAGGCCCGCCGCCCGGCGCGTCGCGGCCAGGGCGTCCAGGAACGCGTTGCCCGCGTTGTAGTTGGCCTGCCCCGGATTGCCGAAGGTGGCCGCAGCCGAGGAGAACAGCGCGAAGGCGTCCAGATCCATGCCCGCCGTGAGCTGGTGCAGGTGCCAGGCCGCGTCGGCCTTGGGCCGCATCACCGCGTCCACCCGCTCCGGGGTCAGCGCCCCGGTCACCGCGTCGTCGAGCGTTCCGGCGGCGTGGACCACCCCGGTGAGCCGGGTCCGGGCCAGCAGCCCGGCCAGGGCGGGACGGTCGGCCGCGTCGCACGCCGTCACCCGCACCTCGGCGCCCCGCCCGGCCAGGTCGGCGGCCAGCCCGGCGGCACCGGGAGCTTCGGGTCCGGACCGTGAGGCCAGGAGCAGGGACCGGGCCCGCCCGGTGGCGGCCAGGTGCCCGGCCGCCAGCCCGCCCAGCACCCCGGTCCCCCCGGTCACCAGCACCGTCCCGACCTTCCGGGGGGCGGCCGGGTCGGGCGGGACGGTCAGCACGATCTTGCCGGTGTGCCGGGCCTGGCTCATGAACCGGAACGCCTCCGGCGCCCGCCGCACGTCCCAGCACCGCACCGGCGGCACGGCCAGCTCCCCGGCCGCCAGCAGGTCCGTCACCTGCGTCAGGATCTGCGCGATCAGGCCCGGGCCCGCCCAGCCCAGGTCGAAGGCCTGGTAGGCCACGCCGGGGTGGTCCGCGGCGACCCGGCCCGGGTCACGGATGTCGGTCTTGCCCATATCGATGAACGGCCCGCCGCCCGGCAGCAGCCGCAAGGACGCGTCGGTGAGCTCGCCGGCCAGCGCGTTCAGCACGATATCCACGCCGGAACCGCCGGTGGCGGCCAGGAACGCCGCCTCGAACCCCGCGTCCCGGGACGAGGCGATGTGCGCCTGGTCCAGGCCCAGCGCGGCCAGGACGGCGTGCTTGCCGGGCGAGGCGGTCCCGTAGACCTCCACGCCGAGGTACCGGGCGATCGTGACCGCGGCCATGCCGACCCCGCCGGCCGCCGCGTGCACCAGGAGCTTATCCCCGGCCCGGGCCCCGGCCAGGTCGACCAGCGCGTGCCAGGCCGTGGCGAACGCCGACGGCACCGACGCGGCCTGCGCGAACGACCAGCCGTCGGGGACCGGCACGAGCAGCCGCGCGTCGGTCACCGCAACCGGCCCGAACGCGCCGGCCGCCAGGCCGAGCACGCGGTCCCCGGCCGCCAGGCCGGTCACGCCGGGCCCGGTGTCCAGCACCACCCCGGCGAGGTCGCTGCCCAGGACCCCGGCGCCGGACTCGGGACCGGCGATCATACCCAGCGCGACCACCACGTCGCGGAAGTTCAGCCCGGCCGCGCGGACCGCGACCCGCACCTGCCCGGCCTCGAGCGGACCGGCCAGCTCGGCGCGGACCGTCAGGGTCAGGCCGTCCAGCGTGCCGGTACCCGTGGTCTCCAGCCGCCACGGCCGCCCGCCGCCCGGCGGCACCAGCCCGCCCGCCGGATGGACCAGGCGCCGCGCGTACGCCGTCCGGCCGCGGAGGGCCAGTTCCGGCTCATCCGAGGCCAGCGCCCGCGCCAGCAGGCTCAGCGCCGCCGCGGTCTCCGGCTCGTCCGCGGGCAGGTCCGCCAGCACCAGGCGGTCCGGGTTCTCCGAC
>JAJKHX010000488.1 GCA_021154785.1 Nocardiopsis sp.
TGCCGGTCTCGGCGGCCAGCTCGGCCCGCGTCAGCCGCGGCGATCGCATGAGGGCGCGCAGGACATGCTCGTCGGTCAGCGAACGCAGCAGCTCCAGCGAGGGCCTTACGGGAACTGCGGGCGAGGGCTCGGCGGGATCCACGGGCCCATTCTAGGCAGGAGTCTTGACTAGAAGATCGGCCCGGCTTACTGTTTTACAAGTAAGGAGAGCTGACTAGAAGGAGTCCTGACGTGCCGTCCCGCCCCGCGCCGCCCACCGCCCCGCCGACCGCCGGGCCGCCCGTCCCGCTGAACGGGAAGCTGCCCGCACTGCCGCACTGGGAACAGCCGCCGGCCGATCTCCCGGACGCCATCCGGCAGGTCAAGGCGGCCCTGCGGGCTCGTATCGCCGCGTCGGGCCGCACCGTCGAGGACGTCTTCGCCGTGGTGCGGGACCAGATCGAGCACGAGGCCGGCGAGATCACCGCCGCGCGGGAGCGCGGCGAGACGATCTGGCCGGTCATCGACTATGCGGACATCGAGGCCGGGACGGTCCCGGCCGCCGCGCGGGACCGGCTGCGGCGGCGCGGCTGCCTGGTCGTGCGCGGGCACTTCAGCCGGGACCAGGCCCTGACCTGGGACCGCGGCATCGTCGGCTACACCGAGGGCAACGGGTTCTTCGAGAACTACCGCGGCCCCGGCGATGACTTCTTCGGCACCGTGGGATCCCGGCCGGAGATCTACCCCGTCTACTGGTCGCCCGCCCAGATGCAGGCCCGGCAAAGCGACCGGATGGCGCGGGTGCAGGCGTTCCTGAACGGCTACTGGAAGCACGAGTCCGGCGGGGTGCGGTGGTTCGACCCCGGCCGGGACTCGATGTACCCGGACCGCATCCGCCGTCGGCCGCCGGGCGCCGATTCCGGCGGCCTCGGCGCCCACCTCGACCCCGGCAACCTCGACCTGTGGATGACCCAGGCCTGCCAGCAGGCCTTCCGCCACCTGTTCGACGGCACCGTGGAGCAGTACGACCCCTGGGACGCCGCCTACCGCACCACCGGGCCCCAGTACCCCGGCACGACCATGTGCTCGGCCTTCCGCACCTTCCAGGGCTGGACCGCGCTGTCCGACATGGCCCATGACCAGGGCGTCCTGCATACCGTCCCGATCCCCGGGGCGATGGCCTACCTGATGCTGCGCCCGCTGCTCGCCGACGTCCCCGACGACGACATGTGCGGCGTCACCGTCAACCAGGTCTTCCCGGCCAGCCAGCAGTGGCACTCACCGCTGCTGGGGGCCCTCAGCGGCATCCCCGACGTCCGCGCCGGGGATTCCGTCTGGTGGCACTGCGACATGATCCACAGCGTCGCCCCGGTCCGGAACCAGCAAGGCTGGGGCAACGTCATGTACATCCCGGCCGCGCCCTGGTGCCCTCGCAACGAGCGGTACGCCGCCAGCGTCCGGGACGCCTTCCGCACCGGCTCCAGCCCCGGTGACTTCCCCGCCGAACACTACGAGCGCGACTGGTCCGGCCGCTTCCAGCCCGGCGACCTCAACGACACCGGCCGGCGCGGGCTCGGCCTCAGCTGAATGCCATCGCGGAGACGGCCAGGGCCAGGGCCAGGAAGCGGAAAGCAGGGCTCAGGTGCCGGACGCGACGAGATGGGCGTTCACCGCCCGGGCCCGGGCGGCCAGTTCGGGCACTTCGGTGACGGCGACGCCGGCGGCGCGGAGCTGTTCGGCGCCCTCGCCGTCGGTGAACAGCCGGGGCTCGCGCCAGGCGAAGACGACCCGCGGGATGCCCGCCGCGACGATGTGCTGCACGCAGGTCAGCGGGCGCGAGGCGCGCGCGCCGCAGGGCACCAGCGAGCTGTAGATGGTGGCGTGCCGCAGCCGGGGATCGGGTCCCGGCCTGCCCCGTGTCAGCTTACGGATCGCTACTTCCTCGGCGTGGTCCTGATCTTCCTGCTCGCGCGAGAACCCGGTGGCCAGCACCTCGCCGTCCTCGGCCACGATCACCGCGCCGACCGAGAACGCGGAGTCCGACGGCGGGCAGAGGCGGGCCAGCTCGACGGCCCAGCGCAGGAACCGGTGATCGGGGCCGCCGGGACCGAGCAGGTAGCGCAGCACGGCGATCTCGCCGACGCGGTGAGTTTCGGCGAGCGTCATGGGGTCAGCGGGAGAGGGCAGAGCGGGGGCGGGGCCGGGGAGGTCGAGGCGCGGAGCAGCCGGGTCGGCCACGAAGAAGGGGGCCACGGCCACCGTCAGCTCATCGGCGAGGCCCTGGGCCAGGAGGGCGCCGATGAGCTGGGCTCCCCCTTCTACCAGGAGGCGGCGGATACCCCGTTCGGTGGAAAGGTCTTCGAGGATGCGCGGGAGGGACAGCGGGTCGCCGGCGTCGATGAGCACGGCGCCCTGCTCTCCGGTCATGACCTCCTTCAGCCGGGCGCGGGCGGCGGCGAGGGCGGGGGTGGCGCAGTAGACGAGGCGGAGCGCACCCGGAGCGAAGAAACGGGCGGCCGGATCCAGGTCGCCGGTGGCGGTGAGGGTGACGCGGACCGGGTGCGCGGACAGGCCGCGGGCGGTCCGGCGGGCGCTGCGGCGCGGGTCCCTGATCAGCAGCCGCGGGTCGTCCGTGCGAACCGTGTTCGCGCCGACCAGGATCGCGTCCGAGCCGGCCCGGACCTCGTCCACCCGGTCCAGGTCAGCGGGTCCGGACAAGATCAGCCGCCGCGGGCTGGCGTCGTCCAGGTAGCCGTCGGCCGACGTGGCGCAAGACAGCAGGACGTACGGGTGAGGCGGCACGAACCCCAGCGTAGCTATCTCGCCAGCGCCAGTGCTTTACTGGTCAGGCGATGCTTGAGACAGTCAATCCGGCGACCGGGGAAGTGCTGGCCACCTTCCCCGTACACGGGCGCCGTGAGGTAGAGGCCGCCGTGGACCAGGCCCGCCAGGCCGCGGCGTGGTGGGCGGGGCTCGACTGGAACGGGCGGCGGCTGCGGCTGCTCGCCTGGAAGTCGCACCTGACCAGGTACCTGGGCCGGCTGGCGCAGCTGGTGCACGAGGAGACCGGCAAGCCGCTGGACGACGCCCGGCTGGAGATCATCCTGGCCATCGTGCACGTCGACTGGGCCGCCCGGCACGCCCGCAAGGTGCTGCGCCCGCGCCGGGTGCATCCTGGGCTCGCGGCTTTGAATCAGGCCGCCACGGTGGAGTACCAGCCGCTGGGCGTGATCGGCGTGATCGGGCCGTGGAACTACCCGGTCTTCACCCCGGTCGGCTCGATCGCGTACGCGCTGGCGGCCGGGAACGCGGTCGTGTTCAAGCCATCCGAGCTGACCCCGGCCACCGGAGCCTGGCTGGTCCGGTCGTTCGCCTCCGCGCTGGAAGTGTTCGGGGACGTCGAGCCGGTGCTGCAGCTGATCACCGGGGGCGGCTCGACCGGTGAGTCGCTGGCCCGCAGCGGCGTGGCCAAGATCGCCTTCACCGGTTCGGCGGCCACCGCGCGCAAGGTGATGACGGCCGCGGCCGACACCCTCACCCCGGTGCTGGCCGAGTGCGGCGGCAAGGACGCCCTGCTGGTGGCGGCCGACGCCGACCTCGAGGCGGCCGCCGACGCCGCCGCCTGGGGGGCGATGTCCAACGCCGGGCAGACCTGCATCGGGATCGAGCGCGTCTACGTGGCCGACTCGGTGTACCACTCGTTCATGGAGCGGCTGACTCTTAAGGTCGCCGACCTGCGGCCGGGATTCGACGGCGAAGCCTCGTACGGGCCGATGACGCTGCCGTCGCAGCCGGAGACGGTGGCCAAGCACGTGGCCGACGCGCTGGCCCGGGGCGGTCGTTCCGCGGTCGGGGGGCCGGACGCGGTGGCGGCGCCGTACGTGCGGCCGGTGGTGCTGACCGAGGTGCCGGAGCATTCGGCGGCGGTGACGGAGGAGACGTTCGGTCCGACGGTGACGGTGACACCGGTGGCGAACCTGGGTGAGGCCGTGTCGTTCGCCAACGCGGGGCGGTACGGGCTCGGGTCGGCCGTGTTCAGCCGGGACCGTTCGGCTGCCATGGCGGCGGCGCGGTCGCTGCGGACCGGGATGACCTCGGTGAACTCGGTGCTGGGGTTCGCGATCGTGCCGGCGCTGCCGTTCGGCGGGGTGGGCGAGTCGGGGTTCGGGCGGATTCACGGGGCCGACGGGCTGCGCGAGTTCTGCCGGCCTAAGGCCATTACGCGGCAGCGGATGAAGCCGCCTCTGAACTTGACGTCGTTCGGGCGGACCGACAAGGACATGCGGCGGATCGTCACGTTGATGACGTTGCTGCACGGGCGGTTGTACCGGCCGCGGCGGTCGCGCTTACCGGGTTTAGCCGGCCGCTGTTTTAGCCGGCCGCGGTCACCATGGCGTCGATGGGGTCGGCGGGATCGGCGGCGGCCAGCGGGGCGCGGCCGGCGATGAGGTCGGCGGCGCGCTCGGCGATCGCGATCGTGGGGGCGTTGGTGTTCCCGCGCGGCACGACCGGCATCACCGAGGCGTCGACCACCCGGAGCCCTTGTACGCCGCGGACCCTCAGCTCCGGATCGACCACGGTGTTCCACCGCGACTCGCCGCCCATCGAGCAGGTGCCGACCGGGTGGTAGATCGTCACCACGCTGTTCCGCACGTACTGCAGGAGCTCGGCGTCGGAGCGGACGTGCGGGCCCGGGGCCAGCTCGCCGGCGCAGATCTCGGCCATCGGCCGGGCCGTGACGAACTCCCGGGCCATCTTCAGCCCGGCGGCCAGCGCGCGGCTGTCCCGCTCGTCCGACAGGTAGCCCGGGTCGATGGCCGGCCGGTGCCGGGGATCGGCGCTGCGCAGCTTGATCCGGCCCCGGCTGGCCACGTCGACCAGGCCGACCAGGACCGTCATGGCTCGCTGGGCGGGATCGTCGAGGCCCTGGTTGGTGTACGGCGCCGGCAGCACGTGCAGTTGCAGGTCCGGCGCGGGCAGCCCGGGCTCGGAATGGGCGAAGCCGCCCGACTCGGCGATGTTGCTGGTCAGCGGGCCGCGGTGGGTGAGCTGCCAGCGCAGCAAGTTTTTAGTGTCTGCCTTCTCCCACAGGCCGCGGACCTTGGGAGTGGACCAGATGACGGGCAGCACCGGGTGGTCGCTGAGATTCTGGCCGACGCCGCGGCTGTCCGCCACCACGTCGATGCCCATCTCGATCAGGTGCTCGGCCGGGCCGATGCCGGACAGCATCAGCAACTGCGGGCTGTTGACGGCGCCGCCGGACAGGATGACCTCGGCATTGGCGTGCTCGGTCTTCGGCTCGCCGTGGTGCAGGTAGCCGACGCCGATGGCCCGGTTATTTTCGAAGATCACCTTCGTGGCCAGGGCGTCGGTGTGGACGGTCAGGTTGCTTCTGGTCATGGCGGGGTGCAGGTAGGCGGTGGCGGCCGAGCAGCGCTGGCCGTTCCTGATGGTGGTCTGGTACCAGCCGACGCCGTCCTGGCGGGGGCCGTTGAAGTCGTCGTTGGCCTTGGCGCCCTGTTCCTGGGCGGCCTGGATGAACGCTTCGCAGGCTCTTGACTTGTACGTGGGGTCGCTGACCGTCAGCGGGCCGCCGGCACCGTGGTACGGGCTGGCACCGCGGGAATTGTTCTCGGCCCGCCGGAAGTAGGGCATGAGGTCCTCGTAGCCCCAGCCGGTGCAGCCGTGTTCGGTTTTCCAGGTGCGGAAGTCGTGCCGGTTGCCGCGGATGTAGATCATCGCGTTGATGCTGCTGGAGCCGCCGAGGGTCTTGCCGCGCGGCCAGTAGACCGTGCGGCTGCCCGCGCGGTGCTGCGGGACCGTGCTGTAGTTCCAGTCGTAACTGGTCTGGAACAGGCGGTTCAGCGCGGCCGGGGCACGGATCTCGTCGGCGTCGTCAGGCGGCCCCGCTTCCAGCAGCAGGACGCTGACGCTCGGGTCGGCGGACAGGCGCGCGGCCAGCACGCACCCCGCGCTCCCGGCGCCGACGATGATGTAGTCATACACGGCGGTCTCCTAAAGGGGTAAGGGGAACAATAACGCGCCGTGCTGGCCGGACGGCCGGCGGGGCGGAGGCCTGGGACTTAGGCGGGGTTGCGGCGTGGGGCCGGCGGGGTCGTGGCGCGGAGGGGTGGGCGGTGGTTCTGGCGGCTCCTGGGACAGCAGTGACGGCCATAAGCCGATGGCCGAGCCGGACGAGCCGGCTCAATGCTCCATCGATCCGGCGATAACCGGCTCAATGCTCCATCGATCCGGTGGCAGAGGGGCGGGATCGGGATCGGGCGGCACGTTAAGGGCCTGGCGACGAGCGGGGCTAGCCGGACCAGCGAGGCGGGTCCGGGTCCGAGTCCGGGTCCGGGTCCGGCGGGCCCCCGAGAACCGCCGGACCCGGCGTTCGGTGGGGTTCGTCGGGCGCTTCCCTTAGGGTGGGGCCATGGCCCGCAACCCCA
>JAJKHX010000489.1 GCA_021154785.1 Nocardiopsis sp.
ACCATCAGGGACGAGTTCACCATCCGGGACGAGTTCACCGTCCGGGACGAGCTCGCCAGCGGGCACCAGCTCACCGTCAGGCACCAGCTCGCCGTCGGGCACGAGTTCCCCGTCGGGCACGAGCTCCCCGTCGGGCACGAGCTCACCGTCGGGCACGAGCTCACCGTCGGGCACCGGCACACCGTCCGCCAAGGCCACAGCCACCAGCTCAGCCACCGCCTCGACGAACGCCTCGGCGACCGTGAGCGCCACGCTCGCCGCCCACATCGCCGCGAGCACGAGCGCGAGCTCGACCCCGGGCTCAACCGCCAGTGCGACTCCTAGCCCGAGCGCGAGCGGCCCCCAGCCCGAACTGTGCGTGAGCGTCCAGCGCTCCCAGTCCAGCGTGCCGCGCGGGCAGTCGGCCGCCTACATCGTGCAGGTCTCGGTCAAGAACGACGGGTCGGCCGCCGCCGTGACGGTGGCCCTCACCTCCCAGCCGTCCAGCCAGAAGCCCGTGTTCACCGGCGGCTGCGCCAACGGCAACGGGACGGCCAGCTGCCGGGTCGGCGCCGTGTCGGACAAGCAGCCGGTGACCTTGCACGCGCAGATACCGGTCGCGGATGACGCCAGCTCGGTGACCTCGGTGAGGCTGACCGCCACGGCCAGCGTCACCACCACGGCCAAGTGGACGCCGCCGTCGGCGGCCGAGACCGTCGCCGTCACCGCCGCCGCCGCGGCGCCGGGCGGCTCGCCGGGTGGCTCGTCGCCGGAGGGTGTTCCCTCCGCGCCGGGCACGACGCTGCCGCTCGGCCCGGTACCGAACCTGAACAGCGTCTCCAGCTCGCTCATCGGCGCGGGCAACGCCTCCGGGCTGTTCCCCGCGATCAACCCGGGGGCCACGCCGAGTCCCTCGCCCGGTAACGGCGCGTCGGACGGCAGGCGGAACGCGGAGCCTGCCCGCAGCTCGGCGGCCATCGCGTTCGTCAAGCCGGGCCTGACTGGCCAGGTGGCGGGGCTCATCGCGCTGCTGGTCGCCGTCCTGCTCACCGTGACCCGGCTGTCCCTGCGCCGACGGTTCCGGTCCCGCAAGCAGGGCAGCTGACCCGGCCGGCTAAAGGTTTCCCGGCTGGCACGCGACTACACAGGCATGGGGTGCGCACCGGCACGGGTACGGCATGGACGATAGCGGCGGGCTCCGGCTCGCGCCGCGTGACGTCGCCGAGCTGAGCGACTTCTTCGCGGCTCACGACCGGTGGCTGTCCGGCCACGCGTGCGTCCGGACCCGCGGTGGCAGGACCGGATGAGGGCCGGGGAGATCGCCGCCGCTCTCGGCGTCGCCGAGGGCACCGTGCACGCCCACCTGCACGCGGCCCGGGGCAAGCTGATCGCCGGCCTGGCCCCGTACTACCCGTTCGGCCAGGACGGCGCGAACCAGGGTCGCACGAACCGGGGCGGCATGAACGGGGGCGGCGCGAACCACGACGGCGGCAGCCGGGGCAACGGGCAGGGAGCCGCGTCATGACCAGCGACGCGGGCCCCCGCCAGGAGCACCAGGACCTGTTCGTGGCCGATTTCCATCCCCCGCTCGGCGAGTACCTGGCCGGGCGGTACACCGCCGGATACGCCGCCGCCGGGCGGGCCCGGTTCCGGGCCTGGCTTACCGAGCGGACCAACAAAAAGCAGGCGACCGAACGAGTGGGCAACCGAGCGGGGAAATGACCGATCCACCGGACAATGAGGCCAGCACGCCATCGGGTGAGCCCGCGGACGCGGACCCCGTCCGGGACTACCTGAAGATAGTCAGCGAGATACCGGGGCTCAGCGTCGAGCAGGAGGCCGGACTGGCTCAGCGGATCGAGGCCGGACTGGCGGCCGAGGCCACGCTAGCCGCCCGTTCCTGGACCTGGTCCAGGAAGGCAACCTGGGCCTGATCCGGGCGATGGAGAAGTTCGACTACGCCAAGGGCTACAAGTTCTCCAGCTACGCCACCTGGTGGATCCGGCACGCCATCACCCGGGCCCTGGCCCGGGCGGGTGAGCAGACCGGGGGCCAGCCCTAGCCGCGGACCTCCACGGCCGGGCGGATCACCTGCAGTTCCTTGGCCAGCGCGGTGGCTTGCATCGTGGGCGACAGGACCTCGCCGAAGCTGTCGTTGTCGAAGAAGACGCACACGGCCCCGGCGTCCTTGCCGGTCCCGTCCGGGACGCACGCAGCCTGGCCGCCGCCGGGGCCCGCGCTGACGACCTTGGCCCCCTTGTACTGCTGCGTGAAGCCGGCGATGGAGGCGGCCGGGTCGGCGTTGGCCAGGTGGCCGCCGATGAACATGATGATCTGCGCGGTGTTGCCGGCCGCGGAGTCCCCGGATTCGTAGACGGCCGACACCACGTTGCTGGCCTGCCCCGCCGCCGCCTTGATGACCTTCTGCTTCAGCGCGTTCAGGTCGGCCGAGCGCTCCAGGCCCGCCGTGCGGGTGAAGGTGCCGATCTTGTTCGGGATAGTCACGCGGTGCGTGGGCCCGCTGTGCGACGAAAGGAACTCGAACTTGACGACCAGGGCGAGCACGGCCGCGAACACCACGAGTACGGCGACCAGGCCGAACCAGAGCCGGTGGTCGTTGCTGCGGCCACGCCGCCGGCCGATCTGGCGCTTGGCCGCGGCCGCCGCCTTGGCGACGGCCCGCTGGTGCTCCGCCTCCCGGTCCCCGAACAGGCCGGTGTACTCCTCGTCGGCGTCGTCCCGCCAGAAGTCGTCGTACGACTCGAGGTCGTCGTCGGCCACCGGCTGGGTCGGCCAGGAACCGGTGATCCCCGGGCCGTCCAGGCCGTGGCCGGGCCGGACCTCGGCGGGCCGCCGGCGCGTGGAGTCCGGGGCCGTCAGCGCGTGGCTGGCCCGCGTCGCCGTCGTAGCCGCCGGGGCCGCGGGAGTAGCCGGGGCGGCGGGAGTAGCAGCCGGGGCGGCCGGAGCCGCCGGGAACGCGCCGCCGTTCCGCAGGACATCCACCCGGCTGCCGCCGGGCGGGGTGAGCAGGCCGACCGAGCCCGACGGAGCCGGAGTCACCGGAACCGAGGCCAACGGAGCCGCGGCCACCGGAGCACCGAGGAAGCCGCTGCCCTGAGCGGCCGGATTCGCCAGGCCGGCCGAGATCGGGGAAGCCTGGGGGCCGCCGCGCCCGGCCGGGCGGGACCCGTTCGGGCCGGCGCTCATCTGGGGCCGGTCCGGGCCGTCCCAGCGGGACGGGCCGGAGCCGGACGCGCGGTCACCGGGCTGCGGGTAACCGCCGGCCGGCGAGCCGAAGGCGGGACCCGCCGGGTTCTGGGGTTCCATCCGGCGCTGGGGCCCGCTGGCCGGGCCGCGCGGGGTGGCGGGGTTGTCCGGGTAGGCCGGGGCGCTGCGGCGCAGCTCCTGGTACCAGGACTCGTCGTCGAGCAGTTCGCCGGCCGGCTCGGGCCCGGAGGCCGCGGCGGCGAAGCTCCCGGTGTCGTCGTAGCGCAGCTCGCCGTAGGTGATGCCCTCGAGCCGCGGATCGGGCGACCGGGCCGCCCGCTGGTCACCGGGTCGCTGGTCCCCGAGTCGCTGGTCGTCCGGGCGCCGGTCGTTCAGCGCCCGGTCGTCCGGGCGCGGGCTGTCGTACCACTGCTCCGGGTAGCCGCCCGGCCCCGGCCGCGGGGACCCGTGACGGCCGCCCGCGGACGGCTGCGGGCCGCTGTCGGGGAGCGCCTCCTGGGCGCCGGTGACCGGCCAGATGTCGCCGCCGGACGGCGGGGCCTGGTAGCCGGAGCGCGGAGTTTCCTGGCCGCGGGGAGACTCGGGAAGCTGGTATCCAGGCATTCCGCCCCCAGCGGGGCCACCTGACGGGCGACGGCTGTCGCCGCCGAAGCCGCGCGCCGCGCCGGACCCGCCGGAACCGGCCGCAGAGGCGGGGCCGCCGGAGAAGCCGCCCGGGGAGCCGGGCCGGCTGGGGTGCGCCGGGGCGGCCGGGTAGGCGGGACCGCCGCGCGGAGCGCTCGGGCCGCCGTAACCCGGGCCGTCGTACGAAGGGTCGGAGTAACCGGGGTCGCCGTAGTCGTCCATGACCGACGGCTGGTACACGGAACCGGAACCGTACGAGGTGTTCAGCGGGCCGGTGGTGTTCAGCGGGCCGGTGGTGTTCAGCGGGCCGGTGCCGTACGCCGACTCGAGCACTTCCCGGGACTCGGAGTCCAGCGGCCGGAAGCCGTACGGCCAGGAGATCTCGGGGCCGAACCGCGCCTCGCGGCGGCCGGTACCTGAGCCCCCGGGAACGTCCTGCGGTTCGCTCCTCGCCCCCGGCCCGAAACGGGACGGGTTGCCCATGGCCCCATCGGAATGGGGCCGCTGCGCTGACGGCCAACTACCGTCATCTTGAGCTGGCGAACCGCTCCTCATATACCGGGTCACTCCCCTGTCTGTCGTACAGCAGGTCAATGATCTACAGCATCATCGCGACAAACACGACACTCTGCTACCTACTTGGATAATTTCCAGGCCGCGAGGTACGAGCAGGAGACACACGCTACTGCCCGGGCCGCGCCGGCATGATGTATTCCGGGCTTTACGGCAAGTCGCGCCCGGCCGCATTTGCCGACGGTAAGTGCTATATCACACTAAGTGACGGGGGTGCACATGCGTGCAAACCGGGCGCCCAGCGCGTGTCCGGACGCCCGCCTGCCGAGTGTATGCAATCTGGTAACAAGCGCCTAAAACGGTCACGGCAGCCCGCGCGGTGCGCGGGCTGCCGTCCCAGGATCATTTAACGGGGCTGGTGGTAGGCCTCACGAGTGCGCTCGGTGTGACGGCGAGCCACCTCCTGGGCCAGTCCGCGATCGCCGGTCTCGATGGCCCCGATCAGCTCCCGGTGCTCGTCCCATGATCCGTGCCCGCGCTCCGGGGCCACCATCCGGTAGTACCACTGCACCCGCCGCCCCACGATGTGGGCCAGCTCGGCCAGCACCGTATTGCCGCTGATGTTCGCGATCTCCGCGTGGAAGGCGTTGTTGACCGACACCGCGGTGGTGAAGTCATCGGCCTCGGCGGCGTCCTGACCTTCGGTGCAGATCTCCCGGAGCCGGGCCAGCTGGGCCGCCTTGGCGGCGCTGGCCGGGACGGCCGCCGCGAGCCTGGCCGTCTCGGCCTCGAGCAGCGCGCGGACGTCCAGCAGGTTATCCACCTCCGCGTCGGTGGGCACGTGCACGAAGGCGCCCTGGCTAGGCCGGAGATCGACCCACCCCTCGGCCTCCATGCGGTGCAGCGCCTCGCGGATCGGCTGCCGGCTGACGCCGAGCTGGCGGGCGAGGTCGGTCTCGACCATGTGCTGCCCGGGCGGCAGCTCACCGCCCACGATCAGGTCGATCAGCGCATCGTAAACGGACTGCCGTAGCGGCACCGGCCTCTGCAGAGGCCGGATCACGGCCGCCATCGCCACCCCCTGCGACATAGTTCCCCCTCCTGAATCTGGTTCGCTGGGTAATTTCTCCAGTTTATAGACGACTGTATGCAAAGTGCGATCCCCGGTTCCAGGGATCTCAGCGCTTCGCGGCGACGCCGGCCCGGGCCATCGTGAGTGCGCCTGCCCGCGACCCGGCAGCGAGGGCGGGATCAGGTGATAGGCAGGCGGCTGTCAAGCTCGGCCGCGTCGAGATCGAGGAGGTCGCGGTTGGGTTCGACCCACCGGCCCCGAGGCCGGCGCGCTCGGGCAGGTAGTCCCGAGTCAGATGGCTGGAAGACGCGCTCGCGGATGACCGGCGCGGCCTGGAACTGCCAGCGCAGCGAGACGGCGCCGTACACGTCACCGGCGGGCTCACAAGCTGTGAGTGCTTTTCCGCTCGCCGCGCCGGATCCGCAGCCGCTGCTCTTCTTCCGCCGTGACCTGCTCGAGCCGCGCCCGCAGGTCGGCGGCAACCGGGGCCTGGCCGACCTGCTTATCGGCCAGGGCTCGTTCCAGAAGCTTCCGGTAGTCCTTCAGCTCATAAGTGGTCATAGCGGGCAGCGGATGCGGCGCCTTAGGCGCTTCGGCAGTCATTGGCTCCGGAATCCTCACGGCTGAATCTGGCGGCTTCGGAAGAGATCGCGTACCCGGCGAATCCGGCGCGCCTAGGCGCGATCCGCTATCCAAGATCCCAGGGCCGGGCTACGGTGTGTAGTGCCTCGGTGTGCCCACCGTGATTGAGCGATTCAGCGGGCAGCCTGAGTAATTCCGGGCCAGCGTGCGGAGAATCCAGTGACCAGTGAGCAACCGGTATCGGCGGCGGTGGAGGACTTCAGCGAAGAGCTGCGCGCATGGCGCGAGCGTCACGGGCTATCGCACGCCGAGCTGGCCGCGCGCATGGGCTACTCCGGCAGCCACGTCTCCAGTGTCGAGACGATGAACCGGACGCCGACGCTTGAATTCGCCAAGAAAGCCGACGAAGCGCTGAGCATGCCGGGCAGCTTCGTGCGCTCGCACGCGCGGATAACCAAGGAAGCTCACCCGCCGTGGTTCGCTCCGTTCGTGCACTTCGAGGAACAGGCAACGCGCATTCACAACTGGGATACGCGATGCTTCACCGGCTTGATTCAGACAGCGGACTATGCGCGCTCGATCATCAGCAGCGGACGGCCGGACCTGGCGGCCGAGGCTGTAGAGCGCGACGTAGCCGCGCGGATGCTGCGCCAGCAGGTACTAGAACGCGATGACCAGCCGTTCTGCTGGTTCGTGATCGGTGAGGCCGCGTTGCGTACCTCGTTCGGCGGGCCGGAGGTGATGCGCGGCCAGCTGGCGAGGCTGGCCGAGCTGATGCAGCGTCCCAGGATCACCGTGCAGGTCTTTCCGTTCGCTGCTCAGGACTGTCCCGGGTCACAGGGCCCGGTAACCATCTTCGAGCTGCCCGACTCCGGTCCGGTCGGATACGCAGAGGGATACGAGGCCGGAAGGATAATCGAGGCACCAGCCGATATGGCTAAGCTGGTCATGATGTTCGATCATCTTCGCGCGGGGGCATTGACGCCGCGAGAGTCCGCGCGCTTCATCGATAGCATCAGGAGTGATCACGATGAGTGATTCACTGAAGTGGATCAAGTCAACCTATTCGGCTCAGGGCAACTGCGTTGAGGTCGCCGCTACCGGCCAGGTGATGATCAGGGACACGCAGGACCGTACCGGCCCGGTGCTGAAGGTTCCGGCCGCCGCGTGGCGCGCGTTCACCGGCCAGGTGCGGGAGCGCTAGCCAACCCCGAGGCCCCGAACCCCTGGACCCCCGGCGCTCCGCGGAGCGCCGGGGGTCCAGGGGTTCGGGGCCTCGGGGTTGGCTAGCGCTCC